>JANYIN010000171.1 GCA_025362035.1 Gemmatimonadaceae bacterium | reverse complement strand
CCTGCCCCGCGGGGCGCCACACCCTACCGAGCGGCGGCCCGTTTCTCGCGCTATGTGGCTCAGTCCGCCCACCAGCGCCCTGAACCTCCATCTGCGCGCATGTACGTTCCGAATCCCAGAGAACTGCTCACCACGTGCCTGCTCGCGCTGTGCGCTCGTTCGGTCCAGGCGCAGAGGGTGCCAGCGCGAAGTCCGCATGATTCGATCGACGTCCATACGGTCACTTTCGCGGGTGCCAGCGCCGTCAGCGCCGACGACCTGAAGCTCGTCGTCTTCACGCGGGGGTCGCCCTGTCGCCTCCCGTTCCTCATCCCGGTGTGCAAGCTGACACCGAGCCAGTTGTTCACCGATCGCCGTCGCACCACATCGGCGGCGCTGGGTGAGGACATCACCGCGCTGCACGTGTACTACTGGCGCAGGGGCTTTCGCGAGGCCCAGGTGGATACGCAGCTCGTCCAGGTGAAGCGCGGGTACGACGTGGCTTTTCATATCGTGGAAGGCGAGCCGACGCGCGTCAGTTCTCTCGAGGTCACGCAAAGCCTGCCGGTGCTCTCGCCGACCGAGCTTGCCGAGTCCGTCGCGTTGCGACAGGGAGACCCGCTCAGTCTCATCGCGCTGGACTCGACGCTGGCGCGCCTGCGCGCCGCCGTGTGGAACAAGGGCTACGGTGACGTACGCATCGACACGACGGTGCCGCGAGCCGATGTCTCACGACAGGTACCGGTGCGCATCGTAATCGCACCCGGACCAACGACGCGCATCGGCCGCATCGAGTTCCAGGGCAATCACTACCTTTCGAGTGCCGCGCTGCAACGTGGCCTGCTTCTGCAACCCGGCGCGCTCTACACGCGCGATGCCGTGCTGGAGAGTCAGAAGCGGCTGCTGCAGTCTCCGGCCGTCTCGAGGGCGTTGGTGCTCACTCCGTCGGTTGGCGACAGCATCAAGGACCTGACTATTGCTGTGTCCGAGGCTCCCGCGCACCACGCGGAGCTCACGCTGGGTTTCAACACTATCGAGTTCGGTCAGGCCGATGCGGAAGTGCGAGACAATGCACTTGGCGCCGGCCGTTGGCTGCGAGCCCATGCGGCTGTCGGCAATCTCCTCGCCCAGCAGCTCGACGGACGGGCCATTTTCCAACGGGCCGTACCCACAGATGCGACATACGACGGCACGGCGTTCCTCCGGCCCACGTACCAGGCATCGCTCACCCTGACACAACCCTGGATCAGGAGTGCGCGGACGAGCGCGGCAATCAGCGCGTTCGCCGGACGCCGCTCGCTCGTCGGCGTCGTCATCGATGAAGACGTCGGTGCCTCCCTGGGCATCGTGCGCGAACTTGCACCGAAGATTCCCATCGGTATCAACTATCGAGTGGAGGCGACGCGTGTTCAGTCGAGCGCGGTGTACTTCTGCGCCGGCTATGGCATTTGCGACGCACCTACCACGCAATCGCTCGCGACGCTGCGGCGACTCGCGCCCATCGCGCTCAGTGCGTCCATCGATCGATCCGACGACCTGGAGTCACCGACCACCGGTTACACCGCGTTGCTCGATGCGGAGCATGCGTCGAGCGTCACGGGATCAGCATTCGCGCACAATCGTGTCGCGCTCGACGCCGCGTTCTATCACGCATTCGCGACACCATCCCCCACACTCGACGCGGGCCGCGCGCCGACGGTGCTTGCTCTTCACGGGCGATTCGGCATGGTCCGGCCGCTCTCCGGCGACCGTCAAGCACTCGGCCTGAGCGCCGACGGCGAGGGCATCCTGCACCCGCGCGCGCGCTTCTATGCGGGTGGTATGCAATCCGTTCGCGGCTTCTCGGAGAACGAACTTGGCCCGCGTGTCGTGCAGGCACGTCGCGCGTCGCTGATCGCCGTCGGCTGCACGGACGCGACCATTGCGAGCGGCCAGTGCGATCCCTCCACTGTCCCGAACGACCAGCTGTTCGAGCGTCCCACGGGCGGCAGTAGCGTGGTGGAAGGCAGCGTGGAAGTGCGGATACCGCTGCTAAAGCAGGTTGGCGGCGTGGTCTTCGCCGACGGCGCATACGTGGGCACCGGCGGCCTCGCCATCGCCGCTCGCGGCCGAGGCGCGGTGACGCCTGGGTTTGGCTTCCGCTACCGCTCGCCGCTCGGCGTGCTGCGGCTGGATCTCGGCTTTCGTCCGGTGGGTGCGGAATCGCTTCCCGTCGTCGTCGCCATCGCCGATTCGAGCGGCACGGAGCGCGTCGTACACCTCGCGCACGAGAAAAACTATTCGCCGATCGACCCCTCGACCGGAACACTGCATTCGATTGCCCGCCGGCTGGTCGTACACTTCGCGATGGGCCAAGCGTTTTGATGACGACGCCGATCGGATCATCTACCTCAGCGCAGGCGACGAATGCTCGCCGCGCGCTGCGGGTGATTGCCACCGTTCTCATCGTCGCCGCCGCTCTGGTGGCGGTCATCGTTCTCGTGCTGGCAGACACGCCGTGGGGAAACGAACAGGTTCGACGCGTGTTGGTCTCTCGGGCGAATGACCGTCTGACCGGATCGCTCGCTATCGGTGCGCTTCGAGGGAACCTGCTCTCTACGGCGACCCTCACCGACGTCAGCGTGATTGACAGCGCGCGCCAGCCGGTATTCCAGGCGCGTCGCGTGCGCGTCAGCTATGCGCTCTGGCCTGCGTTGCACGGACAAGTCGTCGTGCGAGAGTTGGCACTCGATACGCCTGTTGTGGTTATCGACCGGCAACCGGGCGCGAAATGGAATTTCGAAGTGCTTCTCCGTCCGCCAAGCACGCCCACTGACACATCGCGCCACGCGCCCACACCCGTCTTCGCGAATATCACTATTCGGCACGGCCACGTTCTCTATCGTGTGCCCTGGTCACCCGACTCGACACTCGGCGCGCACGCACGAGACTCCGCGGTGAGCTTCGCGTTGAGCAATGCGTCGCGGTGGCGAGTCGTGCGTGTGCCTGGCGGTTTTCAGCGCGTGCTGGACGCGCACGATCTCGATGCGGTGCTGCCCTCTGTTTCGCTGGCGCACGATGGGCGGCCGATCACCGTGCAGATCGGCTCCCTTGCGGTGCTCGCCGAACCGTATCGACCCCCGGTCATCGATATTCGCTCGCTGGTGGCTACCCTCTTCGTCTCGAAGGATTCACTCTGGTGGCGTGGCGCGCGCCTGCGATTTCCCGCCTCAAGCGTCAGCGGCGACGGCACGATCGGCCTTCACCGATCTGGACTCCGCCTCGATCTGGCCGGTGCACCCATCGCCGTCGCCGACCTGCGCTGGTTGAATCCGAGCCTGCCCGGTACTGGTGGAGGGGCTCTCCGGTATGCGATGCATCTCCACGGTGATACTGCGGATTTCGACGTCAGTGATGTCGATCTGAACTTTCGCGGCGCTGGTGTTTCGGGACATGCCCGCGTGACGCGAGTCTCGCCGGTCGGAGAGAAAGCGGAACTCTCCGTTCGCGGAGCCGATCTCACGATCGCCGGCCTCACCACCGACATCATTCATTCGTTGGCGCCGAACCTTGCTCTCAAGCGAAGAGGGACCCTTGACGGTCACGTCGCGCTTGATGGGACGCGTGGTGCGCTGCAGCTCGACGCCAACCTCCGCTTCAATGACGCGGCGAGCGGCACGAGTCATGTGGGTGCGCACGGCGTCGTCGATCTCAAGACGGGCTTCGCTGCTCACGACCTTGCCGTGACGCTCGAGCCACTTCACGTCGCGACACTCGCCGGCGCGGGGATTCGCGTGCCGTTCGGCGGCGTGGTCAGGGGGACAGCGATGCTCAATGGGGCGCTACGGGATGGCTGGCGTGTTCGCGCGGATCTCACGCACGCCGAGGGCGCTGCTCGATCGCATCTGATCGGGGATGGCACCTATGCGGCGCGCGGACGACACATAACCGCCACGGCGCGCTTGGAGCCGCTGTCGTTCGTCACGGTAGGCCGGTTCGCTCCCGCCGCCGGACTGCGGGGCGACGTGACAGGAAGCGCGCATGTCGAGGGCACTACACACGATCTCCGGTTCCGCGCAAACCTGGTGGGAGTGGATGAGGGTGGTGCGGTGAACGCGCACGGCACGGTCGTACCTGCGGGATCGCGATCGCGCTACGACATCACGACGACGCTCGACGCGCTGAATACGCGTGCATTCTCGACGAAGGCGCCGAACCTGCGGGTCACGGGGACCGTGGCCGCCCGGGGCTCCGGCCTTTCGCCCGCCACACTGAGCACCCACGTCTTCCTGGATTTCGTTCGGTCGAGCTACGACTCCTTCTTCGTCGACCGGCTGTCCGCGCGCGCCGTCGCTGAGAACGGACTGCTCCACATCGACACGCTCGATGCATCGGCAGTCGGCGCGCGGGTGGGCGTCTCCGGTTCACTTGGATTGATTGCCGGACGTACCGGAACACTCCGGTTCGCCGCTGTTGTCGATTCTCTCGCTCGGTTGAGAAAACAATTCGGCACCAGCGACACCGGTCATGTCGACGCGCCTGGCGTAAGGCAACGCGCGCTTGTCCGGGCCGCGCGCGTCGACTCCGCACGTCGAGCGGACGCTGTCCGCATCGAGCGACTCGCCCTCGGACTGCCGGAGGGAGTCACGCTCGCCGTCGACTCCCTTCCGCCCCTTCGGCGCGACTCCATGGCCGGCCGCTTGGTCGCCAGCGGAACACTGTCCGGAAATGTGAAGAGGCTGGCCGTCGATGCCGAGGCGCGAGGTGAAGGACTGGTCGCACGCGGCAGCAGTGTGCGCCGGCTCGCCGCGTCGATCTCAAGCGCCGACATCCGGGACACTGATCCGACCATACACTTCCGAGTTTCCGGTGACTCGATCGAAACGAGTAGCTACGCGTTCCAGCATGCGCAGGCTACGGGAGACTGGAGACGGACGTCTCTGATGGGCACGTTGGACTTGGAGCAGGATTCCGTCGTGTCGTACGCGGCAACCGCGTCGTACGCGCACCCCAGACCCGGAGCGCACGATGTCCGACTCGTCGCTTTGCGTGCGTCGATCGACACGATCGTGTGGCAGTTGCAGCATCCTGCTTCCATGCGCTTCGATTGCGGTGCGATCGCGATCGACTCCTTCGATTTTCGCAACAAGGCTGGGGGACGGGTGTTCGCGGATGGGGCCGTGCCCGTCTCCGGTCCGCTTCGTTTGGCCATCGCCGTCGAGGGTGTTCAGGTATCGACGGTATTGCGCGCGATGCAGAAAGACAGCGCGTTCGACGGCATCGTCGATGTGCGTGCCCACGCCGAGGGCTCGCGCGTGCAGCCGAACATCACTGCCAACGCCACCCTCCGCTCGTCGCATTATCAGGGGACCCGGACGCTGGATGTGAACGTGGGTGCACTCTATCACGACCTACGACTTTCGCTTGACGCCACGGCTGACGACTCCACAGGACGACGCTTGCTCGTTGGCTCTGCATCGCTGCCGATAAACCTGTCCCTGGACTCCGTGGCGGGCCCACGCCGATTCGCCGGCGCGCTCGCCGCCGATCTCGTACTGGACAGTGTGTCGCTCGGCATGCTGCCTCTGGGCACGCACGGCATTGAGTCTGCTCGAGGGACACTCGCGGCCAGTACGCATGTTCGTGGAACCTGGAGCGCACCGGCCTATACGGGCACCGGAGCGTTGCGAGGCGGCTCGTTCACGTTGAGCGAAACCGGGATGCAACTATCGGATGTCGTCGCTGATCTTCGCCTTTCTGCCGATACACTGCACCTCGATTCTCTCATCGCGCGCGCCGGGGGCGCGCTACGGGCATGGGGAACCGTGGACATGCG
>JANYIN010000135.1 GCA_025362035.1 Gemmatimonadaceae bacterium | reverse complement strand
CGAGCGGCCGCCGCCGTGTTGGTCGTAGCGGGCGTGGGCATGTTGTGGCGGATCGCCAGCGGTCCATCGTCGAATTCGATGCAGCCCCGGGCTGTGTCGTCGCACTACGCCACCGCGGTGGGCGGGCTGGATTCGCTCCGTCTGCCCGACGGCAGTCGCGTTTTGCTTGGCCCTGGCAGCGAACTCACGCTCGCCGATGGATTCGGTACGCGCACGCGAGAGGTATCGCTCCGGGGCGAAGCGCGATTCGAGGTAGCGCATGACGCATCACATCCCTTCATCGTGCAGACGCCGGCGGCAACCTTTCGCGATGTGGGCACCGTATTCTCGGTCCACAGCGATGCTGGCGACGGCGCTCGCGTAGCAGTGACGTCCGGCTCCGTTGCGGTCCAGTCCGCGGGAAGTCTCAGTACGACGACTCTTCAGGCAGGGGACCGCGCCATGGTCGCTGCGGAGGGAGGGCTTCGCGTCGAGCGCGCGGGCGTCAGTTCGGACGACGTCGCGTGGACGACCGGGACGCTGGTGTTCCGCGACGCACCCGTCGCGCAGGTGTCCGCCGATCTTCGTCGCTGGTTTGGGATCGTGCTGTTGGTGGATCCGGGATTGGGCGGCAAGACAGTCACCTCCACGTTCCAGCGCGGCGATGCGCCGCGCGAGGTAGGTTCCGTGGTCGCGGCGCTACTGGGAGGCCGCCTGCGAATGGATGGGGACACGCTCCGCATTTCCGCCACTGCGTCTGTTATGCCGAGGTGACGCGACGGGGGTGTCGCGGGGTATGCACTGACGGGGATCTCATGCACTCTGGTCGCACGTTCCGGCGCAGGACGATGGTCCTCGCGTTCGCTGTGGCGTTGCCGGCGAGTGCGAAGGCGCAGCGCGCCTGCGACGAACTCTCGCCAGTGCAGGGCGCGCCGTGGGTCGCGCCACTCGATGTCCGCGTTACGCTGCACGTTCGCGATGTCTCCTTGCGCGACGCGCTGGATCGCATCACGGCGTTGTCCGGTGTGCCGCTGGCATATTCGTCCGACCTCATACCCGTGGATCGGCGCGTGTGTCTGTCATTCGACAAGGCGCCCATTGGCGATGCACTGGCCGCTTTGCTGCACGGAGCCGGCGCGCAGGCGATCGTGGTGGCGGGCCGCGTGGTGCTCGCGCCGTCGGCATCGGACACGACGGAACCCGTGGAGCAGCGTGCGCGGCGGATGAACGTGCTGGAGCGCGTGGTCGTCACGGGCAGCGCCGTCGGCACGCCTCGCCGACCGTTGGTGATGGGCATGGACATCGTGGACGGCGAACAGCTCAGGCGGGAGTCGCAGACATCGCTCGCAGAGATACTTGATGCGACTGTGCCCGGCATGTGGTCGTGGACCCAGACGCCCTCGGCTATCGTGGCGCAGTACGGCAGCATCCGCGGCGCCAGTTCGTTCGCCACGAGCTATCCGAAGATCTACATCGACGGCGTGGAAGTGGCCAACCCGCTACTCGTCACGCAACTCAACCCCGACGTTGTAGACCGCGTGGAGATCATCCGAGGGCCGCAGGGCTCGGCGCTGTACGGGTCGGACGCCATCAGCGGCGTGATCAACGTCGTCACGCGTCACGACGCGGGGACGACCGGCGCCCCGCTGGTGCAGTTCCGCAGTTCCGAGGGTGCGTCGGCGAGCGCGTACTCTGCCGGGAGCCTGGTGCCCACGCACGAGCAGCGTCTCAACATCCGCGCGGGAAGCAACGTGCGCTCCGCGGGACTGGCCGTGACGTACGGACAGACGGGGGCGCTCTTTCCCTCGTCGGAGAGTCGGCAACTCGCCGCCTCGGGCGACGCGCGACTGGTAACATCGAGCGCAACGTTCACCACCTTCGCGCGCCTGTTCGACAAGAGCGCGCAGGGGGGAAGAAATCCCTTGCTTGCCGGGTTGAGTCCCGCGCCCGTGCCACACGACTCGTCGTGGTCCAGTCAGCTGGCGCCGACGTCGAGCGTCAGCGTGCTGCCGCAATCCATGCGGGAGTATACACTGTCCACCGGCGCCGCGTTCGCGACTGAGGGGCGATGGACGCATTCCCTCATTGCGGGAATCGACGGATACCGGCTGAACAACGTGGCAGATGCCGTCGGGCCTGTGCCATCCGCCGTGGACTCCGCCCTGCGCGCGGCACGGGGTAACGGCGAGCGGACCACGTTACGCGAGAGTAGTGTGGCGCACTTCGGCAGCGACAGCGGCGCGCAGACCACATTCACCCTCGGCATCGAGCACTCCGTGCTCCGCCAGTTGTCCAGTGTGACGACGTGGGGACAGATCGCGGCCGGACAGAGGTACGCGTCGGCGGTGGACGGCACCGTGGAAACATGGAATCACAATACCGGGCTGTTGTCGCAGCTGAACACATCATGGCACGACGCTCTCTTCTTCAGCGCCGGCATGCGGGTGGAACGCAATGATGCCTTCACGGGAGCTGACAAGTATCCGGTGCTGCCGATGCTCGGCGTCGCCACGGTGCATGGCGTGGGCGGTGCTGAACTGAAACTGCGGGCGGCGTACGGGAAGGGAATTCGACCGCCGCGCACTCCCGCCCGGTCCGCAGCCACGGGGTACGCTGGCAATGCATTCGCCTACTCTTCGAATCGGACACCTGCACTGGATCCCGAGGTGCAGTCCGGCTTCGAGTCAGGTGCCGAGCTGTACCTGGGCCGAGCACTCACGCTGCAGCTCACTCGCTTCGACCAGCGCGCCACCGGGCTCATTCAGAACGTCGCGGCGGGGATCGACACCTTTGCACGTGCGGACGCAATGATGGGCATGGATCGCAGGGTTCGCTACGTACTACAGAACGTAGGCGAAATCACCAACCGCGGTTGGGAGTTTCAGGCCAATGCGTCTCATGGCGCATTCGCGGTGACCAGTGCCCTGACCGCGGTGGACAGTCGAGTACGGACGCTGGCTCCCGGATACAACGGGGATCTCCGTGCGGGCGACCGGATGTTGGTGGTGCCTTCGCACACCGGAAGTCTGATCGCCTCCTACAACGGTGGCAACTGGTTCGCCGCGTTCGGTGCCACGCGGGCGCTCGGCTGGATCAACTATGACAGACGGGCGCTGGCGCAAGCGTTTCTTTCCGGCAACGAGTCTTCCGGCACGGATCGTGATTTCACCGGTCCGCATCTTCGTTCGTACTGGCGCGAATACGACGGAGACACCCACGTCCGCCTGAGCGTCTCGCGCGATCTCGCCCGCGGGGTGTCCCTGCTGATGAGCGGCGAGAACCTCCTTGGCGGGCAGCTCGGCGAGCCCGACAACGTGACGATTCGCGCAGGACGAACGGTCACTGGCGGACTCCGCGCTTCGTTCTAGTATTGCATCTGTCGCCGCAGGTCGTGAAACGGAAGCCGACGATCGGCCGTAGTGGCGATGTCCCCGGCTCGTCCCGTCCGGTCTACCACCACGCCTCATCATGACGCAAGCGCCCGCTGCGCCGCCGGCACCAGATCCACTCCACGTCACCACCGCGCAGTTGGCCGGTGAGGAACCTGCTGCGATTTATCGGGCGGCGGAGGCCGCACGGTCGGAACTGCGGTCGCAACTCGGGAACCTCGAAGACAAGCGTCGCGAGATGTCGAGCCAGCTGCGCAACGGGTCGCTCGGTGGCGCGGATAGGGCGGGAGTGGAGGCGCGGATCTCCGACATCGACAAGCGGATCAGCAACATGGAGACGCAGATCGCGACGGCCGATCTTGCCGTGGCAAAGGCCGCGGGCGTACCGGGCGCCGTGGTGGAGCAGCCGCGGTCGGGAGGTCAGGACCAACTTCCCCCGGAGCCCTTCGTGCTGGGGGGCATCTTCATCGTGGTGGTCCTGCTTCCAATTTCACTGGCGTTCGCGCGCAGAATCTGGCGCCGCGGCAAGGACGCCGTCGTGGCGTTCCCGCAGGAGTTGGCTGACCGACTGAATCGCCTGGACCAGTCGGTGGATTCCATTGCGGTAGAGGTGGAGCGCATCGGCGAAGGGCAGCGGTTCGTCACGCGAGTCCTGGCCGACGGCGGCCGCTCGCTGGGCGCCGGCGCCGCCAAGCCAATCGAGGTTGGCGCGCGGGACAGCATCAAGGTCGCGCGGGAAGGAGAACGCGGCGCCATTTAGCGGGCCGATCGGATAGCCATTTGCCGATCGTGCCACGGACACTACGTTGTCCGCCATGACGGGACCATCCCACTTCGCACCCGGCGCGTCCATTCCGCTTTCGGCGCGCGGGGTGACCGTCCGTTTTCGGGAGACCTCTGCCGTCCGCGGCGTGTCGGTGGACGTGCCGGCCGGCGCCTGCGTGGCGCTTGTGGGAGAGAGTGGATCGGGGAAGACCACGCTGCTTCGCTGCTTTAATCGGATGGTAGTGCCACAAAGCGGCGTGGTGAGCGTGGGTCACGCCGATGTATCGACATTCGATGTCGCGGATCTTCGTCGGCACGTCGGCTACGTGCCCCAGCACGGTGGGCTTCTCCCCCATTGGCGCGTCCTTCGCAACGTCGCGCTCGTGCCCACGCTGTTAGGCGACGTGAACGCATTCGATGCCGCTCGGTCCGCGCTGGCGCTCGTTGGCCTTGACGTCGAGCGATACGGCGAGCGTTTCCCGCACGAACTGTCGGGGGGGCAGCGGCAGCGGGTTGCATTGGCGCGCGCTCTGGCGGCACGACCCGGAGCCATTCTGCTGGACGAACCGTTCGGCGCACTGGACGCCATCACCCGCGCCGACGTGCAAGGCGCTTTCGAGCGCCTGCGCGAGGAGCTGCGCGTGACCACCGTGCTCGTGACGCATGATCTGGCCGAGGCCGCGCGTCTCGCGACCGAGATCGTGGTGTTGAAGGAAGGGCGCGTGGAGCAGCGCGGCACGTTTGGCTCGCTCGTGCATACCCCGGATACCGCCTACGTGGAGGCTCTGGTGAGGCGAGCGCAATCCGCCGCGTCGAGCCTGCTGGCATCGTAATGCGGCGCCGGCTTCGCGCAGTCGTCGCGCCGCCTGTCATCACGCTCGTGTGGGCGGTGTCAATGACGGTCGGGCACGCCTTTTTTCTGGCAGCGCAGACACTGCCTTCGCCGCCGCCGCCCCGCCCAGCTGTGGTGGTGGCGTCGAAGCCGTTTGGCGAGTCGTATCTGTTGTGCGAGCTATTCGCCCAACTGCTGGAGTCGCGGGGCATTCAAGTAGAGCGTCGGCCGGGACTCGGCGCAACCGAAATCGCTTTTGCCGCGCTGCGCACGAACGCCATCGACGTGTATCCCGAGTATACCGGCACCGGACTCGTCGCGATCCTACACGACCCCCTGACGGATTCCCTGGCGGCCGATCCGCGACGCGTGTATGCACGCGTGGCGGATCGCTTCTCGGACCTGTATGGCGTGCGCTGGCTGGCGCCGCTGGGCTTCCAGAACACATACGCGATCGCTGTCACGAAGCAGACCGCGACGCGGATGCATCTTCGGAATCTCTCCGACCTCGCGCGCGAGAGCCGTTCCATCACCGCCGGGTTCACGGCGGATTTCATCGGGCGTGCCGACGGATTACCGGGCCTGACACGAGTGTATCGGTTCGAGCCGCACGCCGTTCGACCGCTGGCGCCCGCAGTCAAGTACCAGGCATTGTCGAGCGGAAGCGTTGACGTGGTGGATGGCTACTCCACTGATGGACTGCTCGCGCGCTACGACCTTGTCACGCTCGACGACGACCGGCACTTTTTTCCGCCGTACGAAGCTGCGGCGCTCGTGAGTCCGCGGCTGGCGCTCACGCGTCCCGACGTGCTTGGCGTGCTGGGGCTGCTCAGCGGCAGGCTCGACGAGCCCCTCATGCGTTCGTTGAACCGCCGAGTGGAAGTGGACGGCGAATCCGTCCACGACGTGGCCGCCCTGGCACTCCGTTCGCTCGGTCTCGTGGCGTCGCGACGAACGCCCCGCGGGACAGCGTCCGCCTCCGACTCCCACGGGACCTTCTTCGACTACCTCTGGTCGCAGCGTGTCGCCGTCGCGGCGCTCACGTTGCGGCATCTCGAACTCGTGCTGGGCGCGTTGTTGGCGGCCGTTCTGGTCGCGATACCACTGGGACTCGCACTGGAGCGCTCGCGGCGCCTGGCCGAGCCGGTCATCCGCGCACTTGGCGCCGTACAGACCGTGCCGAGCATCGCACTCCTCGCGTTCATGATTCCTGTACTCGGAGTGGGTGCGCTTCCGGCACTGGTGGCGCTCTGGCTTTACGCACTCTTTCCCATCGTGCGCGGGACGTTCAGTGGGGTGCGGGACGCCGATCCGGACGCCGTGGAAGCCGCGGACGCGCTCGGCATGACGGCTCGTCAGCAATTACTGCAGGTGCGGCTTCCACTTGCTGCACCCGTGATCATGGCCGGCGTTCGCACGGCCGCGGTGATCACGGTGGGCACCGCGACACTCGCGGCCTTTATCGGTGCGGGTGGACTGGGCGAGCCGATCGTGGCCGGACTGGCGCTCGCGGACTCGCGGATGGTGCTGACGGGCGCGCTTCCCGCCGCGTTGCTGGCACTTCTGGTGGACGGAATGCTTGCGGTCGCCGAGCGGTATGTCGCACCCGCGCATCGACGGGCGTGAGTCCAGTGCGCACGTTTGCAGTGCATCCATCGTTGCTGCGGAGCCATCTCTCGTCACTCGAGCCATGAACGTCCATCCTCGTGCCGGTCAGCATCCCGATCCATCGGACCTGGCGAACATTCCGCGCCTCGTTTCTGCCTATTACTCCGAGATCCCCGACCCGGCCGTGCCCGCGCAACGCGTGAGTTTCGGCACGTCCGGACATCGCGGATCGGCGCTGCAGTGCGGCTTCAACGAGCGCCACATACTGGCCATCACCCAGGCCATCTGCCTGTACCGGCATCATAATGCCATCGACGGCCCGCTGTTCCTGGCCATCGATACGCACGCGCTCTCTGCACCCGCCTTCGGCACCGCGCTCGAAGTCCTGGCCGCCAACGGTGTGGAAACGATGATCGATTCCCGCGACGGGTACACGCCCACGCCGGCGCTCTCGCATGCGATTCTCGCGTACAACCGCGGCCGGAAGAGCGGGTTCGCCGACGGAATCGTCGTGACGCCCTCGCACAATCCGCCCGAGGATGGCGGCTTCAAGTACAACCCGCCCAATGGCGGGCCGGCGGACACGAACGCGACGCGCTGGATTCAAGACACCGCGAACGAACTGCTCATGGAAGATCTTCGCGGCGTGAAGCGTTTTCCGCTGGCGCGAGCGCGCTCGGCGAGCACCACACACGGCCACGACTTCGCGGACTCGTACATCTCGGATCTTGGCAACGTCATCGACTTCGATGTCATTCGATCCGCTTCGCTCAAGCTCGGTGTGGACCCGCTTGGCGGTGCGGGGGTGGCGTATTGGGGGGAGATTGCCGATCGCTTCCGCCTGGCCCTCGACGTGGTCAGCGCGGAGGTGGACCCCACCTTCCGCTTCATGACGCTCGATTGGGACGGTCGCATTCGCATGGATTGCTCGTCGTCGTATGCGATGCAGCGTCTGATCGGGCTGCGCGACCAGTTCGACGTGGCATGGGCGTGCGACACGGATCACGACCGGCATGGCATCGTGGCGCGCAGCGTCGGCCTGTTGAACCCGAATCACTTTCTCGCCGTTTCGAACCTGTATCTCTTCTCGCACCGTCCGCAGTGGAGCGCTACGGCTGGCATTGGCAAGACGGTGGTGAGCAGCAGCATGATCGATCGTGTGGCGACGAAGCTGGGCCGGCCGTTGATGGAAGTGCCGGTGGGTTTCAAGTGGTTCGTGGACGGGCTGTTGTCAGGCTCGCTTGGATTCGTCGGCGAAGAGAGCGCGGGAGCGTCCTTCCTGCGTCGCGACGGGACCGTCTGGACGACGGACAAGGACGGTATCATCGCTGGCCTGCTCGCGGCGGAGATGACCGCGGTGATGGGGCGCGACCCAGGCGAGCTGTACGCGGAGCTGACGCGTGAAGCGGGGGCGCCCGTGTACGAGCGCATCGATGCGCCAGCCAATGCCGAGCAGAAAGCGGCGCTGGCACGGCTCGCGCCCAGCGACGTAACGGCGGACGAACTCGCGGGCGAGCACATCGTGAGCCTGTTGACCACCGCACCAGGCAACGGCGCTGCCATTGGCGGACTGAAGGTAGTCACGAACAGCGGCTGGTTCGCGGCGCGTCCGTCCGGGACGGAAGATGTCTACAAGCTCTACGCCGAGAGCTTCGTGGACCAGAACCACCTGGAACGCATTCAGGCCGAGGCGCAGGTGATTATCCAGCGTGCATTTGCGGAGCATGCACCGTGAGCGCGGCGAGCTTGTGGTCGGACGTGCTTGAAACGCCGGCGGTCCTGGTGGATTTCGACCGCATGGAGCGCAACCTGTCGCGTGCGGCGTCCTACGCCGCAGAGCACGGGCTGGCGCTCCGACCGCACGTGAAGACCCACAAGTCGCCGCATATCGGCGCGCGGCAAATCGCGCTTGGTGCGGCCGGCCTCACGTGCGCCACGCCCTACGAAGCGGAGGTGATGGCAACGGTGGCGACCGACCTCCTGGTGGCGTATCCACCAGTGGGAGCGCTGCGCGCGGCGCGGCTTGCCGCGCTACCGGCGCAGGTGTCGCTCACCGTGGCGCTGGACTCTGCGCAAGCGGTGGCGGACATGGCGAGCGCCGCGGCAAGTGTGGGGCGCCGGGTTGGTGTATACGTGGAACTCGACCTCGGCATGCACCGCGTCGGACTGCCGGCGGTAGACGCCGCGATCGCGCTGGCGCGCCTCGTGGCCGCCGAGCCGTCCCTGGACTTTGCGGGCGTCGCTTTCTATCCGGGGCATGTACGCGAGCACGTCCACAGCCAGGATGCCAAGCTGCACGTGCTGCAAGAGGCGCTTGACGAGGCGCTGAGTCGGTTCGCGCGGGCCGGCGTAACGCCGCGGGTGGTGAGCGGCGGATCGACACCGACGCTGTGGCGCACGCACGAGATGTCGGGCGTCACGGAATTCCGTCCCGGTACCTATGTCTACAACGACCGCACCACTGTCGCCATCGGGGCCTGCACGAGGGACGACTGCGCGCTCACTGTTCTGGCCACCGTGGTATCCACGGCCGTTTCCGGGCAGGCAGTGATTGACGCGGGCACCAAGGCGCTTGGCCGCGAACCGGTGCGCGGCGCGGAGGGTGAAGGCTTCGGGGAGTTGCTTGAACACCCCGAAGTCGTCGTGATGCGGATGTCGGAGGAACACGGGGTGCTCGATCTTGCCGCGTCAGACTGGCGGCCCCAGGTCGGCGAACGCGTCCGCGTCGTACCCAATCACGTGTGCATCGTGGTGCATCTCAATGACGTGGTCCATGGCATTCGCCATGGTGTGATCGAAACGAGCTGGCCGGTAGCGGCGCGAGGTCGGGGCGAACGCGTCGTCGTCTGAACGCTGGATCGATTGCGTTTCGTTCTGGGCGATTGTGACCCTCGTCACTGGCGCATCGTACGCGGAGTCCGATCGTTCCTGCACGCTCCGGTGGCTCTTAACTAACATCGGCGTCCCTCGTCGTACGGATGCCCACTCGCGAGCGATACACGTGAAGACACGCAATCGTATGGTTGATGTGCCGATGCAGAGTTCGACGACCGACCGTTCGGAGTGCGGCGATACAGAATGCCGAGCCGAGGGGAGCGCGCCGACGTCGCGCCGCGCGATGATTGGTCTGGGCGCGGCGGCGCTGCTCACCGCGCTCGGTCCACGCCGCGCGGCGACGCAGACGCCGCGCCACCCGAGGCCGGCGCCCCTGCCGCTCACGCCGAACATTCCCAACGAGACGCCCGTAGCGCCTCGGGAGTGGGCGACGGATACGTCGCGGTTGCTGCGCCGAGTCACCTACGGGCTCACCGACGCCGATGTGCAGGCCGCGAAGAAGTACGGCTTCCGCGGCTTTGTCGAGCGCCAGCTGGACTATACGCAACTGGACGATTCGGCCGCTGATGCGTTCGTGGGGAGCAAGTATCCCTTGCTCTCGCAGAACATCACACAGCTGTTCGCCGCCTCGGCGACCACGGTGCAACTGCAACTGCAACAGGCCACGCTGTACCGTGCCGCGTTTTCCACGCGCCAACTGTACGAACGAATGGTGGAGTTCTGGACCAACCACTTCAACATCTCGATCATCAAGGTCGGTTACCTGAAGGCCGTGGACGACCGCGACGTCATTCGCCAGTACGCCATGACCACATTTCGCGACCTGCTCTATGCCAGCGCGAAGAGCGGGGCGATGATGGCATACCTGGACCAGAATCAGAGCCGCAGCGGCGCGCCGAATCAGAACTACGCGCGCGAGATCATGGAATTGCACACGCTTGGCGTGAACGGTGGGTACACGCAGAACGACGTGGCCGAGCTGTCGCGCGTGCTGACCGGGTGGACCATTGCCGGGCGTGGTGACTTCGCCTTCAATCCCGCCATTCACGACTGGGGCGCGAAGACCGTGCTGGGCGTCACCATTCCGGCCGGCTCGCCGTCGATGGGGGCCGCCGGCATCAAGGAAGGCGAGATGATGCTCGACGTGCTGCTGGCGCATCCAAGCACGGCAACGTTCATCGCCACCAAGATGCTTCACTGGTTCCTGTCTTACGATCCGTTGCCCGCGCAGATCGCGGCGGTTGCGTCGACGTATACGGCGACGGGTGGTGACATCAAGGCCATGATCCGTACTTCGCTCGACTCGGCCTGGCTGACGGCGGCGCCGATGAAGCTCAAGCGCCCATTCCACTTCATCGCGTCGTCGCTGCGAACGGCGTCGCCGGCGGTGACGAACGTGGTCACGATCAACAGTCAGCTCACCAATGTGGGCCAGCCGCTCTTTCACTGGGACACCCCAGACGGCTATCCCGACAAGGTGGAGTACTGGGCGGGGAACGTCCTGCCACGGTGGAGTTATGCGTCGTACTTCACGTCGCTCGGTAGCGGTGAAGTGGTCATCGATGCCGCGAGCTTCATGAAGGGGAACACCGCCGACAGCACGATCGCGAACATCGACCTGCGGCTGTTCGGCTCCGAAATCGACCCAACGCTCAAGGCGTCGCTGGCCGCCTACCTCAAGGCTGGAGCATTGAACGTCGCGCGCGTGCGCGAGACATTGGCGCTCGCCCTGAGCGCGAATTCCTTCCAGTGGTATTGAGACGCCAATGATTGACGAGCGCGACGACGACTGCGGCTGCACCGAGTATCGCGAGTTATCGCGACGCCAGTTCCTCGGCACAGCAGCCGGCGGCTCGATGGCCGCCGTGGCGGCTGCCTATTTTCCCGCCTGGCTTCCCAAAGTCGTCCTTGCCGAGAGCTACACGTCCACCCGCGACGTGATTCTGTCCGTGTTCATGCGCGGCGGCGCCGATGGGCTGTCGCTTTGCGTGCCGTTCGGCGACCCCTCGTATTACACGGGTCGGCCCACCATCGCCATCCCGCGTCCCGACGCCGCGGGCGCATTGACCACCAAGGGCATCGCGCTCGACAATTTCTTCGCGTTTCCGCAGGCGATGGCCGGGTTGATGCCGGCATACGTCGCAACGGATCTGTTGGTGGTGCACGCGACTGGGCAGTTCAACTCCTCGCGCTCGCACTTCGATGCGCAGCGGTACATGGAGATCGGCAAGCCGAACGACGCGAGCCTGGTGACCGGGTGGCTGGGCCGTCACCTGGCGAGCATGCCGCCGGTGCGCTCGACGGCGCCTCTTCGCGCGCTGGGCCTGTCATCGGGATTGCAGAAGACGCTCGTGGGCGCACCCAAGACCCTGCCGATCGCCAATCCCGCCGGCTTTTCCATTGGAGGCAGCGCCGCCACTGCCGCCGCGCGGATGGCGTTCCTGCAGACGGATTACGGCGGCGCCACCGAACCAATTCATTCGGCCGCGCTCGATGCGACGAACACAGTGTCGCTGCTTGCGACGATTGGCTTTTCCACCTACAGACCGGCCAACGGCGCCGTCTACCCGAACACGTCGTTCGGGAACGCGTTGAAGTCCGTGGCCGCGATCATCAAGGCGGACGTAGGCATCGAAGCGGCACAGGTGGACATCGGCGGCTGGGATACGCACTCTGCGGAAGATCCGATCGCTGGCTCGATGTACAGGACCATGCAGGACTTCTCGAACAGTCTCGCGGCGTTTTATGCCGATGTCATCGCCACGGCCCCTACCACGGGTGTAACGGCAGTGGCATTCTCCGAGTTCGGTCGCAACGCGCGCGAAAACGGCAGCAACGGCACCGATCATGGGCGCGGCACGGCACTGTTCGCCATTGGCAAGAACATCGCAGGCGGACGAGTCATGGTGAACAACTGGCCCGGACTCGCGAAGCCGAATCTGGACTCGGGGCAGGACCTCGTGGTGACGATCGACTATCGCGACATCCTCGCCGAGATCGTGCAGAACCGTCTTGGCAATGCGAATCTGGGGGTGGTGTTTCCGTCCTGGACGCCAACGATGCGAGGCGTGACGCGCTGACGGCAGGGAGCCGCTACTGCACCACTACAAACCCCGACATGCCCGGGTGAATCAGGCAGTCGAAGGCGAAGGTGCCTTTGGTGTTGAATGAGCGCGTGACGGCGACGTTCTTCGTTTCCTGGATGTCCGGGGGAGACCCAGACGGATTGGCGGGCTTGAAGATCACGTTGTGCAGATCGCCCGCGAACAGAAACGTGACCGACTGGCCCGCGGTGATGGTGACGTTGTCCGGGCTGAAGGCGAGTGGCAGCGTGAAGATCGTGTCCTTCGTGGCCTGAGTGAGCGGCGCGACCACCACGCTGATCGAGCCGGTCACGCCGCGCAGGGCCGCGGTGATCGTGACAGTCCCCGGTGCGACCGGCGTGACGAGACCGGTCTGCGTCACGCGGGCCACCGACGGCGCACTCGACGCCCATGCGAACACGCCCGGAGTGGCGATCAATGTTCCTGCCGCATCGAATGCGGACACGGTCAGCTGCAGCGGCGTGCCCGGCGTCGTGACCGTTCGAGTGCTCGTGATCACGACGTTCGCAACGATGGGCCCAGCGTTCGTACCACTCTCGGATCCGCAACTGACGGATATCGCGATCAGGGCGACGGCGGCGCACGAACTCAGACGCATACTGGCGGACCGTGGAAGACGGAAATGAAGCCGGCCGGACGACCCGGCGTTACGGACACGGCTGACCGGTTCGACGCCGCAACCCGCCGAACGTTAGGAACACCGTCCGCGAGAAAGACGCGCGAGCGAGCATCGCGCCACGAGGGCTTGGAGTTGACTGTGTGCGGCAGCATCTTTCACGGCGGCCGGGCGACCGCGCGGCTGGTGTCCCACGGAGTGAGCCGTATGCCAAACGCATCCCGAAGCAACAGCGCTGCCCAGCCCGAGGTCTCGAAGGATCCGATGCTCGCCGTTCGCGCCCGCGCCGACGCGTTGTATCGCGGGGCGATCGAGTGCTGCCGCCAGCACGATCGTTCCGCCAAGCTATCGGACACCGAGGAGCCCGACCTGGAACACCGGCACCTGGACGAACTCTGCAAGATGTGCGACGGGTCGCTGGCAGAACTCGTGACCGCATACACCGAGGCCGCGGCGCACGTCCATCCGAACGAAGACGAAGCGTGGTGGCACAAGGCCAACGCGCTCTGGCATGCAAGCCGTGAGTACCAGCGGCGACACGCGACGTGTGACGACCTGGCCAAGAGTCTCTCGAACAAGAGAAGTGCGGAGAAGTTGAAGGCCATGCAGATGGAATACGAACTGGAAGCATCGGCGCTACTCGCCCTCCGGCATGCGGCCGGCGCATACCACAAGACGCGCCCCGGACTCACCTGATGGCGGCAAAAGAGCAGAAGAGCAAGGCAGCCGTTCAGTCCGCCCACCCGCGTTCAGTCCGCAAGACCGGTACGAGTCGCTCCTCGTCGAAGAAGGGAATCCACGCTCGGTATCCGTGGAAGGAAGATCCGAATCCCTACCTCGAGCTGCGCACCTCCGACATCCAGGGCACCGGCGCCTTTGCCTCGCGGCCGATCAAGAAGGGGACCCGGGTGGTCGAATACCTGGGACAGCGCATTTCGTGGCGCACGGCAGACAAGCGCTACGATGACACCGGGATGAGTCGGCATCACACGTTCCTCTTCACCATCGATGACAAAGTGGTGATCGATGGGGCGGTGAACGGCAACGCCGCCCGGTTCATCAACCATTCGTGCGACGGCAACTGCGAGGCGGTTGCTGACCGCAAGCGCATTTTCATCGAGGCGCGGCGCAACATCCGCGCGGGCGAAGAGCTGTTGTACGATTATCAGTACGAGCGTACCGACGACCACACTGATGAGGACGAAGCCTTGTACGCGTGCCGATGCGGGGCCCGTACGTGCCGCGGCTCGATCCTCGCGCGGAAGACGTCTTCCAACTGACGTCGTGACCACTGCGTCGCTACAGGCCCTGCTTACCGGGTTGATCGACTACGCGGGACTATTCCCTCCGGCAGCGTTGCCGATGTCGGAGGTGGCAAGCAACTACGAGCACTATCGCCGCTCCAACGACCGCTGGGCGCTGGGGCGGATCGTCGTGCCTGTCGCGCGACTGACCGAGCTGTCCGACGTGGCCTCGGCGCTGCGGTTGCGCCCGGACGGCGTCTGGCGCGTCAGCGCCCTTACGGGAAACAGCCCAGTGGATGACGTGGCGGCTATCGTCGCGTGGAACGCGAAGGAAGCGGGGCGCTTCATGATCGACGCGATAGAGGGACGGGCCGCATCGGCCGAGCAGATCAAGCGGTTCGCCCACGCCTTCTCGAACGATTTCGCCGTCTACGTCGAGATCCCCGCCGCTGGAGATCCGGAAGAGTTCATCGCCGCTATCCATCGAGCGGGAGTACGCGCCAAGATTCGCACAGGCGGCGTGACGCGGGATGCCTTTCCCTCCGCGCCGCACGTGGCACGCTTCCTCACGCGATGTGCACACCACGGCGTCGCCATGAAAGCCACCGCTGGATTGCATCACCCGTTGCACGCGGAGCATCCCCTCACGTATGCCGCCGACGCGCCGCGCGGAACGATGTTCGGATTTCTCAACGTCTTCGTCGCCGCGGCCCTGGCGCGCACCGGCTTGGACGAAGATGAGGTGACGCGGGTATTGGAAGAACGCGACCTTGCCGCGTTCCGCTTCAGCGCCGATGCCATGCATTGGCGGGCGCGGTCGCTGGCCACCGCGGGCATCTCCGATGCACGGGCGCAGTTCGCCATCGCATTCGGCTCCTGCTCCTTTCGCGAGCCCATGCACGATCTCGCGCAGCTGGGACTGTCGTGATCACCGGGCTCGACGAGACGCACCGACCCGAACTGGTGTCGTGGGTGGAGTCCGCGCGGACGGACGCGATCGATTTTCCGATACAGAACCTCCCCCTGGGGGTCTTTCGAACGCACGGGCGCGAGGCGCGGCCGGGCGTGGCGATCGGGACACAGATCCTTGACTTGGGCGCGACGGTCCGGCAGCACCTGATCTCAGGCGTTCTTGCCAGCCTGATTGAGCGGAGCTGCGAGGAGGGGACGCTGAACGCGGTGTTCGCGGCCGGGCGAACCGCGGTCGCGGCACTTCGGTCGGTGGTGAGCGACACGCTGCGAATCGACACCGAGGCTGGAGCGCGCGCTCGACTCGTTCAGGGCGCGATCCTGATCCCGATGGCGGACGCGGAACTGCTGCTGCCGGCGCATGTGGGAGACTACACGGACTTCTACGCGTCGATTCATCACGCGACCAACGTCGGCAGCATGTTTCGGCCAGACAATCCGCTGCTGCCGAACTACAAGTGGGTGCCGATCGGGTATCACGGGCGCGCATCGTCGCTGGTGGCGAGTGGTACACCCGTCCGTCGGCCGCGCGGACAGTCGAAGGACGATGCGGCCAACGCGCCGACCTTTGCTCCAACGCGTCGATTTGACTACGAACTCGAGGTCGGCGCCTTCATAGGAACGGGCAACGCGCGCGGCGACGAGATCCGCATCGGCGAGGCCGAACGGCACTTGGCGGGGCTATGCCTGGTAAATGACTGGTCGGCACGCGACTTCCAGGCATGGGAGTATCAGCCACTCGGTCCGTTCCTGGCCAAGAATTTCGCAACGACGGTTTCGCCGTGGGTGGTGTCACTGGAGGCGCTTGCTCCCTTTCGCGCGCCGGCGTACACGCGCGGCGACGACGACCCTGCGCCGCTACCGCACCTGTCGGACCCATTGGACGCGCGCGAGGGCGGTTTTGACATCACGCTGGAAGTGGTGCTCGCGTCCGCCCGCATGCGTGAGCAGCATGTCCCACCCATGCGCGTGAGCATCGGGTCATTCACGTCCATGTACTGGACGATGGCGCAACTCGTCACCCATCACGCCAGCAACGGCTGCAACCTGCAGCCCGGGGATCTGCTTGCCAGCGGCACGGTCAGCGGCGACCGCAAAGAGTCGCGCGGTTGCCTGCTCGAACGCACGTGGCGCGGTTCGGAACCGCTCACGTTGCCCACCGGCGAAACTCGCAGCTTCCTGGAAGACGGTGACGAAGTGGTGATGCGCGGCTGGTGCGAGCGGCAGGGCTTTCGACGCATCGGGTTCGGCGAGTGCCGCGGCATCGTGCTGCCGGCACGAGAGCCTTCGTGAGCAGAGCGCACGCGTCGTGCGCTCTGCGCTTGCTGAAGCCGATGTTCGCGCTTGCCACGATGCAGATGGCCGCATCGTGCGGTGGGCACCTGGAAGTTCCGCCGCCGAATCTCGAGGCGCGCACCGGTGCCGTGCTCCCGGTTTCGGAGCCGGCGACGATCGTGCTGCCGATCTCGATTTCGCTCGGCAAGATCCGCAGTGCCCTCTCGGCGCAATTTCCCGCCAGTGATTCACTGACGCAGTCTCAGTGCGTTGCGCTCGGCGGCTCGGTGTGCCACCAATATGTGTATCGCCGCGATTCGCTCGAGATGCGGATGAACGGCGATCGCATCGAGCTCGTCGCGCACATCCAGTACCGAGGCCGAGTTGCCGTGCCGCATCTTGGCGGGCTCGCGAGCTGTGGCTACGCGCCGGAACCGATGAAGCGGGCGGAACTGAGAGCGGCGACCTCGCTCTACTGGCGAAGCGACTGGCGGCTCGGATCGCGCAACACGGCTTTGGCCGCGGCGCTGCCGGAAGCGTGCGAGGTCACGCTACTGAAGGTGGACGCGACGCCCTTGATGCGGCACATCGTGGACGGGCAACTCGCGATACTGCGCCAACAGCTCGACAGCGCGTTGCCGGCGTTGGCCGACCTGCGCCCCGCCGCGGACTCGCTGTGGCGGACCATGCAACAGCCACTCGCGTTGGACTCGGCCAGCACGGTGTGGCTCAGCATGACACCCGAGCTCGTCGCCCTCGCGCGTCCACTCGGGCGGGGTGACGCGCTGACCACGGCGGTGGTGATCACTGCGCGGCCGCGCGCATCGATCGGCGGCCGACCGCCAACGGGTGCGGCCAGACTCGCCCCACTCGGACTCGCGCCCACAACTGCATCCGGCATCCATATCCCCGTGGATATCGAATTGCCGTTCGCCGACGTCAGTACGCGCGTTACCCAGATCATGCGGGGCGACCTGCCGGGCGCGGACCTCGCAGTGGACAGCGTCAAGATCTGGGGGGTGGGCGACACAGCCGTGGTCCGCGTGACAGTGCATGGCACGGTGAACGGTGATCTCTTCGCGCTCGGTCGGGTGGCCTACGACCCCACCACGCGTCACGTGCTGGTGAACGACCTCCAGTACACGCTGGCGAGCGAAAGCAGGATGAGCCGGTTGAAGGCAACGCTCGGTTCCTACCGCATCAAGCGCGCACTCGATCAAGCTACCGGGCACGGACGCCTGGACGTCGGCACTCAGCTCGATTCGCTGAAGCGCCAGCTCACCACGCAGCTCAACCGCCCGCTCGCTCCCGGCGTGTCGGTGAATGGCAGCGTGGGCGGGATCACCATTGCGGGCCTGGCCACCACCGGTACCGCATTCGTCCTCCGCGTCGTCCTGGACGGACAGGCAAAGCTCATCGTTCAGTAACCCTCTGCGCTCAGGGTCGCTTTGGCATCGAGTCGGGCGTGATCCCGGGCGGGAAGGGCACCGGTTGCTTCGTCCAGCCCTTCACCTTGAGTGTTTGACCGATCCTGATCCGGTCGCCGGTGAGTCCGTTCAGGCTGCGGAGTGCATCCGATGTCGTCCCATACAGCCGTGCCACGGAAGCCAACGCTTCGCCTCGCGTAACCGTGTGGAACCACTCGCGACGGCCCTTCCGGACCATTTCCTGACGTACGCGGTCGCGTGCGCGGCGCGCTTCCCGCCGCTGCCATCCGACTGCGCGCAGCTGGCTGTAGTCGCGGCCGAGCGCGGAGAGTAGCGAGTCCGCTTGTGGTTCGGCAGGTGAGGGAACACCAATGGTGAGCTGTTCGCGCGGCGTGACAATCCGGAGCCCGCGTGCAAGGAAGAGTAGCGTACGCGTCGGCGCGATCTGCACCAGGGTGTCCACCTGCCAATCCCGCTCGTCAAAAGTCGGCGGAGCATCCCGCGGACTGAGCGGATCGCGCGGCTGAAGCCCGAGGTAGATGATGCGTCCGCCAACCGGTCTTGCCGAATCGCCGGCGGCCTGGGTCAACACCAGCAGTCCGCGCGTCGCTCGATAGTAGTCGATGGCGGGCCGCTGCCAGACGCTGACCTCCGCCACGACTTTCTCGGTGGGCTTGAGCGCGTTCAAGTGGAGCTCGCGTTCCGCATACGTCCGTGCATCGCGCGGGTCATCGCGCACGGCCTGCACCGCGATCTGGGCGGACGTGACAAGAATTGCCAGGCCGACGCACCATGCCAGGTACTTCAGCCACAAAGGGTACGCGCTACGGCGCTTCCGTCGCCTGTTTCGGCGCGGAAGCGCGTTCCAGTTTTGCACCTGGTCACCGCCTGAAAAGGTGCCTTCGGCGGGGAGGGGCGCGGCTTCGTCGCTCAGTGGCGTCATTAGGGTGGGTAGGCTAGTCCAGCCAATGGGAAGAACAGTGCCGCAGGACTCATGCTACAGTCCGCTATACCGGAATGCTGCGGTTGAGGTTGTTTCGACAAGGGAGCATCACTACTCTCATATGTTGTCTGTCGGCGCCAATGCCCACGCGCGCGCCCGCCTCGGCCCGTTGTACCGCCTGACCGGAGGCTCGTATTCGGATCGTCCCGATCGCCCGTCAGCTTGCTGTCGCCGCGGCTGCCGCCTTCACGGTGGTCTTTACCGCGTCGCAGGTCAAACCGGTGTTTCTCGGCACAGTGCCTGTGGCCGGACGTGTCCTGGCTGCTGCATACCTGGATTCGGCGACCGTTCGAGCACCGTGGCTCAGCCTACCCGA
The DNA here is from genome assembly GCA_025362035.1 of Gemmatimonadaceae bacterium. GTDB lineage: Bacteria > Gemmatimonadota > Gemmatimonadetes > Gemmatimonadales > Gemmatimonadaceae > AG11. Next base: position 19,917 of record JANYIN010000135.1, on the reverse strand, counting down.
GCCGCTGGCGATGCGCCATCCCCAGTTCCAGCGAGACGTGGATGCCTTCGCGGCCGATTTGCGGCGGACTGGAAGGATTGCCGGCGACCGTGTGGACTCCATCGCGCGCGTGGCCGTTCGGGAAGCATACCATCGTCGTATTCCCCCTGCGCTGGTGCTCGGGGTCATGCTCACGGAAAACGACCGCTTCAACTCGCATGCCCGGTCGAACGTCGGAGCGTTGGGGCTGATGCAGGTGATGCCGCGCCTGTGGACGCCCAACCTGGGTCCGATTCTCGGCAGCGACCTGCGAAACGACGAGACGAACGTTCGCTATGGCGTGTACATCCTGCGGCTGTTCGCGAGGCGCACACCGGACACCCTCGACGCCGGCGACCTTACCCGCGTCGCGCTGCTCAACTACAATGGCTGCGTGAGCGGCTCCAACACGAAGGACTGCCGCGCGTACCCGTCCAAGGTACAGCATCATGTGGAGCTGAGCGCACTGTCCACCTGTTCGGGCCGTGCGTTCAAGGAGTGCGTCGCGCTGCCCCTGTGGGCCGCGGTGCGCGACACGATGACGCCGCCAATGCCAAGCGCCATGATCGGCAGCGCCGTGCCTGCGACGGCAATGGATCGCGCGCATGCCATGCCGCGAGCGCTCATGTTGTCGAGCCGCCTCAGTCACTGGTTGGGAGGCTCGCGGCTGACTGACTGAGTGGAAGGTGCGCTGAGAGAAACGAAGCGGGCGTGGTCATCCGACCACGCCCGCACTACGTAGCGATCAAGGGGAAAAAGGCTACCGAATCAACTGAATCCTGGTTTTGGCGTTCTGCTTGATGCTCACCTCGGCGTTCTGCGCGAGGATCGAGATCTTGACGTTCACTTCGTCGTTCGAATCGCCGCCGAGGTAGAGGCCCATTGGCGTGAGGAAGAACATCCCGGTGCTCTTGACGATCGATTCCATGGCGACTGGCGTGCCCTGCATGGTTCCGCTGCCGGCGGCCTTTACCGACGTAGTGCGCTCGATCTTGAACGCCTTGTCGCTCCCGATGGTGGTGTCGCCGGAAACCACGTAGTTGCTGATAGCGGTGCGGTCTACCTCCATGCCCTGCTGCGGCACCTTGCCGGTGGTCGTGTCCGACCAGGTCACGCCGGTCGAGAGGTTCCCACGAAACTGCGGAAGGAAGTGAAGAATACCGTCGAGCAGGGACGCCAGTTGAGGATCCACGCCCTCCGGGGACTTGCCGGAGTAATACTTTCCTGTCGGCGCAACGACGGAAACGAACTTGCTCCCCGGCAGTTTGCTCACGTCAGGGGCGGGCCCGGAACTCTTCAGGGTGATAGAGTCGAGGATGATGGTTGCCGTGACTGTGTCCTTGTGACGCTTCTGCAGGTTCACCGTGAGCTGTTCCGAGAGCCCGAGATCGAAGGTAGCGCTTCCCATGGGGCTGGTCTGGCTACTCGTGGTGGTGCTGGAAACACGGTACTTGGTGGTGCCGGTGGCATATTCGAGGCCCTGCGCGTGGAGCGCAACGAGCGGTGTGGCCATAAGAAGCGCGGCGGACCAGCGCGCGAGCCGAGCGGTCATCGGGAAGAGACTCCTGTTGAAGGGCGCCCAAGGGCGGTGTCAACAGTATACGCCCCGCGCGAGCAAAGGTTACGGGCGGGACCGGGCGGTGCTAGGCCGCGCGCATCGGTAACTTCCCCGACTCAACCAGCCGGAGAATCATGACGGGTACCAGACCCAGCGGTGCGAGTGCGCGCGACGAGATCGTCATCGAACGGCTGCACGACGATGTCGCGATTCCCACGCGAGCGACGCCCGGTTCCGCAGGCTGCGATCTCAGGGCCTATGTGCGCGACCGGATAATCACTTGCTCGGATGGATTGACGCAGACGAAACGACACGCCTCGTGCGCCGAGGGGGGCTGGGAGCTGACCATTGCTCCCGGCGAGATGGCGCTCATCCCTCTTGGATTCCGGACCTCACTGCCCAACGGCATTGAGGCGCAGGTGCGGCCTCGATCGGGACAAGCCTTCAAGAACGCCCTGACTGTTCCGAACGCGCCGGGAACCGTGGACGCCGACTATGCCGAGGAGTGGATGGTGATCGTGCGCAACGATTCACCGGCCCCCCGGCGGATCGTACATGGCGAGCGCATCGCGCAGGTAGTGTTCGCGAGGTTCGAGGCCCCACCGGTGGTGGAAGGCTCCGTGACCCGATCGACCGAGCGAACGGGCGGCTTTGGGAGCACGGGGCAGGCTTAGGCGGTGCCGAAGCCGCTGGCATGACAAGAGCGGCGGGAGCGTGACGCTCCCGCCGCTCTCTCCATTGTCGCCGGCTTCCGCCCGTGGGAGAAACCGATCGGCAATGGTTTCGGACCGTAGACCACCGATCCGCGTAAGCCGTTAGACGTTAACGGATTACGGTGATCTTGCTGGTCCGAGGCTGACTAGGCAATTGATCACCTCCTTCGTTTCGGGTTCGACATGGGGCGTGCAGAATCTCCTATCTAAGCTGACACGTAGAGTTCCTTGACGCAAGCGGTCGCGCGGGTGCGATTCGAAGTGCGATGCCTTGCTTCGCCCGCGTCATTTCCGACAACTTGGTCGGCGCCACTTTCCGTCTGCTCCTCGTTCTCCCGCCTCCGATAATGTCCGCTCGTTCAATGTTCGCCCCGCTGGTTGCGGCTTGTCTTACCACCGCGTGCTCTCAGCCGCGTGTGACGAGCGCCGCTAAACCTCTGCCGGTTCAGCAGTCCTCGGCGGTGGTCGCCTCCGATGCGAAGCCGGCTCCTCCAGATAAGGACTACTTGATGTTCGCCGCCTCCGAAGGCAACGATCAGGTCGCACTCATCCGATTCGGGCCCGGAGGTATTCGCGCGGAGCGGGTCGCAGCCATCGGGTTCATGCATACGGACCTGAACGGACCGCACGGCGTCGCGGTGTCACCTGACGGGCGGTGGTATTACGTCTCCACCGCGCATGGCACGCCGTTCGGTTTCCTGTGGAAATACGCGACAAGCAACGATTCCCTCGCCGGCCGCGTGATGCTCGGAAACTTTCCGGCAACCGCGCATGTGTCCCCCGACGGCGAGTTCATCTACGTGGTGAATTTCAACCTGCATGGTGACATGGTCACGTCGGACATGTCCGTCGTCGCCACGGACCAGATGGTCGAGGTTGCTCGCGTGCCGACGTGCACAATGCCGCACGGATCTCGCATCAACCCCGCGGGCACCAAGCAGTACTCCGGTTGCATGATGGACGACATGGCGGTCGAGATCGACACGCGCACGTTTGCGGTGTCGCGCCATTTTCTACTGACGAAGGGCAAGGAGATGGGCATGCACGGTGCTCCCTCCATACACACGTCGGCGGCGGATCTCGCGTCGCGCGACATGAGCGGCCACGGCATGGACCCGACGAAGCCAGGGGATGTCAGCTGCTCGCCCACCTGGGCGCAGCCGTCCTCCGACGGAGCCAAAGTGTTCGTGGCGTGCAACAAGAGCAGCGACATCGTCGAGTTGGATGTCGGGACCTGGACGATGACGCGCCGGTTCCCGGCCGGCGAAGGCGTGTACAATCTCGCCGTGACGCACGACGGCCGATATCTCGTCACCACGAACAAGCGTGGCAAGTCGGCGTCGGTCATCGACATTGCAACCGGCATCGAGAAGGCGAGAATCCCGACGTCCCGTCGCGTGGCGTCCGGTGTGACGGTGTCGTCCGATGATCGCTATGCGTTCGTGACGCAGGAGGGGGTCGGTTCGGAGCCGGGCGCAGTGGACGTGATCGATCTGCGCGCCCTGCAGAAGGTGGCGACCCTCGATGTCGGACAGCAGGCGGGCGGAATCGATTTTTGGAAGACGATGCCGCCGCGCCAATGAGCACGGGAGCGCGCGACACGCCGCGCCGCTACTGGCAGCGCAGCCGGTCCCATCGCTATAGCCTGCTGTTCGCGCTTCCGCTGTTGCTGGCGTATGAGTTCTTCGAAGCCGTGGCCCCCGTGCAGACAGCGGGCGGTGTGGTGCGGAACGGAGCGGACGTGTTGCTCACCGATCTGTTCATCTGGATGCTGGGACCCCGCGGTCCCCTCGCTTTCATGGCTGTGGTGATCGGCTTCTCGCTCTGGCTCATTCGACGCGATCGCGAAGCGGGACCGCTTCGCGTCCCCACGTTCGCGATGATGCTCGCGGAGTCGGCCGTGCTTGCGATGACGTTCGGCCTCGTGGTTGGCGTGCTCACCATGCGGGTGTTGGGGCCGCTGCGGTCGGCGTCGATCGGCTCGGCAGACGGCGGAACGGCGCTCGCGCGAATTACCTTGTCCCTCGGCGCAGGTTTGTATGAGGAACTCCTCTTTCGCGTCGTGATCGTCTCAGCGCTTGCGACGGGTCTCCGATTCCTCGGCTTCGGTAAGATGGTGTCCGGTGCGGTGGCGACCGTGGTCGGCGCGCTCGTCTTCTCGGCATTCCACTACGTCGGTCCGCTGGGTGACTCCCTCACGCTCGAGTCCTTCGTGTTTCGCGCTATCGCCGGCGTGGCGTTCAGTGCGCTGTATCTCACACGCGGGTTCGGCATCACGGCGTGGACGCACGCGCTCTACGACGTGGCGGTGATGATCTAGTCAGCGCGCGGGCCGGCAATCTACCTTTCGCTCTTGAGCATGTTTTCGAACAGGGCCACGGCGCGCGGATCGTTCAGCTGCCCGAGCTGATACAGCGCCGCCACCCGTGCGTCCCGATGCGGATTGCTCCGCGCGATGTCGAGGAGCTCCGGCACGGGATCCACGCTTCGGTCTTTCGCGCGCGCGATGGCATAGACGGCTTCGCGGCGCAGGGACGCGGCATCGTCCTCGTCCGTCGGACTCCCGAACCCGAGCGTGCTTGCCGCGCCGCGGGCCAGCATGTCGCTGGCGCGGCGCCGGTACCGCTGAATTTTGCTGGAGTCTTCCGCAGCCGCAGCGAGTATCTCCCATCGCGGAACGCTGTCAATGAGCACGAGCGCGGCAATGGCCTCGATGGCCGCGCGCCCCTGCCCACCTCGCACGAGCGCGCGGAGAAAATCGCCCGCGCTGGATGCCGGAACGCGGCCGAAATCGAGCACGGAGTCTCCCAGCGTAACGAGCGGACCCGCAGCCGTGCGCAGCCAACTCGGAACTCCCTCCACCATCCGCACGGTGACGCGCACCATTCCATGTTCACAGGGAGCGATGCGCGTATCCCACGGTGCGTGCGTCAGCAACATGCCGTCATAGACGCGTGTGCGCGGCCCACTCAGGCCGTCGCTATACGAGAGGCTGCCGTCGCCGCACACGTCGGGCCGCGCCGTCGCCGAAAATGCGACGGTGCCCGTGCCCGTGGCCGCGAGCCTCCCTGCCAGGGACTGCTGCGACGACGCCATCGCCGGAAGGACGAAGGCGAGGAGGGGAAAGCGGAGTGCCGAGCGCATGGGTCGTCTCACTGGCTGATGAGGTCGAGCAGGAACTGTTTGACTCGAGGGTCCTTCCTGGTACCGAGCCAGCGAATGGCGGAGCGGCGTAACTCCGGATTCTTCTCGGTCTTCGCGATCTGGAGCAGTTTGTCCGTCGCTTCGGACTCCTTCCGCTGCTGGTAGACGTACAGCATCTGGTCCTGCATCTCCGTCTGTCCGCCAAACTCCTCGTAGAGGGGGAGTAAGTCCTTCAACTCCGGGTTCGTCTGGCCCGCGTGAAAGAGCGCCTGCTTGCGGACGTCGATCTCCTGGCTGCGGTCGCGGGCGATACCGAGGAGCCACGCGGTGCGGTCAGGGGATTTCTGGTTTGCAATTGCTCGGATGATCGCTTCGCGAATCTCGGGGCTGGCCGTCTTGCTGAACAACGCCCGAAGGTATTCGCCGTCTTCGCCGCTCCTCCGGCCGTTCGCCATGTAGTTCACGGCGTGGACTCGCAGCTCCGTGGGCACCGTCGTCTGCTCGGCGAAGTGCCGCAGCGCGAGACGCGCCGTGGGGCTGGTGTGCTGCGACAACGCCGAGAGAGCGCGCTCCCGAATGTCCGCATCCGTGGCATTGACGAGGATGGAATCGAGCGCCTTGGCCGCGCGCTCCGTATTGACACGCGAGAGATACAGGACCGCCTCTCGCCTCACCTCGATGCTCGGGTCCGTGCGCGCAACGTTCAGCAGGATGTCCGCGCGCTCTTCGTCCTTGGTCTGCGCAACCATGAGCACGGCACGTCGCCGCAGCGACACGGAGCATTCGTCGCGCCGCGCGAGCAGCTTCTGCAAGACCGGAAGGACCTGGTCCGGGTCGATCTGCATGATGCCGGCCAGCGCGGCGAGCCGCATGTCGTCGTCATCCGTTGGACAGCGCTTCTCGTTTTGCAGCGTGCTGCCGCCCTGCCAGATCTCCTGACCCGCGCGACTGTCGCCGCGCTTTGCCTGTTCGGACAAGATGCTCGCGCGCAACTGCTTCGCGTCGCTCAGCGTCCCAGCCTTGGGGTAGCGTGTGGCCTGGCGATCGATGGACAGCAGCGCCGCATCCAGCTCGCGCGATGTCCCGCTGCGATAGAGCGCATACGCTCGGTAGTACAGCGCGTCCGCCGCGAACGGGGAATCCGGATACTTGTCCGCGACCGCCGCGAAGACTGTTGCCGCCCGCTTGAAATCGCCGTCGTCCAGTGCCGCGCGGGCCAGTCGGTACAGCGAGTCGGCCGGGTCGGTCGGCTGCGCAGTGGGGATTGGCGCGAAGTGCGGATTCGAAGCGGCGACAACCGCTGCCGCCCGATGTTCCTGTGCCGCCATGACGCGGGTGACCGTCAGGACGAGAACGGCTAGATAAGACGCGGTTCGCATGCTCATGTATGGTCTCAGGTGCCCGATGACGGAGATGATCCGGCAGGTATGGCCGAGCGGAGTTTCGGCATCACGTTGTGCTTCTCCATCGAGTGTTCGATCGCATCCAGGTCGGCTCGACTGCCATCGTTTGCGTACTGGGAGATCTGCATGAGCACGAGTTCGAGATCCTGGAGGAGACGCGTGAGGGCAGGATCGTCCCCGTGGCGCGTCACCAACAGCACGCGTGTCGTGGCCAGAAGCTCGTGGGACAGCGTCGCGAAGTGTGCGTCCACACGCGCGTCGACGCCGGCGCTCGCGCGCACCTGCGAGCGGAATGTGGCAAGCAGGACTTCCGTGCGAGCCAGATGCTCCACGACCGCCAGGCGATACGCTCCCTGATCTGCCGCGGCGTCCGCCGATGTGTTCGCGCGCATCTGGCGATCGCGCGCGGCCGCGAGCGCCTCGATCTGCGTCGTGAACGCTCGTCGGCGTGCGGCTACCGTGCCCGTTTCCCGTTCCGTTATCGCCGTGGCCGAGTCAGTGACAGCGCTCAGGGCGCCAGGTAGGGCGGCATCGGACGGGGACGCTGCCGGCCGGGCGCTGGCCGCGGAAGTGGCGGGTTTCACCCCCGCACTGCCAGACATGCGGCCGATGGCGATGCCGATCACCAGCACCGCGGCCATGCTCGCGAACGCGGCTACCCACCGCGGCGCTGACCGAAGCGGGATTGGTGGTGAGACGCGCCCCTCGGCGCGCGCGCGCTCGATGGCCGACCACATGGCTTCGCGCGGTGGTTCTGGGGGCTCGTGGTAGCTCTGCGCGGCGTCACGCACGGTCTCGTCGAGGCTGTCGTCGATCATGCGGTGGTCTCTCCCGCAAATAACGCGAGCGCGGCTCGGAGCCTGGCCCGCGCGTCGAACAGGCGAGCCTTGGACGTGCCCACCGGAATTCCCAGTGTGCCCGCGATTTCACCGTGCGTGAATCCTTCGATGTCGTGCATCACGAACACCGTGCGGAGCTTGAGGGAAAGCGAGTCGATCGCGGCGTGCAGTCGCTCGCGGAGATCATGCGGCAGCGCCCGAACGCCGGCGGCCGGCAACTCCGGCACGTCGTGGATGGGCGTGGACCGCGCTCGCAGGCGAGCGACCGACCGCATGCCGTTGAGCGAGACGCTCGTGGCGATGGTGTGCATCCAGGTCGCGAGGGACGCATCACCGCGATATTGACCGAGTCGTTCGAAGGCACGAATGAAGGTCTCCTGCGTGAAATCCTGCGCCAGGTCCGCGTCGCCAGCCAGTCGGAACGCGAGTCGATACACGCGGTCCACGTGCGCGTCGTATAGCGCACGCTCCGCCAGACGGTCGCCGGCGAGACATCGGGCCACGAGCTCCAGATCGGTCACGACGTTTGCTACTCTCGCCGGTGCCGTGTTGGGAAGGTGAGGCATTCCACGCAGATAGACACAGATGGACAGAGAAGGGTTGGGTACCCGGTCAGTGCCGTGCCCCCTTCTCGGAGACTAGCTTTCGAAGAGCAGCGTCCACCTCGCCACCGGTCCCCATAGATGCCGTTCGCTTCGTTCAAGCTTCATCCCGATCTGCTGCGCGGCATCAAGGAGCTCGGCTTCACACGCCCCACTCCCATTCAGGAGCAAGCAATTCCCCCGGCAATCGAGGGGAAGGATCTGCTGGCGTGCGCCATGACGGGCAGCGGCAAGACCGCCGCCTTTGTGTTGCCCATCCTGCATCGCCTGATGGGCAAGCCGCGCGGCACGACCCGGGCGCTGGTACTGACGCCAACCCGGGAGCTGGCGGCACAGATCGAAGAGCATCTGAAGCAGTTGGCGGTGCACACGCCGCTGTCCGGGGCGGCGGTTTTTGGCGGCGTGGGCATGGCTCCGCAGGAACATGCCTTTCGAAGCGGCGTTGACGTGATCATCGCGACGCCAGGGCGGCTGCTCGATCACTTCAAGCAACCGTACGCCAAGCTTGCCGGGCTCGAGATCCTCGTGCTGGACGAAGCCGACCGCATGCTGGACATGGGATTCCTGCCGGACATCAAACGCGTCCTCAAGCACCTCCCGACCAAGCGGCAGACACTGTTCTTCTCCGCAACGCTGCCCGGTCCCATCGTCGCGCTCACCCGGGATCTGCTGAACAACCCCGCGACCATCAATCTCGAGCGAAAGTCAGCCCCGGCCATCGGCATCCGGCAGGCCGTGTACGCGGTGCGGGAAGAGCTCAAACCGGCGCTGTTCGTGGAGCTCATGCGCCGTGGGGATATCGGGAGCGTCATCGTCTTCACACGGACAAAGCATCGCGCCAACCGATTGGCCGACTACCTGGCGACAGAGGGCATTCCGAACGCAAAGATCCATGGGAACCGGTCCCAGGCGCAGCGGACCGAGGCGCTGGAGGGCTTCAAGTCCGGGCGGTACCGCTGCCTGGTGGCCACCGATATCGTAGCCCGCGGGATCGATGTGGAGCAGTTGGAGCACGTCGTGAACTTCGACGTGCCGCACGTGCCGGAGGACTACATCCATCGTGTGGGCCGCACGGCGCGTGCCGACGCCACCGGAGACGCCTTCACCTTCGTATCGCCAGAAGAAGAGAGCGACTTGTCTGCCATCGAGCGAGCTATTTCGAAGCGCCTACCGCGGGTGGTCGTGTCCGGTTTTGACTATGCCACCAAGCCGAAGCAGCGCTTCGAGGTGCCCATCGCGGAACGGATCGCTGAAATCAGGGCGCGGAAGGCCGAGGAGCGGAAGCGTGCAAAGGAGAAGGCCGAACGTCGCGCGGCGCATGGCGCGGCGGGCTCGCACGCGCCTCGCCCGTCCGGTTCGCGTGGGGCGCCGACCGGGACGTCGAGGGGACCCGCGCCCGGTTCGGGAGCTGGGTCGGCCACCGCAAGCAGTCGGTCGGCGTCCGGCGCTTCCGGGGCAGGGCGACGGAGAGGCGGTTCTCGCCGGCCCGGGTCCGGCTGAGAGGTCGTTCGCCGGTCGTGGCAGGCCACCCGTGAGTTAGGGGCCGGGGGCGGTCCAACGCGTACCTGGCGCGAAAAGAATGAGCACACGACGGCCATGGCTCCGCAGACGCCATGGCCGTCTTTTTGTCATGCAGCAAGCGGGTCGCGCGATGCGTCTACTGCGGTGTCCAGGCAAGTTCCACGCGCTTCAGAGCTGGAGGTGTGGCGCGGGACGTCAGCGCTGTTTCGCTTCGTCGCGGATGATCTCGGGAAGGTGGCCGACGGCGAAGTTGAGCGGGCATGTTATTGTACATTAGCAAGTATAGTGTAAGTACCATAATGATAGGCTAATACAAGTAAATCACATTCTGTAAATGCCCTGCACGAAGCGGCAAACCATGGTGTGTCGAACCGCAGTCAGACAGGTATCGCGTCCGACGGCGGACAGCCAGCATCCATGAAGTCGCGCGTTCGTCTGAATACTCTGCCCCGCTACCTTCAACCCGTCGTCGCTCGGCGAGTAACCAAGAGCTGGATCGAGGCAGCCGATTTGGCAGCAGTGACGGTTGGGTCTGATTGACTCAGGAGGGAGACATGGGAGGCGACCTGTGATCCGACTTGGGCGCGTCGCAGTCATGCGTGCCTTGCTTCGGATGAACCGGTGCGGGACAAAAAGAAACGAGGGCGGTGGCTCAATTGGCCACCGCCCTCGCTGCTACTTCAGATCGCCAGGCGCAGACGGAGTACGCCCGAGCTTACCGACCTCTACTGCACCGGCTGCAGCGTCGTCGAATACTTGGCGTTGATCACCGCGATCAGCTCGTTTGCGATGAGCTTGTGGCCCGCGGCTGAGGGATGCACGCCGTCCAGTGAAATCAGGGGTCCGAACGTAGCCGACGAACTCGCGAGGTTGGGGAACGGCGGGATCTCACCGCTCGCGCGCTTGGCGACGAAGAGCGGGTTGGGGTCGTAGTAGGCGAAGCCGATGGACGCGGCCTTGGTGGAGATGTACGAGTTGTACCCATTGATGACGGCAGCCAGCGTCGCCTGCTCCGTGGGATCGAGCACGAACAGGTCGCCCACGGGGTACGGGTATGCGCCCGGGAGGCACGAAATGATCGGGGGAAGCTTGCCCGCTCGCATCTGCAGTAGCATTTGGGGGACGTTGATCAGCGAGCTGGACCCAGCGCAGTTTGGGTCCACGAAAACCGGGCTGCCCACTATAAAGCCCAGCACGCCCTGGATGGCGGGTGAGGCGAAAATAATACCGCCGGCGCTCAGCGACGGCAGGTTTGCAACTTGCGGCACACCGATCAGAACACCCTTCAAGGTGGGGGCGCCGGCAAGCAATTGGGTGATCATCAGGTCGTAGTTCGACTGAAAGACGGCCTGCGTGCTGATGATGCCCGCTTGTCCCAGCGGCGGCACCGGCACGAGGATACCGCTCAGCCCGGCGACCAGAACGTCGTTTGCGCCGATCCAGATGCTCGCGAACGTGGGATTGGCATCCAGCGCCCGCTGTACCTGCGTCTTGCCGCCCAGAATGAATGTCGTGAGCGCGTTCGAAGCGACGGTGCTGGGGGAGCTGGGGTCGAGGACGCGTGCGCCCGGTACCGCCACGTTGTTGAGCACGTCCGTAACCGAGGCGCCGGCGCGCAGATCACATGTGGTGGCCGTGGAGCCCGGTCCAACGAGTGCTCCCGTCTGGGTGTTGGCGATGGGCGGCGTGCATCCTCGACCCTGCAGCGACGCATAGTGGTATTGCGTCCCCATGGCTCCCGCGAGCAGTCGCGCGAAACTCTGCCTCTGCGTGGAATCGTTGATGCCTCCGCTCTGGTACCCTGCGGTAATACTGTTGCCGAGGGCAACGTAGCTCTTGAAGATGTCTCCGCCGGTCAAACTGGGGGCAAGGAGATCCCGCTTGTCGGTCGAGCAACCCGCGAGCGTAGCAAGGGCGCCGAGCGCCGCCACGCGGGTGAGATGATTCAGTCGGTGCATCCTGATTTCTCCGGGCGCGGGTTAGTAGGTGAGCTTGAGACTGAGCGTCACAATGTTTGCCTTGAGCACATAAGCGCCGTTGTTCAGCGCCAGTGCAGCCGCTTGCGAGCTGCCGGTGACGCGCTCGTCGATGCGGCCGCGCGAGCCAGGCGTGAACACGTGCGAGTACGCGGCGTCCAGTCCGAAGCTGCCCATGAGCGGGATGTACGCGCCGAACGAGCCCGTCTCCCGGTCCATTTCGGGGAGCAGCGGCGTGACGGTCTCCGGAGGAGCCGCAGACGAATTCGCCGCGAACCCGGCCCGCAACGCTACGCCGCCGGGCGACAATCGGTGCTCCACGCCCAGGCGAATGGCGGACGTGTTATTGTAGTCTTCCTCCAGCACTCTCGAGCTGGTTTGTGCGGGCCCCTGGAAGTTTACCGGCAGGCTCTGGAACGACCGCCAGCCGACGTAGTCGTATTCGGCCGTGAGGGTGGTGTTCTCGAAGCCCGTGTACCCCAGACCCACCTGAACCTGCGCGGGGTGTCTGATCTGCGTGCCCACCTTCTGGCCGACGAGCGCGCCGGATCCGACAAACTGCCCGGCCACGAGCGCATCAACGGGAGTTCCGGGCGCAACCTGGAACGGAGGTCCTGCATTGGCGATGACGAGCCCTGTCGGCGTCGGAGTGAACGTGGCGTCCGCGTCGTTGTAGTCGAAGGACAGTTGCGACAGGAATCGAATGCCCAGCTGAAGCGTGGGCGACAGCCTACCGTGAATCCCGAGATTCACGCCGTACGCCATCGCGGAACCCTTTAGCCGCGCCCGGGCGAATTCGGTGTACTTCGGAATGCCGAGATTGCCGAACGTCACGCCGGCCTGCGCGAATTGACTGGACAGATCCAACGCCTGAATCAGCTCCACCGTGGAATGACCGATGACAGGGCCGCCCCCAATGGACCAATCGCTGTTGATGCGATACGAGATGTTGGGCTGCACGTAAACGGTCTGGAGCGACGCCTTCTTTGCGGCGAACCGTCCTGGAAAGTCGTCGCCCCACTGCGACGTGAGACCGTATGGCACGTACGCGCCAATCCCGTAGGCAAAGTCACCCATTCCGTAATTCAGGAAGAGATGGGGGACGTACGCCGTGGGAGGCGTGGCCGCGTATCGGCGAAGTGTTGTGTCGCGAGTGAAGTCGCCATCGATCTTGATGGAGGCGGCGCCCAGCAGCACACTCAGACCCTGCTTTGCTGGCATGGCAGCAGGGTTCCAATAGATGCTGGAAGCGTCCTCGCAGGGAGCGCTTGTAACGGCGAAGCCGCGAGCGACGGCGCACGCGCCGATTTCGTTCAGGCCAAATCCCTGCGCGCCGGCGATCGTCGGAATCACGAGCGCGGCAAGAGCGAGAGTGTACTGCGAACCACGGTGAAACATCATGGGCATCCTCCTGAAGGGCGAGCTTACACGGAGAGACCGCGCGGGCGAGTGCCGGAATGAATCACGGCAAACGAAGGGGCGAACCGTCAAGATTGGTGCGATGAGAAGCCGAATGGGGCTAATATAGAGCGACTGACAGGCATTTGTCGCTACCATGGACAAACGCGGACAAGATTTCGTTTTGCCGACGAATTGCCGTTCGGCATCACCCTGATGGCGCAGCCGCGCCGTGCTCCCGGCCGCCTTTCGCGCGCGTCCGGCGCCGAGGGGTACTCACAAGGATCAGGGACTCACGGAAACGGTCAGGTAGTACCGCCATTCACCCTTGACGGGCGCGTCGACGGCGCGCGCGAATCCGGCAAGGAGATCCAACTCCGGTGTTCCGAGCGCGGCGACGGAGGTCACGTGCTGGCGCATTTCGAGCCCGTAACTCCGAAGCGGCGTCTTGAACATGTCGGTGCTCTGTTCCGCGTAGAACAACTCCACGGGAGGAATGGGAAGCGCGGCCCGAATGAGACTGTACGACGTGCCCACCGAGCTGCCGAGGGGATAGGCCGGAGAGTCCACGCGGCGCGCGTCGAATTTCGGATCCATCAGGGGGGAGCCCATTCCACCGATGACGAACGATTCGCGCAGCGCACCTTCGCTGCCGCCGCTGCCGCCGATGCTGCCGTACGAGGCCGTCACGGTCGAGAGGGGATTGGCGCCCGCGCTCGTGCCGAAGAACAGCGTAGTCCGCTGTCGCGCATAGGAGCCGCCTTCCGTGGAGCCGCCCTCGAACAACGTATTCAGATGCTCCTCAAAACGCGTTTCCTCATCGCGCTGACGACGTACCACGTTCAGCGTCGCAATCGCGGCACTCCGCACGACGGCTCGGAAGGCGCTTGGATTCTGCCACTCCTCAAGCAGCGCTAGCGACCGCACCATTTCGCCGGCATCGCTCGCGGTGTGACGCTCCAACTGAACCGAAGTTCCGATGCGACGAAGGTCGACCCCGTCCACATAGGCGTCCCTGGCGATCCGGGACGGCGCCTCCTGAGACGTCCATGCGCTCACCGAGAGGTTGGTGCGATAGAATCGAGACGTGATGTCCACGGAAAGGCCCGTGGGCAGCGCAGCCGCGCCGGCGGTCGCCACCACAGCGACGCCGAGCCGGCCGACGGGATCGCTGCGCACCAGCGCGAGCAATAGGCTCGAACCGCCGTATCCCGTTGACGCACCAGGAATCCAGCGGTACCGCGACGGCCCCGCGCCATATTCCTCCGCGGGGCCAATGGCGGCGAATTGCGGTCGTCGACTCGAGTCGTCGGCCGCGACGACGAGCCGCGGCGGGAGGACCGGCGACAAGGAGTCCACCAGTGCCAGGTGCAGTGGTTCCGTTGCCTTTTCTGCGCGCGCGGCGGATGCGCTGTCCGGGAGGATGGTCCGGAGATCGTACCCGTCCGCGGTCAGCGACAGGAACCAGACGGTTCCATCCGGAGCGACATCCGCGCCGACGGCGGCCCCGGTCACGGACGTGAGCCTCGTCGCGTGCGAATCGATCGGATCGAGTCGCTCCAGGTTGGCGATGCCGCCTGCCTCGGACGTGGTGACGACCGTGCGTCCATCCACATCGTACGTCGCGTCGTATCGGGTGACTCCGTCGTCGGGGTCGGCGTACGACTCCGTGCCGCCGGATGCCGGCACGCGCGCGATGCGCCAGCGGTCGCCGTTCTGTTCGGCCACGACGATGTCGCCGGTGCGTCGGGAAACGCGCGGGCGGTAGTAGTTCCGGGTCGGGCTGCCCGCGCGAAGCACGCGGACCTCTCCGGTTGCGAGGTCAACGCGCACCAGATCGCACCAGCCCCGTTCGCAACGAACGGCCGCGGCCCACGCGCCATCAGACGTGGGATCGGCTTGGCGCACGCCGGCGCCGTGGGTGATCCGCGAAAGCGTTCCAAACTCGGCGCTCCACATGAACAGATCGGGCCGAATGCTTCCGTCGCTCAGAGGCATGCGCCGGGTAAGGAGCAGGTGCTTGTTGTCCGACATCCACCGAGGGGATTCGTAGGGCGCCCCGTCGGTGGCAACAAGCGTAATCACCTCCCGTCGCGGAGGGGGATAGAATGATCGATCGGGGACGTCTTCCGGATCCCGAGTGCGCTGCAGTTCCCGGCGACGCGCCATGAGCGTGTCCGGTTCGTCGGCGGTCTTCCACACGGTGAGCTGACTCGGCTTGTCCGTGCGACGCACCAGGAGCGCAACGAAGCGTCCGTCCGGCGAGATGGCCGGATCGCCGGTATCGCGCAGCAGGCGCTGCACTAGCGTGCCGGGCACCAGCGCCGCGCCCGCCAGCGTCCGCTCGAACGCGAGCGCGTCGGCGGTGAGCTCCGCGGTGAATCGTCCGTACAGCTGCCCCGGCCCGTTTCCATAGACGCCGACAAAGGCCTCGTCGAAGGAGCGGTCGGTTCGGGCCGTCATGCGTCGCCACAGCGCGGTGACGCTGGAATCGCCCTCGCGCCGCGCGAGCCACTCCAGAAAGGCGGAGCCGGCAAGATAGGCAAAGCTGCCCGTTTCCCAACCACCCGTTGCGTTCAACGCTCCGTAGCTCGGTAAGCGTCCTTCGAGCGCGAACTGGCGCAAGACCGCCGAACGCCATGCATGGTTTGGCCGTCCGGTGCCGCTCACTCGTCCTTCTACATAGGTCGCGTAACCTTCCAGCGCCCAGCGCGGCGCATTCACCGCAATCGGGCCAAGCGGCACTGGTGAAAGATCCCAGAGCACTCGCCGCCACCAGTTTCTGGACGGGCGGTTCATGTGCGCCACATGAGCGAATTCGTGGGTGGCCAGTAGCTCGCTCCACACGCGGTAGTTGCCGATCTCCTCGCGTGGACTCGGAGCCGTGGGCCACAGGACGATCGTCGGCGCGTCGAGCGTGGTAAACGCGGTCCCATTGGCATCGTTCACGGGATCATCCACGACGATGTGCACCCGCGTGGCCGGCGCGAAGCCCACCACCTTCTGGACCTGTGCGCGCACACCTTCGATGCGCGATGCCAGGCCAAGGGTCCAATCGCGGTACTGCTCCGGGAAGTGGAGGACGAAGTGCTCGGTTTCCACGGAATGCCAGTCGAGCCAGGGACGAGGCGCTTGCGCGTTCGCCGCTCCAGTGCGGAGCAGCACCGCAAGCACCACGGCTAGGGCATGCGCGGCCAGCGCGCGCCAACGTGATCTCGTTGCGCGCGCGCTCTGCACGTCAGGAAAAAACGTGAGGGACGCGTGCACGAGGCTCGCGTCCCTCACCGATTCACCAAGGCGCCCCGCGGCGTCAACCGCGCGCGTGGGTCTTGCCTCGGACCTTGTCCTGAAACCATGTCAGGGGCACGATGAACAGCGGTGTGAGGACAAACCCGAGCAGGGTATTGATCCACACGAGCGCAATATAAAAAGCGCAAAGACCGAGACCAACCCAAAGGGTGCCGAGCGGGCCGTGAGTTTCCAAGTGAACGCTCCAGTCGCCGTGATTTCGTCCAGACCTCGGGAAGATAGTGAAGCGATCGAGGTCGAGCCAGTGGATAAGTGCACGGGAATGAACGCTTTGACTATATTTCCGAGCAATGACCAACCCTCCGGAGCTTGCCGTCCGCTCGGCGGCAAAACTGGCTGCGCGGAAGACGGATGGGCCGCTTCTGCTCGCTGTCTCCGGCGGCCTCGACTCGATGGTGCTCCTGAGTGCCATGCACGAGGCAGCACGCGGCCGGATTGCCGGCGTGGCTACCTTCGATCACGATACTGGCCGCGCCGCAACCATCGCAGTGAGACTCGTGCGTAGGATCGCCGCCGACCTCGGCCTGCCCGTGGCTTCCGGGCGGGCGAGCGGACCGACCGCGGTTCCCGATGGACGCGAAGCAGCGTGGCGCAAACAGCGGTGGAGCTTCCTCCGGGACGCTGCGGACCGGCTTCGCGCCCGTGTCGTCACCGCGCACACGGAAAGCGATCAGATCGAGACCGTCCTGATGCGGGCCATGCGCGGGAGCGGTGCACGCGGCCTTGCGGGACTCTATTCGGACAGCGCGGTGGTGCGCCCCTTTCTAGCGTTGCGCCGGGATGCCATTGCGGCCTACGCGGCGTCGGCTGGTGTCGAGTGGGTTGACGATCCGAGCAATCTCTCACGTGACTACTTTCGGAATCGGGTACGGCATGACCTGCTTCCGGCGATGCGCATCGCGGACCCGGTCATCGATCTCTCGCTTCTTGACCTCGCCCGGCGGTCAGCGCTGCTGAGGGGTGACGTCGACGCGTTCATCGACCGCCATGTGCGTCCCGAGGTTGCCGCGGACGGCCACGTCGTCGTCGCCTCCTCTCAATTGTCGGCCTATGATCGGAGTTCGCTCGCGCTTCTATGGATTGCGTTGGCAGGTCGTGCCGGCCTCGCGCTCGACCGTCGCGGAACACGCCGACTGGCCGAGTTTACTAATAGACAGCCTCGTGCGGGGGGTATTCCGCTCGCGGGAGGATGGTGTCTCGAGGCCACCCGCGACTCGTATGTCCTGGGCCGGGTGAACCCACTACCGCCTCCGGTGGCATCGCTGCCCACGGAGGGGACGCTCGAGTGGGGCCGTTTCCGTTTTCGCGTCGGGGAGGGTGAGCTGCCTGCATCGCCGTGGACAGCGGTGATCGTTGCGCGCCGAGACGGCGTGATCCGTGCCTGGAATGCGGGTGACCGGCTCGCGCCGGCCGCTGGACAGCCGAGACGGCGGGTGACCCGCTACTTATCTGATGTTGGTTTGCAGGGCGGTGATCGCGCCGGATGGCCGGTGGTCGTGGCGGGTGATGACGTCGTATGGATTCCGGGAGTGCGCCGCAGTGACGCGGCAACCGATCGGTCCGGCAGGCCGGTTCGACACTACGTGTGTGAACGCATCGATCGCTGATCCACGTCTGGAAGGGCGCACACTGAAACGCATCGTGTACGATGCGGCGGAAATATCGGCCCGTGTCAAGGAGCTGGGGGCCGAAATCACGGCGGCGTACCCGGACGGCGATCTGCTCGTGCTCGGTTTGCTGAAAGGAAGCTTTATATTCCTCAGTGACCTCGTCCGTGAGCTCAATCGTCCACTCCATGTCGATTTCTTGGTGGCGGCAAGCTATGGCGACGGCACGAAATCGAGCGGAAACGTGCGGTTGGTGTACGATCCGGAAACGAAACTGGCAGGCAAACACATTCTACTGGTGGAGGACATCGTCGATACAGGGCGAACTCTCAACCGGTTGATGGACTTACTGAAAGCACGGAGTCCCCGATCGCTGGAGATCTGTGCCTTGCTGCACAAGCACATGGCCGACGAGCTGAAGTACGAAACGAGGTTTGTCGGGTACGACGCGCCGCACGAATTTCTGGTTGGTTACGGGTTGGATCACGCCGAGAGTTTTCGGCATCTGCCATATATCGCGAGCTTGCTGTAATGCCTGTTCCTATCCCGCCGAAAAACGGCAACAAGGGGTTCAACTGGGGGCGTTTTTCCAAGACGCTCTCGTTCTGGATCCTTCTCATCCTGATTCCCGTCGCGCTCATCCAGTTGAGCGGGCAGCGCACAGACTCGGCGCAGCCCATTCGGTACGACGAGTATCTGTCGCAGCTCAACTCTGACAACATCGACGAGGTCACGCTCGAGGGCGGCAAGAACGTCGCCGGGACCTTCAAGGAGTCGCGAACCTTCGGTGGCAAGGGCACCAAGCACTTCACGATTCAGCTGCCGGCGGCCAACTCGTCGGCGGAAGTGGACCGGCTCACGGCAAAGGGCGTCAAGATCACGTCCCAGGATCCCAAGCCAAGTCTGATGTCCTGGGTGGTGACGTTTCTGCCATGGCTGCTGCTGGTCGGATTCTACCTGTTCCTCTTCCGGCAGATGCAGGCCGGGGGCAACAAGGCGTTTTCGTTCGGCAAGTCCAAGGCAAAGCTTCTCACGGGCGACACGCCAAAGGTCACGTTTGCCGACGTCGCTGGTGCGGATGAGGCGAAGCAGGAGCTGGAGGAGATCATCGAGTTCCTGAAGGATCCGCAAAAGTACACGAAGCTGGGCGGTCGTCTACCTAAGGGGTGCCTGCTGGTGGGGCCGCCGGGTACGGGCAAGACGTTGCTGGCCCGTGCGGTCGCGGGTGAGGCGGGGCGTCCCTTCTTCTCGATGTCGGGTTCCGATTTCGTCGAGATGTTCGTGGGGGTCGGCGCCTCGCGTGTTCGCGATCTGTTCGAACAGGGCAAGGCGCACGCGCCGTGCATCATCTTCATCGATGAAATCGACGCGGTCGGGCGGCATCGCGGTGCCGGGCTTGGCGGTGGACACGACGAACGCGAACAGACACTGAATCAGTTGTTGGTGGAGATGGACGGTTTCGAGAGCAACGATGGCGTGATCCTCATTGCGGCCACAAATCGTCCGGACGTGCTCGACCCCGCGCTGCTGCGTCCCGGCCGGTTCGACCGGCAGATCGTGGTGGATGCGCCGGACCTGCGGGGTCGCGAGGGCATCCTCAAGGTGCATCTGCGCAACAAGCCCGTGGGCGAGGACGTGGACATCACCACGCTGGCGCGCGGCACGCCGGGAATGGCGGGTGCCGACCTGGCCAATCTCGTGAACGAGGCCGCGTTACTCGCCGTGCGCCGCGGGCACGACAAGATCTACATGGACGACCTCGAAGAGGCGAAGGACAAGGTCATGCTCGGCGCCGAGCGGAAGTCCATGGTGATGAAGGACGAGGAGCG
>JANYIN010000082.1 GCA_025362035.1 Gemmatimonadaceae bacterium | reverse complement strand
GACGCACTGCCGAAAAAGCCGGCGGAGCTCGCGTGGCGCGACTACCTCATCATGCTGCTGCACATCGCCGCCGAACTCGAGCAGTCGCTCATGGTGCAATACCTGTACGCCGCGTACTCGCTCGGCGGCACGCAGGCCAGGGACAGAGAGGACAAAGTCAAGCAGTGGCGCAGCACCATCCTTTCCGTCGCCAAGGAAGAGATGGGGCACCTGCTCACGGTGCAGAACATCATCTGCCTGCTCGGGGGACCGATCAGCTTCGAGCGGGATGACTATCCGTGGGATACGCCATACTATCCCTTCACGTTCTGCCTCGAGCCGTTGACGCTCAAGTCACTGGCGA
The DNA here is from genome assembly GCA_025362035.1 of Gemmatimonadaceae bacterium. Taxonomy (GTDB): domain Bacteria; phylum Gemmatimonadota; class Gemmatimonadetes; order Gemmatimonadales; family Gemmatimonadaceae; genus AG11. The sequence continues at coordinate 34,856 of JANYIN010000082.1, read as the reverse complement.
AATACGTGTTCGCCGAGAAGCCCAGGCAGTTCGCCAACAACGGATACCGCGACATCGCGAAGGCGGCGGACGATACGCTGCAGGCCAGCGGCCATCCCGTTGGCGAGATCTACGATCATATCATCGATATCATCGGCAACGAAACGTTGATCCCCGACTCCGACTTCAATTCCGACAGTTTCGCCATCCAGGCGTCATACGACGACTGGGGACGCGGCTATCAGCCGTCGCCACGGCGCCCGCATGCCGCACCGAACGAGAATCCGCCGGATGTGAGTCGGCCGAAACTCATCATCGCGCGGGCGGCGACTCGCACCGAGGCCGTCGCCGCACTGCGTGAAGTCGCTGAGCAGGGAGAGTCGGGCCAGAGTCCGAAAGGAGCGGAGCCGTCTCACTTCGAACGGTTCGCCACGATCTTCCGCGAGTTGCGGGAGATTCTGGAATCGACGCCGGACTGGTCGCCTGCGCGCTTCGTACCCGTGAATCCCGTCATCGCGGATCCAACCAGGGACGTGGACCAGCGCGACCCCCGGCGCCGCCAGGTGCGCGATCGCCGGCGGTCTGCCGAACAACCGACGCACATCACGGCGGAGCCTTCCCGGACGTGGGCCAGCCTCTTCAACGTGCGGTATCGCATGTTGCTGACGTACCTCTCGCATACGTATCGCATCTCGCGTCCCCTGCCTGACAACGACGCTTCGATCTTCGCGGCCGTCATGTCGAAGATCTTCGGCGAGATGTACAACCTGAAGACGCTGTCAGGCATCCTCGTCCGACTGCCGCTTGTGCACGCGGACGACCCACGCCGAGCCGGACCGACGTTCCAGATGCCGTATACGCTCACGCTTCCCGCCGCGGAGGTGGACATCTGGCGCCAACATCGCGACCTCGTGAGTAGCTCGCAGGAGCTCGTGGCCGAGCTGCTGCATCCGGAGAGGGACAACCTCAAGGACGCTCCATCCGACGGCCGCAAATACCTGTTGACGCTTCGGGATCTCGATCTCCAGTCGGTCGCGTTCATCGACCAGGTGCTCATTGGGCTGCGCCCCGCACGGAGAGGCCGCAAATGACCATTCGCGAACTGCGCATCCTGCCGCCCTTCGCCATCGGGAGGCTCGGCTCCGCGCCCACGCCGCTCGACAACTACACGATGGTGGAAAACGATGCGCACCCGCTGGACTTCCGCGCGATCGTGCCGCAGGAGACGCTCGTCGTCGATGAAGTCACCGGCAGGATTACGGGCAGCATCACGCCGTCTGCCATCTCGTTCAAGGACCATGGCCGCATTCGCCCGGTGGCCCCGTTTCTCGAGGTGTTCGCGCGCGAGGACGACACAACCGAGTGGCACCCCCTCACGGTCGAGATGCTCGAGCGGAATGGATACCTGCCGTCAGCGATCCGATGGCACGTGACGGTTGCCAACAAGAAGGTGGAGCGGCGAACGGGCAAGGCAGGCGACCGAGTGGAGGCGCGCACCGGTTGGTTCTCGACGCACCATGCACACCGACTCGCCGGCCACTGCGCGCACTTCGTGTCCGGCCACGCTGCCATCGATTTCGGTCGAGTGCAGTACATCGAGCCGACCGCCGACTTCCCGGAGATCCGCCTGCGCTTCGTTCCGGCAAAGGGCTTGATCTACGGCCCAAAGCTGGATGCCGAGGAGCAGGCCAGGCTGCTCGAGGAAAATCCCGGGATGTACGTCATACCGGAAGCGCAGCAGGTGTACGACGCGTCCAAGGGAGGATGGTACAAGTTCGCCGTGCCGGAGGGAATCGACAATTCCATTCCGGGCTTTCAGGGCACGTTCGTCAACGAGACGCTTCCCCCCTCGCTGTACTCCATCATTCCGCCCGCACCCTGCTGGCTCAATGACAATGTGGCGATCAGTCGAGGCTACTTCGACGACGCATGCGACGGCATCGTGGAAGTCCAACTGCAAGGCGGCAACGGCGAGAAGCTCTCCGCGGTGGCACGGATCACGTCCGGCCCGCCGGCGCTGGTTCCCGACTCGCTGTTCGTCCGCACGCTCGGTGACGATCTCGATCAGGTGATCTTCGGTCCCCAGGTGCCCGAGGACGAATCCCATGATCAGACGCGGGCGCGGGCGGAAGACATCATCCGACGCGCGTTCGAGACCGTACGATTCCTCAATGTCGCCGTCATGAACGGCAACCCGGTCAATGCACGAGACCCGCTGGACATCGATACGATGCCGGCGGAAGAAGCGTTCGACGTCTCTCGGCTCATGCGGCCGGTGTTCAGCGAGAAGACCGTGGACACGCTCGCCATCATGCGCCTGCACCAGCAAGTCTACGCGGCCCTGCGCGGCGGAGCGGCGCCATGGTTTCCCCCGCTGCTTCGCCGCCCGGATCAAGTCGGTGACTTCACGGACAGCGGACGCCGCAAGATGCCGGCGCTCATGTGCGGAGCGGACGGCAACTATCTGGCGCTCACGCACCGGCAGATCGACACCATCGTTCGCGCGTCCGATCAGCCCCTCGATATGGATGAGACGAAGGACATCGATCTCCAGGCGGATCCCGCCGCGATGGAACTGCGTCCAAGGAACCTCTCGGCGCAACGCCATCAGGACCTGCACTACGTGGCGAAGGGCAATCCCGTCAGCTCACGACCCGTCACGGCCGTGGGCAACTGCACCCCGGGCCTCGAGGTGGACTTCCGCGCCGTATGGCGTCGGGTCTTCAAAGGCATCGAGCTCCGCGAATGGGACAACCTCGTCGTCGAGGTCTCCGATCCCGCGCTGTCGCATCTCAAGGGCTGCCGACTCCTCCGCATCCGATACGACGACCAGGTATTCAAGACGATGGCCACGTCGATCGGCCCATCGCCCGCGGACACCAAAGGGAAATCGGTGGTCTACGCCACCGACTCCAATCCATGGGGACTCGTGCCGTTGGAGTGGTCCAATGCGCTGGCGGACATGCTCCATCGTAAGTCCGGCGCAACGGTCATGTGCGATTTCAGCATGGAGCCCTCCTGGTTCGTGCAACAGCCATGGAACGACGACCCACAGAGCTTCTCGACGCACGAATTGACGGTCCGGCCGTTCTTCGAGGACGACACTGCCGTCATCTCTCGCATTCTCGCGGAGGCAGGCGAACTCACGCAGGGGCTCTGCTCGCCGTGGCAGAACGATTACCGGGAGTGTTCCTGCTACTACTGGGCATCAGCGCGCCCCGATTTCGTCAACGTGGAACCGACCTCCATCGGTGCGAGCGCCGGCGACAACTGGCTCCAGAAGAAACGGACGGGTGATTACATCCCCGACGACTACGTCGATACGCGGCTGGTGCTGTATGACGACCTGTTCACGCACTGGGAAAAATGGCTCCGCTTCGCCGTTGGCGGCAAAGACGCGCCCGGAGAGTCGCAAGGGTGATCGACTCCGCCATCGCCGAATCTGCGCCGTCGAACCGTCTGGAGGACATTCGCACCCACGCGCGCCGGTACATGACGACGTCGGCGCCGCGGTCACCGGATGCGCATCTGATTGAAACCGCGCTGGGCCGCCACCTGTTCATCCCCGATGGAAGCCGGCTCTTCGACGCCGAGCCAGCGCTCTTCGGCCGGTTCGACGCCGCGATGACGCAGGGCCGCGTTGGTGATCTGCTGGATGAGGTGGGACTTGGCGGTACGCCGTACATCGACGACGCGCCGCTCGTCGCGCCACCCGTGCACGCGCTCTCGCTCGCCATCGCGCAGAAGTGCAATCTCGGCTGCTCGTACTGCTACGCGCAGCAGGGGGAGTTCGGCGGCGCGGCCAGAAACATGGCGGCGGCAACAGCCGACCGGGCCGTCGATCTGCTGGTGGACGGCGCCGCGCCGGGTTCGCGACTGAACCTCGCATTTCTCGGCGGTGAGCCGCTGGTCAACCGATTGATCCTGCAGGCCACAACGCGCCGCGCGGCCGCACGGGCGGAGGCACGCGGCGTGACGCTCAACTTCTCGATCACCACCAACGGCACGCTGCTCACGGAAGCCGACGCCGATTTCTTCGAGGAGTTCGGATTCGCCGTCACAGTCAGTCTCGACGGTCCACGCGACGCGCACGACGCGCAGCGTCCCTACAAGAGTGGCAAGGGCAGCTTTGACCGCATCATGGCGAACCTGACGCCGCTGCTGACGCGCCAGCGCCGCATGCAGGTGTCGGCGCGCGTGACCGTGACTCCCGGCAACCTGATGCTTCGCCAGACACTGGATCAATTCATCGGCGCCGGATTTCACAGCGTTGGCTTCTCGCCCATGCTCAGCGCGCCCACCGGCCAGGGGGAGATGCAGGCCGACAGCCTCGAGATCATGCTGGGCGAGATGATCGATTGTGGACACGAGTTCGAGCGCCGAGCGGTCGTGGGCGAACGCTACCCGTTCGCCAACATGGTGAACGCGATGCGCGAGATTCAGAAGGGCACGCATCGTCCATATCCGTGCGGCGCCGGCGCTGGCTATCTCGGGGTGGCGGCTGACGGGGAGCTGGCCGCCTGTCATCGATTCGTCGGTGATGTCGAAGGCGCGATGGGCTCGCTGGAGCTCGGCATCGACGAGCGACGGCGCACGACCTGGTTGGCGGAGCGCCACGTGCACCGGCAGCAGCCCTGCACCGAATGTTGGGCGCGGTATATGTGCGGAGGCGGCTGTCACCACGAGGTGATTCGCCGCGGACGACCCGCGTGCGATTACATCCGTGGCTGGCTGCATTACTGCCTGGAAGCATACCTGCGTCTTTCGCCGTACGGGCTGGGCGAGGAACGCAGAAGCCCCGTCGAAGTGGCCTAGCCGGCCGCTGGCATGGAATCGAACGGACACGGCGCGAACGCGCTCGGGGCGGTCGATGCCTGCGTCGTTGGTGGAGGGCCAGCGGGTGCGGTGATTGCGGCACGGCTGGCACAGCTGGGAGCTGACGTCGTGCTCGTCGAACGCTCGGCGTTCCCCAGGGCCCATCTTGGCGAGTCACTGAGTCCCGGCGTGCTGTCGCTGCTCGAGACCATCGGCGCCAGGCGCGACGTAGAGGAGGGTGGCTTCTTGCCCGTGCGCTCCGTGCTGACGAACTGGGACGGTACGCTGGGGGAGCGCGTCGATGCTGGAGAACAGGGACTCCTGGTGGACCGCGGGCGGTTCGACGCGCTCCTCGTACGCCGCGCACGAGCGATGGGCGTGCGCGTCCTGCAACCGGCGTTCGTTGCCGAACGCGTACGCCGCGAATCGGAGTGGCTGCTGAGTATTCAGGCGGCCCAAGCCACCACCACGCTGCGGGCGCGGATTCTGGTGGACGCAACGGGACGCAGCGCGTGGCTTCCCGGAAAGAGACGTCGGACGGCGCCGCGAACGCTCGCGCTGTATGCCTATTGGCGCGGGCGCTCATTGCCCGATCGGCCCCGTATCGAGGCCGGTGGCACGGCCTGGTATTGGGGAGTGCCGCTGCCTGATGGCAGCTACAACACCCTCGTGTTCGTCGACGGCGATTCGCTTCGGGACGGGACGTACCCGTCGGTTCAGGCGCGATTCCGCGCGCTCCTGGCGCGTTCGGGATTGATGGAGTACTGCGTCGATGCCGAGCTGTCTGGTTCGGTGCGCGCAGCGGACGCGACTCCGTATCTGGACGAAGAGAGCGTCACGAGCGTCAGCCTCAAGGTCGGCGATTCTGCGCTGGTCATCGATCCGCTGTCCTCCAGTGGCGTGCAGAAGGCGATCCAGAGCGCGCTCGCCGGTGCCATCGTGGTGAACACGTTGCTTCGGCGGCCGGATGCCGCCGATGTGGCCATGCAGTTCTATCGCGAGAACCTATCGTGTGCCTCGCATCGGCATCGCGGGTGGGCCGCGTCGCACTACGCCACCGTGCAGGCACGCACTGACTCGCCGTTCTGGACGGACCGCGCCGCCGGCGCGGTCGAACGCGACGAGGCACCCACCGGATCCCTCGCGGCGCGGATCGCTTCCAACGAACCCGTCGCGCTGTGTCCACGACTGGAAATCGTGAGCGTACCGCGACTCGGCGCCGAGTACGTGGAAGTCGGGCCCGCGTTGCGACACCCTGGCCTCGAGACGCCCGTGGGATACCTTGGAGGTCAGGAACTCGCCCCTCTTGTGCACGATATCCGGACAGGCATGACGCCGCTTCAGGTCGTGCACACGTGGTCTCCGCGCGTCCCATTGAAGTCGGGAATCGCCATCATCGGATGGCTCCTTCGCCACGGGATTCTCGTGTCGTACCCCGGCTCGCCGTCGCAGGATGCCTGCCCCACCGCGTGAGACGCCAATGCTCGATTGGTTGAAGACGCTCGGACTCGAGCAGTACGCTCCGCTCTTCCTCGAGAACGAAGTCGACTTCGCGACCGTGCAGATCCTGTCCGACTCCGACCTCAAGGAGTTGGGACTTCCATTCGGTCCCCGCAAGCGCATCCTCAACGCCGTCGCCGATCTCAAGCCGGTTCCTGCGAACGGCACGCCGGCGAACGCCGGCCGGCGCGCGGCGGACGGCAGCGGCGCGGCCGGCGATGCGGAGCGCCGTCAGCTCACCGTGCTGTTCTGCGACATGGTCGGATTCACCGAGCTGGCGAGCCGTTTGGATCCCGAAGTTCTCCAGTCCGTGATACGTCGCTATGAAGACGCCTGCGCCGTTTGCATCACGCGCTACGAAGGCTACGTCTTTCAGCGCCTGGGCGATGGCATCGTGGCCTTCTTCGGGTTTCCGCTCGCACACGAGGGCGAAGCGGAGCGCGCGGTGCATGCCGGACTGGAAATCATCGACGTGTTGGCGGCGACGTACCTCCCTGAGGTCGGCCACCTTCGCGCGCGGATCGGGATCGCGTCCGGCGTGGTCGTCGTGTCGGCGGCGGAGCGGAGTGCGGCTGGCGAGACGATGAATCTGGCGGCGCGGCTACAGTCGATTGCCGAACCCGGTACCATCGTCGTCAGCGAGCACGTCCGCCGCCTGGCAGGCGGCGCGTTTCGATACGACGACCTTGGCGAAAAAACGCTGAAGGGTATCGCGACCCCCTCTCGCGCATACGCGGTGCTCGGCATCAGCGGCGTGGCCAGCCGGTTCGAGGCGGCCACGCACGGCGCGGTTTCACCGCTGGTAGGGCGCGAGCGCGAGATCACGTTCCTGCTCGATCGATGGCAGGAGGCGCGCGGGGGCCAGGGCAGGCTCGTCATGCTCAACGGCGAGGCGGGCATTGGAAAGAGTCGCATGATGACCGCCCTTCGCGAACGCCTTGAATCGACAGGCGCCGACACCGTGCGCTTTCAGTGTTCGCCCTTCCACGTGAACAGCGCCTTTCACCCGAGCATCGATGCGCTGGAACGCTCACTGCGCTTTGCACGAGACGAATCCCTGGAGGCGAAGCTCGACAAGCTCGAATCACTGGTGACGCAGCACTTCGGGCGACCGCGCGAGGACGTTCGGTTCATCGCCGACGTGCTGTCCATCCCGAGCGACGAGCGCTACGGCCCCGTGGCCCTGTCAGCGCGCCGACGGAAGGAAGAATCGATGCGCGCGCTGGCGGAACTCACGTTGGCGGCTGCGCGCGCGCGCCCCACGCTGATGCTGTTCGAGGATGCCCACTGGGCCGATCCCTCGTCGCTCGAACTCCTCACGATGCTGATCGGGCGGCTAAGCGAGTCTCCGCTGCTGGTCGTCCTGACGCATCGGCCGGAATTCCGCGCGCCCTGGGCGGAGTCGTCGCAGGTGTCGTCGATCGATCTCAACAGGTTGAAACGCGATGAGAGTCGGGCCATCGTCGCGCGCCTGACCGAGGGAAAGCCGCTGCCCTCGCAACTCACCGACGACATCATCGACAAGGCCGACGGCATTCCGCTGTTCCTCGAGGAGGTCACGAAGTCGGTACTCGAATCCGGCGACCTCACCGAGTTCGCCGACCGGTACGAATATTCCGGCGCGCGAGCCGATCTGGTGTTGCCCTCCACGCTGCGCGACTCGCTGATGGCGCGTCTCGATCGCGTGCCCGCCGCCAAGGACGTTGCACAGATAGGCGCGGTGATCGGCCGGGAGTTCAGCTACGAACTGCTCGCGGCGGTTGCGCCGATATCCGGGGATGCGCTCGCGCAGGGCCTCGACCGTCTCACGGAGGCAGGCCTCGCCTTCCGCCGCGGCAGAATTCCCCACGCGCGCTATACGTTCAAGCACGCGCTCATCCAGGACGTCGCGTACGACTCCCTGCTGCGCAGCCGTCGCCACGAACTGCATGGCGCCATCGCCGGCATGCTGGCAGAGCGATATCCCGATGTGGTGGAGAACACGCCTGAGCTGCTTGCGCGCCACTTCACCGCCGCGGCGCTGGACGAAGCGGCCATCCCGTACTGGCGGCGCGCAGGCGAGCTCGCGCTGCGACGGACGGCGCTCCCTGAAGCCATCGCGCACCTGCGCGCCGGACTCGCGTGCGTCGAGCGCCTCGCCACCGGCGACCACCGCGACGTGCTCGAACTCCGTCTCCGCACACTGCTCGGTCCGGCGGTGCTCTCTCAACAGGGGTGGGCGTCGCCGGAAGTCGGCGCCGCGCTGGAACCCGCATGGCGGCTGACCGAAAGACTGGTGGATCGCGAGAGCGTGCTGCCGGTGACGTACGGGTTGTGGGTACATAACATGAGCGCCGGCCGCCTCTCGGAATCCATCAAGTGGATCGAACGCCTCCTGACGTTCGCGACGGCCACACACGACGGGATCGTCGAATTGTGCGGACACCGCGCCGGACTCGCGTCCCGCTTCTGGCAGGGCGAATTCGTGCGGTCGCGTGAGCACGGTGACGCCATCCGCCGCCTGTACCAGACGGAGCGCCACGCGCATATCGCGACCCTGACCACGAGCGATCCGCTGGCGGGTGACGGCATTTATCGCGCACACTACCTCTGGATGCTCGGCTACCCGGATCAGGCTCGCCAGATTGCACGGGAAACGGCGGAGCACGTGCGCAGGCTGAACCACCCCTTCGAGATCGCCTTCGCGTTGACCCTCGGCGCGCAGGTCTACGAGTACTGCCACCAGCCGGATGTCCTGCTCCAAAGCGCGCTCGAGGCGGAGCGAGTGGGCAACGAGTTCGGCGTGCCGCTCATGTCCGAGATCATGGCCGAGATCAGCAAAGGCGAAGCGTGGCTGCTGCAGGGGCGCATCGAGGAGAGCATCGGTCAACTTCGCGAATCCGTTCGGCGGCTGGACCAAACCGGGCATCGCATCTGGGTCGCGTATCTTGGTGTGCGCCTGGGTGAGGCACTCGCACTCAATGGCGATCTTGACGGAGCCCTCACGCTCATGAACGACAGCCTGGCGCGCGATGAATGCCGCGAAGACCGGGCGCATCTCGCCGAGATGCTGCGCCTCAGGGGTTGGCTGCTCGACAGGCGCGGGGACAGCAACGGGGCCGAAGAGTCGTTGCGCGCGGCTCTTGGCGTCGCACGTCAACAGCAGGCGAAGTCCTGGGAGTTGCGCGCGGCAACCACGCTCGCAGGGCTCCTGGCCCGAAAGGGCGATCATCGCGGCGCACGCGCGCTGCTGGCGCCGGTTTACGATTGGTTCTCGGAAGGATTCGACACGAAAGACCTGCGGGATGCCCGACAGCAACTCGAGGAGTTGGCTCCCGAGTGATACGCCGCACGCATCGTCGCATCCGTCGGCTGGGCAAGTTCAGGATCAGCACCAGCGCGAAAGCACCGCACGCCCCGCGCTGCACCATCTCCACCTCGAATCATACTCCATCATGACCGACACCCCGCACGCTGCCGACGAGCAGGCCATTCGCGACCTTGACGAAGCATGGGGCGAGGCGGCCACCCGGCACGATCTCGACGCAATCGTGGCCTTCTACGCGCCGAACGGTTCGCTCGTGTGGCCCGGCATGCCCGCCGTGCACGGCACGGCCGACATTCGGCTCGCTTGGAAGCAGATGATCGACACCACTCCCGGCCTCGCGCTGCGATTCGCCGCCGACTCCATAACGGTTGCTTCGGCAGGTGATCTGGCTGCGGACTTCGGCATCGTGTATCTCACGATGGACGCGCCCGACGGCACGAAGGTCAACGATGTGGCCAAGTACGTCGTGACCTGGCAGAAACTGGGCGGGAAGTGGAAGGTGTTGTACGACAGTTGGAACGAGAATCAGAAGAGCTCCTGAGCGTTTCACTGGCCCCTGCTTCCGCTTTCGCGTCGGCGCTTCCAGCGTAGGACAAACCCCGCCGCCTTCGCGCGCCCGGCGGCCCAAGCGTCGTAGCGAGCCCTCACCACGTTGCATCAAACGGGTGGAGCGTTGCGCGGTACAGGCCCACCCTCGCAGCGAGCATCCCTCCGTCGCAGAGAGCCGACCAAACGTTGCATCAGACGCGTCAAACGTTGCACCAAGCCGTTCCAACGCCGTTACGAACGAGCCCTTCGTTGCGGCGATCGAATCTCGGGGCGTCCGCGACGACGGTCCACCTGCGCATGACGCGCCTCACGTTGCATCAAGCCAGCCCAACGTTGCACCCACGCGCCAAAACGTTGCATCAAACAGAGCCAACGTTGCATAACGCCGAGCTGACGTTGCACCCACCAAACCTATCGCCGGAGCGTGCTTGGCTCCATTCGCCGCACGCCAAAAACTCGGCACAGCGAACGAGCCCAACGTTGCATCACGTAACTCCGACGTTGCATCAAATCTGACAAACGTTGCATAACGGCGAGCAGGATTTGAGTCAATCGGGCCTGACGTTGCACCTCGCATTCCTGACGTTGCATGACACCGAGCATACGTCGAGGCACGCCAACCTGGAGTCGCAATTGCGCAGTCTTGCTTCGGGCTATGACCTTCCTGTCGTCGCGTAGCACCGGGCTGACGTTGCACGCAGGCACCCTGTCGCCGCAGTATGTAACATCAACGTTGCATGTCACGAACCTGACGTCGTGGTCCACGGGGCCATTGTCGCGGAACCGTGAGCCAACGTATCTTGTTTGAAGAGTGTTGCCGAGCACCGTGAACCTCGCGTAGGGGACCGCCGCGCACGCGTGTCTTCCCAACGGGCGGCCGGTGGCGGTCGCGCGGCCGCTCGCTGGTCGCAGTGATACGTCGTTGACGCACGGGCAGGCCGGCCGGTGCGCTCGGCGACGGGTCGCGCGAGGACTCCTTCAATCTGCGTTCGCCATGACATCGGTTACTCTCTTGCTCGGCGCGCTCCTGCTACACGGGCCGTCGGCGGGTGCGGTCGGCCCTGCATCCCCCGACACCATCATCACCGCCGACCAGGGCGCCGTGCGGCGCGATACGGCGTCGGTGGCAGTCGCGCCCGCACTCGCGTCCAACGACACCGTGCGTCGCCGTCCCAAGGCGGTGGAGGTGAGTGATGCGTACGCGCTGCGCCTCACGATCCACCACTACACGGCGTTCACGACCATTCCGCTGTTCGCGTTGCAGAGTATCAGCGGGAATCAGCTGTACCAGGCAGGCGGGTCCACACAGGGCCACGAAACGGCGGCGTGGTTGCACAGCGCGTCGGCGGCGGGGCTCGGGGCCGCCTTCACGATCAACACCGTCACGGGCCTCTGGAACCTCTGGGACTCTCGCGACAATCCCAATGGCCGGGTCAAGCGCTGGCTCCATTCCGGGCTGCTCCTCGCGTCCGACGCCGGCTTCACGTACGCCGGCATCAAGCTCGGCAGCGAGGCCCGGCGCTCCCAGTCGGCACGCGACGAGCATCGGCGCATCGCTTTCATTTCCATGGGCACGGCCTTAGTCGGATATGGCATCATGCTCGTCGGCGACCATTAGTCGCTACGCACAGCGTGATCGCCATCACAGCCACTCTCCCCGCGCGTTCCGGACCTCAGCGCGGCGCGGCGGTGTATCATCGAACGACACTCTTTCCAAACCAGTGGCGTCCTTCCAATGATCGATAGTCTGAGAGAGAATTCCGACGACAATGATTCGTGTGGCGGCTCCTGCACGCTGCACGATGCATTGAACACACCGAAAGCCCTGGAGCGTCGCGAGTTCATCCGCGTCGCCGGGATGGTGTTCGCATCCATCGGCGCGCTTGGGTTGGGGTCGCGTCGAGCCAGCGCCATGGCGCCGATACCCATCAGCGACGTGGCCGCGATGCCGCCCAGGATCGGCGACCGTGCGGAAGAGCGGCGATACGCCATCCCGTCGGTGGACGGCGTCTCCATCGACAAGGACAACTCCGTCATCATCGCGCGCGCCGCAGGGAAGGTTTATGCGTTCTCCCTGTCGTGTCCGCACCAGAACACGGCGCTGCGCTGGGAAGCTGGCGACAATCAGTTCTTCTGCCCGAAGCACAAGTCCCGGTACCGTGCGGATGGCGCGTTCATCGAAGGGCGGGCAACGCGGGATATGGATCGGCTTCCCATTCGGAGGGACGCCGCCGCGCTCGTGGTGGACATCGATGCCTTGATCCAGCAGGACGAGCATCAGCGCGAGTGGTCTGCCGCGTTCATCGCCATCTGAGGCCCGGTTCGAGCGGCCGTCAGCGCTTGCCCGCTGTGCTCATTCTGAGCGCGTCATCGAATGCGGCAAGGGTAAGCCGCGCGGTCTGATCCCAGGAGAAGCGTGATGCCTGGGACAGGCTCGCGGCACTCATCCGCGTCTGCAATTTCTGATCGCTGAGCACGCGGCAGATACTCGACGCAAGACCAGCGTCGTCATTCGGATCGATCCAGATCGCCGCCTCGCCCGCCACCTCCGGCAGTGACGACGCGCGCGCGCAGATCACCGGCGTGCCGAGTCGCATGGCCTCGAGCACGGGAAGGCCGAACCCTTCGTACGTGGACGGCATCACCAGCGCACTCGCGCAGCGGTAGATGGTCGCCAGATCTTCCTCGCTCACGAAACCCAGCGTTCGCCGCCACGGCGCCGCTGTTTCCGGCGCGGCCTTGTCGCCTCGTGGGCCGGCAAGCACCAGCGTCGCGCTGGGGATCGATTGCACGACGGTCGTCATTGCCCGCGTGACGAGCGCAAGATTCTTGCGGCGTTCCGCGGCGCCGACCGCGAGCACGAAGGGTTGCTCCACGCCCAACCGTTTCAGCGCCGCACCGTCGCGCTCGGCGGAAGGGATGGCAAGATCGTCCGCCGCCAGGAGCGCGACCCGGGTGCGCTCGAGCGGATAGCCGAGGTACCGATGGACTTCCTGGGCCGTGAACGCCGAGTCCGCGATGATGACGTCCGCCCAACGCGCCGTCTCGGAGTATTTTCGGCGCCAGCGCAGATTCTTGAATGCTTTCAGGGCGCGTGGGTCGGGAAAGGCAAGCGGCGCCACGTCGTGCACGGTGACCACCACCGCGCCGCGCAGCGGCAGCGGACTCGCCACGTTCCACGGGTACCAGAACACGTCCGCATCGAAGCGTGAAAACTGACGGATAGGGCGGATCTCCACCCGGTCCCGCAAACCCGGACAGTCCGTGAAGATCATGGCGGCGGACTCCGCATGCTTTCTGTTCCTGACGAACAACGCCAGCCGCGTGCCCGGACGCTGTTCCAGCAGGCGCGGCAGAATCGCCCGGACATACCGCCCAATGCCGCGAACTTCGCGCGCGAGTCGGGTGGCCTCGACCGCGATGACCATGGCCGGTGCATCCGGGACTTCGGTCGCGACGGGTCGGGCGGGCTGTTCGATCAGGTCAGGAGAAGTCACGCGATGCCGGCTGCGGGTTTCGTACGGTCATGCCGCTCAGAAAGATAGTGACACGTCACTGCTCCCCGACCCCCCACCCCCCACCCCGGGCGGAGGGGCCTGGTGCCGTTGAGCCGAGGCCCGAGGAACAGCACCACTCGTGCTGCGCCCGCTGGGCATGGGCATTGCCAACGTCGATCGCATGACCGATCGCTTCACCTGCATCCTTCCGCTGCAATGTTTGAGGCGTAGGAGGCAGTCCGCCGAAAGCGGCGATAGACCGCGCCCGACGCATCTCTGTTGGCAGCGCTAGAAATCGTCTACGTTCGGTGCGCCTTGTTGAATTCGCGCGCGAGCGCGTCAGCGTCGCCAGCTTTCGTCGCTGTCGTTTCTTGCGGAACGTACGGCGAGGGACGGCGCAGTGGCCGAACTCGAGGCGAGCGAGGATCGGCTTCGACTTGCGGTCGCTGCGACTGGCCTGGCGCGGTGGAGGTGCCGCGCGGCAATGCCGCATCGTTTAGCCGCCAGTCTCTTTCTTCAGAGTGTCCCGAGGGTTCACCGACTTCGGTTTACGCCCAGCGCCGGTGAGGTTGCGCGTCCCGACGCAGGTTGATAGCGGCCAGGAGGTGTACGCGCTCGTCGGCCATCTCGAGGGGCTGGCCGCGCGCATTGCCGCCGGCCTCCCGGCCGCTCGGCGCCGCGAGCTGGTGGAGCGGCTGCGCACTGTGAACGGCCAGCTCGCCGCGCATGCCAGTGCGCAGGGGGATGCCGCGCATTTCTTTGACCTCGACACCGAGTTCCACCGCACCTATGTGGAAGGGGTGGTCGGCCTTCGTCTGCTCGCCCTACACCGCGCCATCAAGCCGCAGAGCGACCGCTACTCCCGGCTGTACGTCAGCGTCTTCGTCAACCAGGTGACGACTTCCGTGCGGGAGCACGAGGCGATCACGGACACCATCGCTTGCGGCGACCGCGACGGGGCCCAGCGCGCGACCGAGAACAACTGGTACAATGCCTCGGAGCGCCTGGCCAGGGTGATCGAACAGCACGGCGAGCGTGGCAACTGGGAGGCGTGGGGCGGCCAACCCATAGCCGCAGAGCTCATTGGTGCCAGCCCGCGTTCCGTCCGGACGAGGAAGAAAGCGTCCGTACCCTGACGCGTGCGAGGGCTGGCGTGGTCCGCCGCCGGCAGCGCGACCCGGGTACGCTCGAGCGGATCGCCGAGGTACCGATGGACTTCCTGGGCCGTGAACGCCGAGTCCGCGATGATGACGTCCGCCAAACGCGCCGTCTCGGAGTACTTTCAGCGCCAGCGCAAATTCTTGAATGTTTGCAGGGCGCGTGGATCGGGAAAGGCGAGCGGGGCCACATCGTGCACGGTGACCACCACCGCGCCGCGCCGCGGCAGCGGACTCGCTACGTTCCACGGGTACCAGAACACGTCCGCATCGAAGCGTGAAAACTGACGGATAGGGCGGATGTCCACCCGGTCCCGCAAACCCGGACAGTCCGTGAAGATCATGGCGGCGGACTCCGCATGCTTTCTGTTCCTGACGAACAACGCCAGCCGCGTGCCCGGACGCTGTTCCAGCAGGCGCGGCAGAATCGCCCGGACATGGCCGCCTCGCCGTGTTCTCAACCGCTCAGCCACCTGCCCAAAGGTCGCCCACCGTACCACTAGCTGGCATCTCCACGTCGCGGCGGACGCGCACGAGCAATAACGTTTTTTGCAGGAGAAGCGCTCGCGGAAGCGGGGCACGCGCACCGCACGAACGCCAGCATCAGATCCCTGGCTTGCGCGTCATCCAGCCCTTGGCGCACAGTCAGCGACTCCCACGTACGGAAGTCCACCGCGTGCCCGAGTGCGGCGACGCGCCGAGCACTGCGCCGGCGCCACCCTGCCGCGAGGGTGTCGCGGACGACGGTCAGGTAGCCGAGTCGGCGCTTGCCTGCTATTTCGTGAACGATGGGGCTCAATTCCGCATCGCGTAGCACATTGACCCAGAACCGCTCCGTGCGCCGGAAGTAGCCGTAGAGCTCACCAAGCGCCGTGCGGACGCGCTTTTCCGGGTCCGCAATCGCGCGCCACGCCGCGGCGTCCGGTGCTGGCATGAGCGCGCGTGCATGCGCGGAGCAGGCTTCGAGCAGCGATCGCTCGTCAGGGAAGTGGCGGTACACGGTCAACCGCTGCACTGCCGCCTTTTCCGCGATCGCCATGATGGTCGTGCGGACCGGCCCGATGGTGCCGTGCAATTCGACGGTGGCCTCGACAATTCGTTGCCGCGTCTCTACCTGGCTTTCGGCCCTCCGTCCCAGCACATAGGAGCGCGGGCGCTTTCGATGAACAGCCATGATCAATGATTCTCTTGACGGATGGTCCGGCCGGCAGTACCGTTGCCACGTTCAGTGAACATGCTTGTACAACCAAACTATCCGGCCACACCGGATGCCAGCGACGGCCCCGTCGGCCAGGAGGTTTCAATGCGCGTCATAATCATCATTGCTGGACTGTGTTGGATGTCGCAAGTGGCTGCGGTCGCGCACGCCCAAACCGCTGTGCTTCCCGCGCCGTCGCCGGACGTGGCGCGCACGGCACCGATTTACGCCTCATTCACCAACCTGCGTTGGGAGCGCATCATGCCGGCACTCGGCGCGGGTTCGCCCGAGATCACGATCCTCCGCGTTGACCCCTCGACGCACGCCACACAGCTCATGATCCGCGTTCCCCCCGGCTTCCACGTCGCGAAGCACTGGCATACCGCCAACGAAACGCACACAATCGTCAGCGGCACCTTCATCATGGACCACGACGGCGAGCGCATTGCGCTGGGCCCTGGATCGTTCAACTACATGCCGAGTCACATGATCCACGAGGCATGGACCAAACCCACCGAAGGAGTGCTTCTCTTCATCACCGTCGATGGGGCGTGGGACGTGAACTGGGTCGAGGGCTCGCCCCGCGCGGCACCGGCGCACCAGTAACTTGCCGCCCGCGTAGCAGCCAAGCCGTCCGCGCAATCGTGCGCCGCCTGCTCGAGCAGCATGGCTATGTCGTGCTTTACGCCGATGGCGAGGAGGCGCTGACGGTCGCTGCGGCTGCAGACGCGCGCGGCGAGGCGATCGACCTCGTGCTCACGACCTCGTGATGCCGGCGCATGGCGGACGCGTGACGGGTGAGCCCTCGCCGCGCGCGGGCTGCCACCTCGGGTGCGTTACATGCCCGGCATCACCGACGATGAAATTCTGCGTCGAGGGATGCGCAACAGACACTCGGCGCATCGCGTCTACCGCCATAACCCGACTCCATCGACGGTGAATAGAAGGCCCCCGCTTCCCGTTCAGCCGCGCTTTTCCCCACGCTCCCTGCGCCACACCTTCGGCGTAACTTGCGCTCGAGGGAACCTCTCGCCTTGAAATCCGCGACCTCCTTGGCCACAGCACTACCGGAGTGACCGAGCGGTATGCGAAGTTTCATCCGAACCAAGACCTGCGCCGCGAGCAGGTCGCCAAAAATCGCCTCGGCGCAAATGCCCGTGCTGGATCCGGTTACCCCATCTATACTCCAAAGCCGCCCCTCGAGAGACACCACAAGACACGAATGGTGAAGCGAGCGGTACGAAACAAACCAATCTTCCTAGGGGATTAGTCGCAATCGTCACAAATGTAGTAACATCTTGGGCAGGTGTCTGAGTGGTTGAAGGAACCGGTCTTGAAAACCGGCGGACCCTCGCGGGTCTCGTGGGTTCGAATCCCACCCTGCCCGTTCTATCTCGGACTGCGTCACGAGGGGCTGACCGAGATCATCGTGTTGGGCGACCGCCCGGCTTTCGGGAGCGTGCCACGTCGGCTTCACCGGCGGTCACCCACGCACGCAGCAGTTGCGGCCGCACGTCGTTCACGTCTCGCAGCGTATGCGGCGCGAGATCGTCGAGCGCGCGGCGGGCCCCGGCGACGTCGCCGAGCTTGAGACGCGCCACCACTGTCGCTTCGCGCAACTCGTCGGTGGGGATCCAGAAGTCGCCCTTGAGCGCCAGCGGAATGAGCACGTCTGCCGCTGCCGACGCTTCGGCGAAATTCCACGCGGCCATGCCGTGGATGAATGAAACGCTGCTGCTCGCCGCCGCGGGGGCGTGCTGAGCCTCCAGGTACCGATTCAGCCGCGCGAAGAACGCCGTGTCGGCCAGTCCCGCGGTGCCGCCCGAGCGCATCTCCTCCGCCTCACGCACGGCGCTCACCCAGACGTGCCAGTCGAGCGGCGCAGTGTTCGTGGACACGATTAGCTCGATGGCACGCGCGCGCTCCGCCGACGCAAGCATTTCCGGTGACGCTCCATCGAACCGGTGATCGCGCTGGCGTGCCGCCAATTCCATCGCCTCGAGTCGCGGCACGAACTTGATCGCGGTATAGCGCTCGCCGTCGACGGCAGCGCGCCGACCCTCCAAAATTGGCCCCAAGGCAAAACGATCGCTCACGAGCCCGATGAATCCCACGGCGCCTTCATTCATGTACCGCGTACGCTCCGCGCCAAGGTCCAGCGTGGGAAAGAAGTCGGAGTTCGCTCCGCCGCCGGCAACCAGCGGCGCCAGCGTGGGGCTGTCCACCATGTGTAACGCGTTGAGCAGCGGCGGCGTCAACGGATAGACGCGACGCAGGTCCTGCGCGATCGGGGGAAGGCGGAACACCGACCAGTCGGGCGGCGCCAGGGCCGGCTTGTTCGTGGCCACGATGAGGATGTCCCGGTTGCCGACGGCGTATATGGTGTACGACGGAAAATTATCGGCCACGGCGCGCACGACGCTCAACACCAGCCCGTCGCTGATCTCCGACAAGTGAAGCCACTGGCCGAAGACGCCGTCAGGAGTGAGAAAGTGCCTTGCGTGCGCATAGAACTCGCTCGTGAACAAGCCGGACACGCCCGCGACCCATGGCGTCGACGGCTCCGACAGGATCAGGTCGTACCGATCATTCTGCGACGCGAAGTACGAGCGCGCGTCGTCGATCGCGAACACCGATCGCGAGTCGTCGAACACGCGCTTGTTTGCCGGATAGAACAGGCGCGATGCGCGCAGCATTTCGGGCTCGATCTCGATCGTCACCACCTTGGCCAGCATCGGAGCGCCGAGCAACGTGTGCGACGACATGCCGGAGCCTTGTCCGATGACCGCCGCCACGCGCGCATGCGGCGCGTGCGCCAACAGGATGAGTGGCAACAGTACCTGCGTTGACGCGTCGTAGTTGAACTGACCCGGGTCAGCCGGAGGCTTGAACCACTCGGGTCCGAGCGACGCATCCGGCTTTCCGTTCGTGGACAACGAGAAACCACCCGTCGAGGTGAGTCTCCGCACGCTGACCGTGGCCGTTCGGCCGTCGGAGTAGAACGCCATGGACGCGGTGCCCGGCGCCCGCGTCCTCCCATACCGAAACACGCCGCTGGTCAGCACGCCCTGGTCGAACTGTGCACGAGCTCCCAGAACGAACATCACACCGACGCCCGCCAGCGCGGGCCACAACACCCGGCGATCGGCGCGCCAACGCACCAGCCCCCCGTCCCACAACATCAGCGTGAGGCCGAGCACCACGTCGATGGCCGCGCCAGCAATGAGCAGCCACTTGAGTCCCATCATCGGCAGGAGCACGAGCGCCGCGAGTGACACGCCGACGATCGATCCCAGCGTGTTCACACCATACACGATTCCGATCGCGCGCTCCGCGTTTCGCCCGCGCAGAAGCAGTCGGGTGATGAGCGGCAGGGTCATCCCGGCGCAAAACGTCGCGGGCAGCATGACGACGAGGCAGATCACGTATCGGGACAGACTGAACGCGCGATACCCGGATGGCGACGCCGTGAATGCACTCATGAAGTCGGCCATCCACGAGAACGAGCGCATGTAGAGTGGAAGCGTCGCCACGGCGAGCGCACCCATGGCCAGCTGAACGTAGGCGAGCGTGCGCAGGGCGTTCGCCCCGGCGTGCGTCTGACGCCGAATGGCGAACGCCCCGCTGGCGAGTCCGAGAATGAACGCGGAGAGCATCAGTTCGAAGGAGTGCGTCGCTGATCCGAGGACCAGCGAGAGCATGCGGATCCAGCCGATCTCGTAGATGAACGAGGAAACGGCTGTCCCGAAGCTCACCGTCAACAGCAGCGTCGTGAGCCGGTGGGATGGTTCGCCTTCGCTGTACTCGGAAACGACGACGGCAGGCGAGCTCGACCCGATCCGCTCGGCGGTCGTGTGCAGGCGCGAGTCCTCCGCGTCATTGCGGACGACACTCCGGTCCGCCACGTCATCCGATTCGCTGCGCCGGGAGAGGAGGAACACGGCGGCAGCTACGGTGAGGTTGATCATTGCCGCCGCGGCAAGCGTACCGGGCAACCCTGCTAACTGGATGAGTGCGAAACCGGCGACAAGTACCCCGCCGGCGGCGCCCAGGCTGTTGGCGAAGTAGAGCAACGCAATCGTGCGCCCTGCCCGACCCGGCACGCGGCGCAGGGCGCCCGCCGTCATCAGGGGAAAGGTTGCGCCGAGCAGGATGGATTGCGGGAGGATGAGGAGGGCGGCGATCGTCCATTTGGCCAGCGAGTGGGCGACACCCGGTCCGAGCCACGGGAAGACCGCGTCGTATGCGTTTCGTGTCGTCCAGACGAAAACGTCGTGAAATACGAGCCCGATGACGCCGACGGCCAGTTCGACGATGGCATACCACAACAACGGCTGTCGCACTCGTTCCGAGCGACGACCAATCAGGAAGGCGCCACCCGACATCCCCCCCAGGAAGATGATGAGCACCAGCACCTGCGCATACGCGCTGTGCCCAACGAACTGGCCGAGATAGCGCGTCCAGATCGACTCATAGACAAGGCCGGCCGCGCCCGACAGAATGAACGCCACGCACAGGATGAGCAGCATGAAGCATCGACTGCCGCCGACACAGTACCGTCACGAACCGACGGCGAGCTCCGCCGTCGTTCGCGGTCTACTTATCCTTGATCTTTGCCCAACTGTCGCGGAGCGTGACCGTGCGGTTGAACACAAGGGCGCCCGGCTTCGAGTCCGTCGCATCACTGACGAAGTACCCGGTGCGCTCGAACTGATACCGCGAGCCGGGCGCGTCCTTCGCGACGCTGGGCTCGATCTGCGCGTTCCGCACCGTGACGAGGGATTCCGGGTTGAGCACGCTCACGAAATCCAGTCCGTCGGGGACATCGTCGGGATTGGGGACCGTGAACAGCCGGTCGTAGAGCCGCAGCTCGCATTCCAGCGCGTGCCGGGCACTCACCCAGTGAATGGTGCCCGAGACCTTGCGGCCGTCGGGTGCGTCGCCGCCACGCGTGGCGGGATCATACGTGCAGTGAACCTCCACCACGTTGCCTGACGCATCCTTCACCACATCGGAGCACGTCACGAAATAGCCGTACCGCAATCGCACTTCGCGACCCGGCGCGAGCCGGTAGAACTTGCTCGGAGGAGCCTCCATGAAATCGTCGCGTTCGATGTACAACTCGCGCGAGAAGGGAATGGTCCGTGAGCCCGTGAGCGGTACGTCGCGCGGGTAGGAGCTGGCTTCGTGCCATTCGACCTCGCCCTCGGGAAAGTTCGTGATCACCACCTTGAGCGGACGCAACACACACATCACCCTCGGCACGCGCATATTGAGGTCGTCGCGCACCGCGTGCTCGAACGTCGCCAGCTCGGTTCGCGCTGGCTTGCGGGCCACTCCGATCACGTCGCAGAACTTCCGAAGAGCCTCGGGTGTCACGCCGCGTCGGCGCATGCCGGCGATGGTGGGCATGCGCGGATCATCCCAGCCGGAGACGAAACCCTCGTTCACGAGGCGCAGCAGCTTTCGCTTGCTCAGCATCGTGTAGTCCAGTTCCAGCCGCGCGAACTCGGTTTGCTCGGGGGGACGGACGAAGCCGGCAGCGCGCACGAGCCACTCGTAGACGTCGCGGTTGTCCTTGAACTCGAGCGTGCACAGCGAGTGCGTGATCCCCTCGATGGCGTCGGAGAGTCCGTGGGCGAAATCGTACAGCGGGTAGAGGCACCACGCGTCACCCTGCCGATAGTGGGACGCGCGTCGGATGCGCAGGAGCAACGGGTCGCGCATGACCATGTTCGGATGCGCCATGTCGATGCTGGCGCGAAGCACGTGCGCACCATCGTCGAAGTCGCCGGCCCGCATGCGACGCAGCAGCGACAGATTCTCGTCGACGGCCCGGTCCCTGAATGGACTGGCGGTACCCGTCGTGGTTACCGTGCCGCGACGCTCGCGGATCTCATCTTCGGTCTGCGAATCGACGTACGCCTTTCCGTCCATCACCAGGTGCTCGGCGATCTCGTACAACCGGCCGAAGTAGTCGCTGGTGTAGAGTTCCGCGTCCCATTCGAATCCGAGCCATCGCACGTCCCGTTTGAACGCTTCGACGTACTTGATGTCCTCCGTGAACGGGTTCGTATCGTCGAAGCGGAGGTTGCAGCGGCCGCCGAACTCGTCGCGGATGCCGAAGTTGAGGCAGATCGACTTGACGTGACCGAGATGGGGGAATCCGTTCGGTTCCGGCGGAAAGCGTGTCGCAATCTCCCGTCCGTACCGGTTGGATGCCGCGTCGGCCGCCACCAGGTCGCGGATGAAATCGCGGTGCGGCGCGGGCGCCGATGCAAGCGGAGAAGTGGATGACACGTGGTTTCATCGATTGTGGCTGGACACGAAGCTTACCGCGTGTCCGCGACTGTTCCAAGCCATCGGTCCGCTGCCGGCGGACCGTGCGATGACAGGATGAAGCTCGCGCCGTGCGAGGTGTGGCTCTGCGCGTGGTGGCCGTTGGCTTTCGTGGGTTGTGTTCGCCGGTTGCCGCCGGCGCTCGCCTCCGGTTACATTCACTCGGTCGCACACCACGTTGCGTCCTGGAGGGGTGGCCGAGAGGCTGAAGGCACCGGTTTGCTAAACCGGCATACTGGGAAACTGGTATCGAGGGTTCGAATCCCTCCCTCTCCGCTGAGAAGGCCCGCCGCCCGCGGCGGGCCTTCGCCTTTCCTTTACGCTGGGCCGTTGGTCATGAACGAGACCACTCCGACTCCACGCCTTCGATTTGCTCCCTCCCCCACGGGGTATCTCCATGTGGGTGGCGCGCGCACGGCGCTCTTCAACTGGCTGTACGCGAAAAGGTTCGGCGGCCAGTTCCTGCTTCGCATCGAGGACACGGACAAGGCGCGGAGCACCGAGGACAGCACCCGCGCCATCTTCGAGGGCCTGCGGTGGCTCGGCCTGCTCTGGGACGAGGAGGTGGTCTATCAGGGCGCCAACGCCGATCGAAATCGCGCCGATTCGTATCGCATGCTGGAGAACGGCTCGGCATACCGCTGTTTCTGCACTCCGCAGGAGCTGGCCGAGCGTCGCCAAGCCGCTGAAGCCGCGGGCGACAGCTTCAAGTACGATCGTCGCTGTGATCGCCTCGACCCCGCTGAACTCAGCCGCCGTGTTGCCGCCGGCATGCCGTTCACGCTGCGCTTCCGCGTACCGGAGGGTACCACGAGCTGGCACGACCTCGTGCACGAGAACATCACGTTCCCCAACAAGGACATCGAGGATTTCATCATCCTCCGTACCGACGGCACGCCGATCTACAACATGGCGGTCGTCAGCGACGACATCACCATGGCGATCACGCTCGTCATGCGTGGGGATGATCACATCTCGAACACGCCAAAGCAGATCATGCTGTACGAGGCGCTGGGTGCCAAGGTTCCCCAGTTCGCGCACCTGCCGATGATTCACGGACTGGATGGCAAGAAGCTGAGCAAGCGCCACGGCGCGTCCGCGGTCGGCGATTACCAGCATCTGGGTATCCTGCCGGGCGCAATGCTCAACTTTCTCGCACTGCTCGGCTGGGCGCCTGGAAACGACATCGAGGTGATGTCGATGGGGCAGATGATCGACCTCTTCGACCCCGCCGGGCTCCAGAAGAAGGCAGCGATCTTCGACACGAAGAAACTCGAGTGGATGAATGGACAGCATCTGGCGATCATCTCGTCGCACGAGCTCGCGGCGCGCATCACGCCGATGCTGGTCGTCGCGGGACTGACGACCGCAGACGCGATGGCTCGGAACGGTGCCTGGCTTGACTCCCTGCTCGACCTGCTCAAGGTGCGCGCGCGTACACTCGACGACATCGTCGTCCAGGCGCGTCCGTACCTCTTGTCCGAGCTCGAGTACGATGTGGACGCGATGGGCAAGCAATGGAAGGACCGGCCGGCGACCGCCGCCATCCTGCGGGCCGTGCGTGATGCCCTCTCCAGTCTGCCCACTTGGGGACCGGACCTCATGGAGGAGGCGTTACGAACGGTGGCCGAAGAGCTTGGCCTGGGCGGCAAAGCCGGCAAGATCTTTCAGCCGTTGCGCGTTGCCCTCACGGGACTGGGCGTGAGTCCGGGCATCTTCGACGTGCTGTCTATTCTGGGACGCGAGCGCTCGCTGGCCAGAATTGACATCGCACTCCAGATGCTGGCGACCTCCAACTCTTGAGCAACCCGCCCGCTGTGCTGTTGCGAACCGTCACCGAGGCCGTACATTAGCCACAAAGGCGCGGGGAAATCGGGTCAGCCATGACGGCTTCCGACCACATTTGTGATGCCGGTGAAATAATGACGGAGCCGCTCACTTTGCTGGAGCGTCGGGTCTACCACTACCTGATCGACTTCCTGGCAGAGAACACGTATCAACCAAGCATTCGAGAGATCGCGAAAACATTTCGCATAAAGTCGACCAAGACGGTCAGCGATCTGCTCGGCTCGCTCACGCAGAAGGGCTTCATCGAGCGGGACCAATCGCGCTCCCGCGGAGTCCGCATCGTTGGGTACTCGGGCCACGCAAATACGCAACCCGTACCATACTATGGCCGAGTGCATGCGGGTGAGCCCGCGTTGTTGCCGGATCATCGGTCGGGGCACATCACCATGGATCGTCGTTTTCTCCCCAGCGACGATGTCTTCTTCCTGCGCATCAAGGGAGAGTCGATGATCGGGCGCGGCATCTTTCACGAGGATTACGTGCTGGTGTCGCCATCCACCCGCGCCAAGGACGGAGACATCGTCGCGGCTCGGCTCGGCGAGGACGCGACGATAAAGACCCTTACGCACCGCGGCGCGACCATCGTGCTCGAGCCCGCCAATGACGCTGAGCGCGCCATCGAGGTCGGCCCCAAGGACGACTTTGCCGTGCTCGGTGTCGTGTGTGGCGTGTTCCGGCCGTTCATGGAGCTGACGCTGCAGCCGACACTGTCGGTGCCGGAACCCGCGTAGTCAGGTCAGCTCAACCGCAGCCAGGCTTACCCGCGGGTGCTGTCGGGACCGATGGGCAACGGCTTGTCGCCGTCGGTGCCCATTCGCTCCTTTCGCTCCTTGTCTTTGCGCTCACGGATGCGCTTCACGGCCGACTTGAACTCCTCGTCATGGTATTGCGACTGCGCGTGCTGCATGAGATCGGCGCGTCGCGAGCCGGACAGGCGATCGGAGATGGACTCACCGGGATTCCCCTGAATTCGAATCGGTAGCGCGGCCAGCACCGCACTCGGAATGGCGAATTTGCCGAGATAGATGTTGTTGCCGTCCACCCCCCATTTCTGGCCGTTCTTCTCGAACGTCCAGTCCCCGGGCTTCTTTCCCGCACGTGCCAGGGCTCGTGATACGGAGTCGTTGTACGCATAGATGGTCGCCTTCAAGGCGCTGTCTACCCGCTCGGCGTGGGTCTTTGGATCGGGGAAGAAGGCATGCGGGTCCGTGCCGAGGCGCGGATCCGGATCGGCCGGTACGATGCCCGTGGTGACGCCAAGACCATTGCCACCGCCGCGCGCTCGTCCGCCGTCCACGCCGCCTGGCGAGCCCGCGGCCGACGGTTCCTCGGGCAGGATTCGCGTCGGCACCTGAACGGGCGCGGTGAACCCGCGCACTGGCGCCTGCGTGGCCTTCGCCGGCCGCCCCGTGGTATCGATGCCGAGCGCGGCGCCCGCCGCTGGAGCTACCGCGATATATCGCACGTGCTCCTCTTCCGGTGCGGGCGGCAGCACTTGGTGGTCGCGCGAGAAATCGTAATGAAAAGCCGCGTGCAGGATCGCGTACCCCACCATCACGTGGACGACGATGGAGAAGAGTAGCGGGACGGGCGCGCGGCGGCGTGTCACGTCGCACCCACCAGCATGGCGGTGAGTACGCGTCCCGCGCGTGCGGCAGCCTCCGCAATCCGTGCGGGGGACGTGATGAACGAGATCCGGAAGAAGCCTTCGCCGCCAGTCCCGAATGCGGAGCCCGCCATGACCACCACACCCGCGTCCTCCAGGAGACGTTCAGCGAACTCCGCCGACAGGATGGCGTCGGGCAGCTTGATCCACAGGTACATGGTGGCCAGCGGCACTTCACACGCGAAGCCTGCGGCACGGAACGCACTCACGGCGGCGTCGCGGCGTTCCTTGAAGATTGCGACGTTCCTGGGCACAAACGTCGCGTGGCTCTCGAGCGCCGCCACGGCCGCTGACTGAATGGCCATGAACTGTCCCGTATCGACGAAGGACTTCACCTTGGCCAGCGCGCGGGCGACGTCGGGACGGGCAACGGCCCACCCGCACCGCCAGCCCGTCATGTTATACGTCTTGGACACGGAGTGAAATTCCACGGCGACGTCGCGCGCCCCGTCCACTTCGAAAATGCTCGGCGGCACGTATCCGTCGAACGACATCTCCGAGTACGCATTGTCGTAGACGAGCAGAATGTCGCGCTCCCTGCACGTTTGCACCACGCGCTCGAGGTACTCGCGCGGAGCCACCGCCCCGGTGGGGTTGTTCGGATAGTTCAGGTACAACAGGCGAGCACGATCGAGCACGTGCGAGGGAATCTCGTCGAGTTCGACGAGAAACTTGGTGCGCGGTCGCAATGGGTATCGGTACGCCTCGCCGCCCGCCAGCAATGTGCCGCCCTGATACGCATTGTACCCAGGCTCCGGAATGATCGCCGCGGCACCTGGTTCCATGTATGCGAACGCGAGGTGCGAGATTCCTTCTTTCGATCCGAGGAGCGGCACCACCTCGCTCATCGGATCGCACTGCACGCCGAAACGCTTGTGCATGAATGCGCTCACCGCCTCACGATACGGCACGTAGCCCATGCCGAATCCGTAGCGGCTCATGTGCGGTTCCATCGTGGCGGAGCGCATCCGCGTCAGCGCTTCCTCGGGCGGAGCGAGGTCGGCATCGCCGGCGCCCAGGTCGATCACGTCAACGCCGCGCTCCAGCAGTTCCCGCTTCCTCTGCGGAATCGTGGCGAGAGGATAGTCGGGCAGGAGGGAGAACTGTCTGGCGAGCGAAGGCACTATTCGTCGAAGGAAACAGGGTTGTTGACTTGGCTCACGCCCGCGATCTCCACTTCTACCACGTCGCCGGCAGCGAGGGTCCCTACACCGTCCGGCGTCCCCGTGAGCACGAGATCGCCAACCTCCAGCGTCATGATCCCCGAGATGTAGGACAGCAGCGATGGAATGTCGAACACCATGTCCTTCGCCCGGCCCGATTGCCGCACCTCACCGTTCAGCCGGGTGGTGATGGTCAAAGACGACAAGTCGGCTGGTACTTCGCCAACTTCACCTACCGCGCAGAACGTGTCGAATCCCTTGGCGCGCGTCCACTGACCATCGGACTTCTGGAGATCGCGGGCGGTCACGTCGTTGGCCGCAAAGATGCCGCCAATTGCGGTTCGCGACTGACCGGAAGTCGCCCGCCGCAACTGTCTGGACACCACAACTCCTATCTCCCCTTCATACTCCACCTGCTTCGACACCGTTGGGATGCGGATGGATGCTCCGCCGCGAATGATGCTCGATGGCGGTTTGAGGAATATGAGCGGTTGCTTTGGAACTTCGTTGCCGAGCTCCTTGGCGTGCGCGGCATAGTTCCGCCCGACGCAAACGATTTTGGAGGGACGAAGCATGGGCATTCCGAAAGCTAACCTGAAACAGCGACACACCGGCGTCGAGGCACCGACGGGCCCTCCTTCACCGCGCGCTCGTTCGAAAAAACTCGCGTATTTCCGTCGAAAGATCGGACCACGCGCCTATGGCCCTCTTCGCGGGCGGTAGCGCTTCCAGGAGACCTCGTCCATACCGCTTGGTAACAATCCTTGAATCGCCGATCACCACGACGCCGCGATCGGTGCCGGATCGAATGAGGCGGCCGAATCCCTGCTTGAGCCGGAGCGAGGCGTGCGGCAACATGTATTCGGCAAATGGATCGCCGCCACGCGCCACGATCGCTTCGCAATGCGCTGCCGTGATCGGCTCGGACGGCACGCGAAACGGCAGCTTGGCGATGACGAGCCCGCGCAGCGCATCGCCCGGGACGTCTACGCCCTCCCAGAACGATGCCGTCCCGAGCAGAACGGCCTGCCCCGACTTACGAAAGCGGTCGAGCAACATGTCGCGGCTTTCGTCCCCGTGCACGAGCAGCGGCCATCGTCGCTCCACGCCACGCGCGCGAAGTTCCACCGCCAGTTGACGGACCTCGCGATGGCTGGTGAACAGCACGAAGAGCCCGCCATCCGATGACGCTGCCACGTCGAGGACAATCCTCGTAATGGCCCGGCGATGGGCATCCGCGTCGATGTTGGGTGCCGGTGCGTCGGAAGGAATTGCCAGCAGCGACTGCTCCGCGTAGTCGAACGGCGACGGAAAGACCGCGGTCACTGGACGGAGTTCTTCATTGTCCAGTCCGAGACGCGCCGCGAGAAACTCGAACCGCCCTGCATCCTCTGCAATACCGGACGATGCCGTGAGCGTCGCACTCGTGACGATGGTACTGTCGAGGCGGTTGAACAGATCGTCCCGAAGAATCGGCGCCAGATCCAGCGGTACGCTCGCAACGGCCACCGACTTCTCGCGTCCGCGCACTTCGATCCACCGCACGCTGTCGTCATCCGGAGGCGGTGATAGCGCTCGACGGAGTCCGTCGCCGGCAACCTGCAGACGACGGGTCACGGACCGCACCTCGTTGAGCAGCGGTGCGAGTGCCTCGTCCAGCGCGCTGCTGCCCTCGATGCGCTCACGAACCAGGCGCAAGCCCTCGGCAAGGAACTCGATCTGCCCCAGCGTGTCCTCGAGGGCAAGCGACAGGCCCGCTCGCCAGATGGGATCGGACGCGAATTCCTGCGTCAATCGCACCATGGGCAGTCCGGCGCGTTGGAGGAACATGTCCAGCAGATCGAAGAGAACGCCTGACTTGTCCCGGAGCCCATGCACGGCCCTGGCAAGCCGTTCCTCGACCAGATCGAGACTCGCCGCGCTCAGGAGATCCTTGCTGGCCGAGAGTCGCGCCGCCAGCAGGGGCAGCAACCCCTTGCCGCGGCGGTCGAGCCGATTGACCAGCCGCTGTAGCCCGCGACGAGTGACCGTCGTTCCGAGGTGGGCGGCCGCGGCATCCTCCAGGTGATGTCCTTCGTCCACGACCAGACGGCCATATGCGGGTAGTACCGCCGCATCATCCCAGTTCTGCGCCGCGCGACGCACGGCAAGGTCGGCCAGGAGCAGATGGTGGTTCACGACGATCACGTCGGCCTCCGCGGCAGCACGTCGCGCCTTGAACACGAAGCAGTTCGAGAAGTGCGCGCACTGCACGCGCGTGCAGACGTCCGGTTCGGCCGCGACTTCGTCCCATGCGTCCGGGCTGGGTGGCGTCGGCAGGTCGGCCAGCGAGCCGTCCGACGTGCGCTCGGACCACGCGACGAGCGCAGCGATTTCGGTGGCGACCTCCTGCTCGAAAAGCTGAGCCGCTCCCCCGCGCGCCTGCTCGAGCCGCATCAGGCAGAGATAGTTGCGCCAACCCTTGAGCAACGCGAAGCGCACCTTCTGGCCACTCAGCGCGCGCGACAGGAACGGAAGATCCTTCCCGACGAGCTGCTCCTGCAAATTGATCGTGTTCGTCGAAACGATGGTGCGTTCGCCGTTTGCGGCAGCCCACCGCAACGCGGGAACGAGATAGCCGAGTGACTTGCCGACGCCAGTGCCCGCTTCGAGAAGGCCGACCCCACCTTCGTTGTAGACGCGCGCAATCGCGGCGGCCATGTCTCGCTGACTCTTCCGATCCTCGTACCGCGCGTGCGTCAGCGCGATCGCGCCGTCGGGACCGAGGTCTCGGGCGACGGACACGG
Organism: Gemmatimonadaceae bacterium; assembly: GCA_025362035.1. Taxonomy (GTDB): domain Bacteria; phylum Gemmatimonadota; class Gemmatimonadetes; order Gemmatimonadales; family Gemmatimonadaceae; genus AG11. Next base: position 5,052 of record JANYIN010000082.1, on the reverse strand, counting down.
GGTCGAGTCTGACCTTGGTGTCGGTGCGCGGCACTTCGACCACGACGTACAGCAGCGCGGCTTCATTGTCGATGATTCCGAAGCCAATCCCGTCGTCGTGCATGCGCGCCGCCACGTCATAGTCCGGGCCGGAGGGTTCCAGCAGCCCTGACGGATGATTGTGCAGCAGCATCTCACCGCGTCGCGCAAATCCCGGCAGCGCCAGCACACTCGAGACGTCGCCTCGCGCGGCGACGCGAGCCGTGAGCACCACTCCCTGGTCATCCAGGCCGCACACGAAACACACCTCGCGGCCGCCGGCCAGGCGAATAGCCGCGCGCATCGCCGCCGACGCGGCGGCGGAGAGACGCTTGGTGCTCGGGGGCTTGGGAGCGGGACGGGGCACCCCTGAAGATAAGCCGAAGGTGAGGGCCGGGTGCATCAAGATTCGGCTCCAGCAGCGGCCCGTTGCCGATCGGGGTCGCCTGCTCCCTCTAGGTCTTCAGCGGCTTCTTCTTGGCCGCAGGGAACAACACGTTGTTCAGGATGAGTCGATACCCCGGACTGCCCTTGTGGAGGGAAAGATCTGTGGACGGGTTGCCGATGGCGTGCTGTGGATCTTCCGGGTCGTGACCGCCCAGGTAGGTCCAAGTGCCCTTACCGTAGTCGCCGTGGATGTACTTCACCCAGGGCGCGCCCTCTTCGGTAGCGAGCACGACGTCACCTGACTTCAGCGTCGCCTTGGTAAAGCTCGTCGTCACGCCATAGAAGTCGTTCAGCACGCTGCGATGGTTCTGCACGAGCATGCTCGGCACGGGATCGTACTTCGCGGAGAAATTGAACAGCGTGAACGTCCCGAGCGGTTGGCGCCGTCCGGGCACGTTGACCTGATGCCCGTCGATGTCGCTCATGGAGTTCACGAACGGCGAATGCTCCAGATGGGCATCCTTGAACGCCGGCGTCCGCTTCCATTGCATGCGCGCGTCGGCGTCCGGGTCCATCGGCGAACCGTCTGCAAATTCTCCCGCGATGTCCACGTTCTGTCCCGCGATCGCCAGCTCGAGCGTTTCCGTGGCGCCACACATGGCGAAGAGAAATCCCCCTCGTTCCACAAAGGCGCGAATGCGCTCTGCCACATCCTTCTTGAGCGCCGGCACACTGCTGAAACCGAGCTTCTTCGCCGACGCCGCGTTTGTCTTCACGAGCTCGCGAAACCAGGGCGCGTCGCGGTAGCCCAGATGGAACTTGTTGAATTGCCCCGTGAAGTCCTCGTGGTGCAAGTGAATCCAGTCGAATTTCGACAGGTCGCCGTTCTCGACCTGTTCGTCGTACAGCGGCGTGAATTCGATGCCCGCGTACTTGAGCGCAAGCGTTACCGCGTCATCCCACGGCGACGCTTCAGGCGGCGTATACACGGCAATGCGCGGCGCCTTCTCGAGTGGCACACTCTCCATGTTGCCATTCGTCATTTCGCGGCGAATGGAAGAGAGCTGGGCATCGCTCACGGGTTCGGTCGAAATCCCATCCAGCGCCGCACGGCGCCGTATCTCGGGTGCATCTGGCAGCAGGAACGACCCGCCGCGATAGTTGAGGAGCCACTCCGCCTGCGAGCCAGTCCGCATGGCGTTGTAGGTGAGGCCATAGGCCTTGAGATGATTCGTTTGGCCGTCGTCCATGGGAACGAGGAGCCGCTGGGCCTGCGCGCCACACGGTCGAAGCACGACCAGCAATGCGCACAAGCCCGTGCGCCGGATGAACCGTGTCGCGTGCATCAGCCCGCCGGTACGGTGCCGCGCGCCAATTCCAGCTCGCGCCGCGCTTGAGGAAGGAGCGCGCTCTGGGGCGCGCTGAGAATGAGATGCTCCAGGTGCGTCACGGCGCCGGCGGTATCGCCCTTTTTACGCAGGGCGCGCGCCCATTCGAGCTCGCTCTCGACCGCCTCCGGTGTGGCCGGATGATCGGCGACGATGCGCGCCCAGAGTGGAGTCGCATCCGTTCCGTGTGCGTCTTGCAGACGCGCCGCGACCAGGAGCAGTGCGGACGATACTTCTGGGTGCCAGGTGGACGCGTCGGCGAACTTTGCCGCCGCCGCCACGCTGTCGCCGCGTGACAACGACAGAAACGCGGCGCCGAGCCGCGGCGCGCTGTCGCCCTTCGTCCGCGCCAGGATGCCGAGGGCAAGGGCGAGTTCGGGACTGGGGTCGCGGGCCGTCCTGAGTAGCAAACGGGCGGTGCTCAGGTGCCCCTCATACAGCGCCAGCCATCCGGCCGCCTCGCTCGAATCCGCGTCGGGACCCGCCGCACGAAGCGCGTCGCGGGCCCGTCCCATATCACCCGCGCGTACCCACGCCGTGGCCACGAGCTGCGCGAGCCGCATTCGCTGCACTGGCGTGGTGAACCGATCATAGCTGGCGATGAGCGCATCGGCGTCACGCGCGCGCCCCAACATGGCGAGCGCAGTAACGTGCAGCGGCAGGTATTCGCGCGCGGCACGCGCGGAATCGTTCGCGAATTCGGCGAGCGGAATCAGTGCGACCGCGGCCGTGGGATTTCCGGCGCGCAGCGACGCCGTGGCCGCACGAAGCGCCAGTTGGGATGAGCGCCGCACGCGAACGGCCGATACGAGCGCATCGCGCGCAAGGGACCACCGCTCTTCGCTGTAGGCGCGATCGCCGAACTCCTCCCACATGGTCGCGGCGCTCGTATCTGGCGCTAGCACGCGCAGCGCATCCCACGCGTCCTGGGGTCGTCCCCAGCTCAAGTCGAGTTCCGCGAGCGCGCGCCGGGGGCCCGGTTGAGCCGGAGGCGAGGCCAAGGTCGCGAGAACAATCTCTCGCTGCGCGGCAGGTGCCGGCGCGAGCGCGTACGCGGCCGCGATCGCCAGATGCGGCGAGTCCGTAAGCACCCGTCGCCACGCCTGCGCACTTGGCACCCATTCGCCCATCGCCGCACGCAGTTGCGCGTTCTCGTATTCCAGATCGTGCACGCTGCCGAGTGCAACTCGACCACGCGACACCACACTGTCGGCCGCGGCCAGCCGACCGAGCTGGATCAGAATGCGCGCGTACTCGCGGTATGGCGCCGCGTCCCTGGGCACGGCGTGTAACCATTGTTCGAATGCGTCGCGTAGCGCGTCGCCCCGACGCAGGATCTGCAGCGTTCGGAGCTGCACCGTGCGATAGATCGCTTCCCTGGGCTCCGCCGCGATGAGGGTCTGAAGGGGCGCGAGCAGCGAATCGCTCGCCCCCAATTCCGCGTACACGCGTTCCAGCCCAAGGATGCCGTTCGCACTGGGCCTGGCCTGCAGCGCGGTGCGAAACAGCGCGGCAGCTTCCCTGTACTTGCCAGCGTTCTCGAGCTCCAACGCCTTGATGATCTCGGGACGCTCGTCGTCCTGCTGCGCGGCGAGTCGCGCGCCGCCGCACGCGCACACGGCCAACAACACCGCTGCGCGACGCCAGTGAGCACGCGCGTTACGGAGCGACCGCACTGTTCAGTCGGGTGAAGTAATCGAGGATCGCGCGCCGTTCGTCTGCGGACAATCCCCTCAGGTCTTGCCAGCTTGGAAGTTGGAAGCGAACCGCGGCCTTGGCATCCGTCCTGGCGCCGGGCGCGAAGACATCGGTTCCAGTGGCCGACTTTGCCTCCCGCTTGCCCGTGTCATCGCGTTCCTCTTTTTCCAGCGACTTGCCAGCATCGAGCAGCCGCCGGAACAGCTGCTGCTGCCGCGCGAGCGTCGAGCCGTCCAGGCGTCCGTTGTCGAGAGCCTCCGCGAGCTGACGGGCCTCTCGGGCGAGCTGCGCGGCTCGCTCGCCGCCCGCAGCGTCTCCAGTATCGTCCAGTTGATCTGCGAGCTGCCGTTGCTGGCGCGCCAGCGCTCGCGCCAGCGACTGGCCCGACGCGCTGGCCTGGCCGTTCGGCATGTTCATCAGGCTCTGCGCCTGGCCGTTGATCTGGCCCTGCTTCTGCGCCATCTCCCGCATCTGCTGCACCATCTCACTGAAGCCCGATGCACTGTTGGCGTTGTTGGCGCGCTCGCGGTCACGGGCGAGCGAAGCCGCCGCCTTCGTGAGCGCGTCCGCAGCATCACCGAGCGCGCTCGCCTGTCTCGTTGCGGTGCCACCCGGTTGGCTCACGCTCTGGGTTGCCTGGGACACCTTGCCCTTCGCATCTGCCACCGCGCGCTGGGAACTCGGCGAAAGCAGCGCGCTCTTCTTGCCGGCACCTTGCAATCGCTCGCTCGCCTTGTCCACACCCTGCTCCACCGCGCTCTGGGCACTCTTGCGCTCCTCCGGAGAGCCGCCGGCCCTGGCTCGTTCCGCCAACGATCGCTCTTCGCGCGCAAGCTGCATCATCTCTTCCACCGACTGGTCGAGCTCGGAGGTCAACTCCTGCTTCCATTCCTTGACCTGCGCGCTGCGCGCGTCCTGCATCGACTTCGCCGCTCGTTCCATCTCGGCGGCCGCGTCGCGCGCCCGCTTGGCACCGCCTTGCTTCGTCGCGCTTGCGGTGCCGTCCTCGCCGTTTGCGCCCGCCGAGGTCTCACCGTTCTGGTTGCCCGGCTTCGGGTCAGCGCCGGGCTTGCCCTCCGCGCCGGGCTTGCCCTCCGCACCTGGCTTGCCCTCCGCACCGGGCTTCGAATCCTTCTTGTCCGCTGCCTTCTTCATCTCACTTGCCGCCATACGCATGTCGGTTTCGGACTTGGCGGCGTGTTGTCCGGCGTCGTCCGTCTTGGACGCCCCAGCCTCCGCCTTGTCCTTCGCCAGCCGAGCCTTGAGTTCGTCCATCGCTTCACGAAGTCGCTGCGTTCGCTCCGCCAGATCGGAGGCACCCTTCGCGTGCGCTGCCCTTTGCGACGGTTCCGTATGCGCCGACGAATCGGCGAGTGCGCGCTCCTTCTGCGCCAATTCCTTCGCTTCGTCGCCAAGTGTCTGCATTGCGCCTTCGTGCGCGGCACGCTTGAGAATCTCGGCGCTCTTTTCCAGCTGCTCGCGCATCTTCTGCTGCAATTGCGCAAGTTCACGCAGCGCATCCCGCGACTGCTCCTGGTTCATTCGTTGGGAGGCACTCTCG
>JANYIN010000067.1 GCA_025362035.1 Gemmatimonadaceae bacterium | reverse complement strand
GTTCTTCTTCTGCAGCTCGACGATCGCGGTCGCAGAGTTGTCCTTGTCGAGGCAGCCCTGGGTACAGAAGCTGGCCGCCGTGCACTGCGCGAGCGTGCACTTGCAAGCAGCTCCGACGGGCGAGCCGCTGGTGCAGGTGTTCGGATTGCTGGAGTTGCACTTGCTGTCGCGCGCGACGCGTCATCGTGCGCTCGTGCTGCACTGTGGCCCTGGTTCCACACGTTCTGCCTCGCACTCACAACAGCAGGACACGCTGAAGGAGGCTGGCGTGTCGGGAAAAGCACTGCCGCGGAGGACGGGATCCGTTTTCTCAGAGATCACCATTCTCTAAGGTTGCGGCAATCAGTTGTCATGCGATGCGCACTCACACGCCCTCGGCGCGGATGATTCGCACGCCGAACACCGGCGCGATGCGACCCTTCGACGACGACGCCTGAAAGCGCACGGTCGCCCTGCTCTTCCCCTGCACCAGCGCCGCCGGCACCGCGTACTCCGCGAGATAGAATCCCGTTGCCGTGCCGTTCGGCGCAAACGTCGCGATCGGCGTGCCCTCCACTACCACATCGAACGCCCCGGCCGCCGGTGGGAGCCCCAGCTCGTTCAAGTAGGTGACGACTACCGCCAGTCTGGCCGCCGGATCAACGGGAAGGTCGAACGAGAACCAACCTGAACCTGCCCGATACGTCCTCCCCTTCGCGCGGCCGACAGGGCGATCCACGGGCTCGCTGCGGTAACCGGACTCACGTTCCGATGCCGTGTCACCCGGCCGAACGTTGGCAATCGTGGCCGTCTCCATGCGCGCCATCCGTTCGCGTTCGGCCGCGATTGCCGCGGTACGTGCGTCGAACTCGGTGGCCGTGAGCACGTCGAAGTACACACTGTAGTTGCGACGATGCGTGCGATAGAAGGGCGCCAGCAGCACGTCACCCGGTGCTCCGGTCTGCGCCAGCACTCGCGCGACGCGCTCGGCGCGAAAGTCGCCGACGCGCGGCGCCGACGGCACGATCCATTCGCGCAGTGGCCGCTCGCCTGGCACGAGGACCGGAACTGCTGGCGCGTCGGCGCCGGTGCCGCTGTCACCGCTGGGATCCTCGCGGCGCGGTCCGTGATCGCCCGCCAGCACCAAGGGTCCCCACATGATGGCGGCCACGGTCTTGTCGTCCGGTGTGGGCTCCAGGCGCACCGACTTCGGGAGCGCCACCCCGATCACGTCGCCGGACCTCCACATCCGCTTCAGCTCCACGTACGTGCTCGCCGTCGCCACCGCTTCGTTGCCCGGCGCGCCGCCGCGGCCGCCCGCGCCTGGATCGTGCAGCGTGGCCAGCGCAGGCTGTTCGATCTTCTCGTCGTTCACCGTGATCGTGAACCCATCGCCTGCCCAGGCGGGGCGACGGACCGCCATCGTGAACGACGCCGGCGCCGGCATCGTCAGGGTGAGCGTGGCCGAATCGCCGTCAGGAAAGCCGGTCTTCATGTCGAGGGTGGCGCTGGCCAGGTTCAGCTTGGCCGATGAGGGCACGAACAAGTTGACCCACACCGTGTCAGCCGACTCGTAGTAGATGCCCAACCCGTGCAGCGCGTGGCTTTCCATTCCGGTGCCGACACAGCACGTGAAGTCCTGCTGCATGTCCTGGTATTCCTGCTGGGCGCCGCGTCCCACCGGCACCATGTAGGACGTCCTGCCGTCTTCCGGATCGATGGACGCGAGGATCTGATTGAATAACACGCGCTCGTGGAAATCCGCGTAGAACGGGTCGGGACGCAGCGAGAACAGCCGTCGCGTGAGCTTGAGCATGTTGTAGACGTTGCACGTCTCGCAGGTGCGTCCGTCCACGCGCGCGCTCAATCGATCCGGAGGTCCGAAATACTCCTCGAGGCCATGGCCACCCGAGGCGTAGCTGTGGTGCTGCGCTACGCGGTCCCAAAAAAAGGATGCCGCGAGCAGGTCGTCGGCGTCGCCGGTGTAGCCGTAGCGCGCGGCGGAGCCGATCAGCTTGGGGATCTGACAGTTACCGTGCTTGCCCGAAAGGTTGTCCTGATGCCGCTTGAGCGGATCGGTGAACGCGCGATGCTCGAATCTGTACGACAGGTCGAGCCAGCGCCTGTCACCGGTGTCCGCGTACAGATCCGCGAGCACTTCGTTCATGCCACCGTGCTCCGTGTTCAGCATCTTCTGGACCTGCATGTCGTTGAGCGGGGCGAGCACCGCCTCCGCCCACGCCGCGTACCTGCGTTCGAGCACCAGCGCCGTCTCGTTGCCGGTGTGGCGGTACGCGTCGCGGAGTCCGGCGAACGTCTTGTGCAGGGTGTACCAGGGCGACCACAGCCCGTTGAGGTCGAAGCCGCCCGAACGGATGTCGCCCCTGGAGAGCGCCGCGAACGCCTCGCGTCCGCCTGCCAGCGCCCCGAGGTAGCCGTCGCCATTCCTGTCCTGCACTTCCTTCATTTCCCGCACGAGATAGTCGGCGCGCGCTTTGAACCGCGCGTCGTCCGTGGCGAGGTACATGAGGCTCACCGCCGACAGGTGATGTCCGGCGATGTGTCCGGTGAGATTTCGGCCGCCCCCATCCCAGCCCTCGTATGGCGGCGCCTTCTGCGCCAATCCCGCCCGCACGCGGTAGAACGCCATCATTCGATCGGGGTCGAGCGACAACAAGTAGCGGGCGGTCACCACCTGCGCTGTCGCGAGCGGGCCGCCGGTGACGCGGACGCGGTTCAGCGCCACGGGGCGAGCGCGGAGCATCCGGTCTTCGAAGGCTTTCACCTTCGGATCCTCCGCCCGTCGCGCATTGGCTGCGAAGAGGCTCTCGGCGCCCGCGTTCAGGCCGACTGGGGTGAGCGGGCCGAGTGCGATGGCGGCCGACGCCGCGGCGGAGCACTGGAGAAACTCGCGTCTGGTGGATGACATGTTGGGAGTGTGAGTCCGGTTCGTGCCCGCGGCAAGTGGGGCCGCGCGATCGTCCGTCAGCGCCTTACCAGTCTTCCCCGACAAACCGGTCGGATGCGAGGGCAGCGTGCCGTTGCGCGACACCACGACGGGGCGAAGCGACGTCAGGTTGCCCAAACGCGGCGCAAGGATGCCCAAGCGCGACGTTAGCTCGGGTCAATGCAACGTAAGGCTCGCTGCGCGCGCCGAGAGGCCGCTCAGAGGCGCGGTGAGTCTCCGCGTGCGGGACGCCAGCCCGGTCAGACGCGATGACAGCCTTCTGCTGCACGACGCGAGCGCGCCGCGATGCGACGTCAGCCCGGTGTTACGCCAGGAAGGCTCCTCGCGACACCAGGCCAGCTTCGGGGCGTGCAACATGAGGCTGGTCCAGTGCAACGTGAGCCCCGTCGTGCGCGACGTCAGTCTGGTCCGACTCGCCAGAAGTCTCTTGCTGAGCGACGTCAGCGCGGCGCGGCCCGACGCGATCCGCGCGTCGCACGAGGACAGCTCCGTTCCATGCAACGTCAGGTTCGCCGCGTGCAACGTCAGCTCGGTGCGATGCAACGTGAGACGCGCGGCGCTGGACGTCAGGCCGGTGCGCTTCGTCGTCGCCAACGATGCGTTCGACGTGAGGCTCGTCGTGCTCGACGGCGGACTGGTCGTGCTCGACGTCAGCCCCGTCCGCACCGACGTCGCGCCCGTTCGCGTCGACGCGGCGCGGGCGCGATGCAACGTCAGCGTGGTCTGGACCGACGAAGGGCGTTGCTGATGCAACGTTGCAACGCTCGGCGCCAACGTTGCGACGGCGGGCTCGGATGTTGGGCGCGGTCAGCGCGACGTCGGCGCGGTTCGCGGCGAGGGACTGGGTCGGATCGCCTACACGGCGTCCGACAGTGAACTGAACGTGAAGTCCCGCACCTTGAGGGCCGGCATGAACGTCGCGCCGCCCGCGCCCAGCGCCTCCGACGCGTTCACGCGCACCACGGGCCCCAGCGCCTCGAGGTTGTTCAGGAAGAAGATGGGCGACTCGTTGAAGCGGAAGTTCTTCACAGGGTGCGTGATCTTGCCGTTCTCGATCAGGAACGTTCCGTCGCGGGTGAGGCCGGTGTTCACCAACGTGCGGGGGTCAACGCTGCGGATGTACCAGAAGCGAGTAACGAGAATGCCACGCTCCGTGCTCTTGATCATCTCGGCCGTGGACGTGTTGCCGCCGAGCATGCGAAGGGTTCGGCCGCCGCCGCCAAAGCCACCGCCTCCTCCCCCGGCGTGCGTGGGCTTCGTACCCATCTTCTGCGCCCAATAGCGGTCATAGTTGAGGTTCTTCACCACGCCGTTCTCGATCCAGATCACCTTTTCCAGCGGCATGCCGTCGGCATCGTATCCTCCACTGGTGCTAGCGCCGTCAGCGGGATCGGTGAGCAGTGTGACGCGCTCGTCCACCACCTTCATGCCCAACTTGTTGCCGCCGCCCGGCTTGGAGAAGAAGGAGCGGCCTTCGTCGGCACTCCGTGCCTGCATTGCGCCGGCGATGAGTTGAATGAGATTGGCCGCCGCTGTGGGCTCGAGGATAGTCACGTAGCGACCGGGCTCGATGGCCACGGGACCGCGTGAGCCGAGCGCCTTTTCCACCGCGGTGGCGCCGACGCGCTCCGCGTCGATGTCGGCGAACGTGTCACCGTCGCTGCAGGCCCAGCCGCTGCCAGTGCCGTCGGTAGTACGCACCGTGGCCGTCATCGTCACCACGGAGGTGGAATCATACGCGAACAACCCTTTCGAGTTCGCCAACGCGGTCGCCCCGGCGCGGCACTCGATGAAGCCGGTGGCGATGAGACCGGCCTTGCGCGCTTTCTCCGTGACAGCCTTGGCCGCGAGCGCTCTCTCGGACGGCGACGGCAGACTGATGTCCCGGTTGCGCACGGGTGGATACTCCTGCGCTCCGAGTTCCGGCATGCGCTCCGGATTAGGCGGCACGAGCCGGGCGATCTCCGTGGCCTGCCTTCCCGCCGCCGCCAGCGATGCCTCGTCCAGGCGGTTGGTGGTGACGCTGGCCGACCGCCCGCTGACGAGTGCCGTGATCGTCACGGACGTATCGCGGTTCTCACCGCTGGTGGTTACCTGATTCAGCGCGAAGCGGGTGTCGGCCCGTGCGCTGCTGTTGATCGTCACGCGGGTTTCTTCCGCCGGCGAATTCTTCAGCGCTCTCTGTGCCAGTTCCTCCGCGTCGGCGCGCGAGAGGATGTCAACGGGCGCATAGAGCGACGTCGGTGCGAATCGGCTCACGATCTCCGTCCCGTATTGATGATGTTGACCTGCGAAAAGAGCGAGGGCGGGCAGCCGTGACTCACGGCGTTGCTCTGCCCCGGCTGTCCCTTGGCGTCTCCAAAGGCGCCGCCCATGTGATAGCTGCGCGGTCCGCCGATGACTTTCATGGAGCCCCAGAACTGGGGCGTCTTGAACTGATACGCGACGTCCTTGAGCATACCCACGATCTTGCCGCCTTTGATTTCGTAGAACACCTGCCCGGCAAACTGGCCATTGTAGCGCTGCTGGTCGATGGAGAACGACCCGTCGCCGACGATGGCGATGCCCTTGTCCATCTGCGAAATCATGTCCTCCCACACGTAGTCGTTCCGGCCAGGCTGAATGGACACGTTGGGCATGCGCTGGAACTGCACGTCGGCCCAGCTCTGCGCGTACGAGCACCCGTAGCTCTTCACGGGCTTGCCGACCTTTCTGTAGTAGTCGGCCAGCATCGTCGCCTGCTCTCTGGTGGTCTGATAGTCAACGAACACGCCGTTCCTGATGATGTCGAACTTCGTGGGCTTCACGCCTTCGTCGTCCCACCCGATGGCGCCGAGCGATCCCGGCTGCTCGCGATCGCCGACGACGTTCATGATGGTGCTGCCGAACTTGAGCTTGCCGAGGACGTCCGCCGGCGGCGCGACGAAGCTGGTGCCGGCGTAGTTGGCCTCGAAGCCGAGCGCGCGATCGAGTTCGGTGGGGTGCGCCACCGTCTCGTGGCAGGTGAGCCACAAGTTGGATGGATGCAACAAGAGATCATAGCGCCCCGGCTCCACCGGCTTGGCCGAGAGCTTCTGCACGGCGTCGTTTGCCCACCGCTCGGCGTTCTCCGCGAGCTTCGCGGCGAGGACGTGCTCGTATCCCAGTCCCATCGGTGCGACGTCGTTGCTGGCGCGCGTCTGGAAATCCGTGCGGTCGTCGTTCACGGCCGTCACGGTCATGGAGGGCAGCGTGCGATAGATGGTCTGCACGATGTACGAACCGTCGCTCGTCATGAGCGTCTTCTCCTCCTTGAGGAAGAACATGCTCGACGTCACGGTCCGGACGCTCTTCACTTTCGCGGCCACCTCGTTGGCGGCGAGCAGCAGGGCGACCTTTTCCGGAATGGGCACCGTGAAGGGATCGGTCTTGATGGGACTTGCCCATTCACCGATCTGATTGCCGGGCGTGGACGCGAGGACGACCGGCTTGAGCTGACTCGCGCGGTTGGCCCTGGCTTGTTCCAGCGCCAGCCGCGTGACCGTGGCGATCGAATCCTTGGTCAGGTTGCTGGTGGCGGCAAATCCCCACGATCCGTCCACCAGTGTTCGCACACCAAGTCCGAAGGTGTCCGTATCGCCGACGCCGGTGACGATCTTGTCCCGGGTGCCAACGTTCTGCTGTCGTCGGGCGGAGACACGGACATCGGCGTACGATGCGCCGCCGGACTTGGCAACGTCGAGCGCGACCTGCATCAGGGCACGAACGGCCGGATCACCGGGCGTTGAGCGAGTGGCGGCGAAGGCCTCTCCGGCGGAGAGGATCCTCGAGCCGATCGCGGCGGCAGCGGCTGCGCCGGCGGAGGTCTTCAGGAAGTCGCGACGTGAGTGAGTCACTGGCGAAGAGGGCGGGTGAATGGAATGACGCTCGTATTGGTACGTTCAGACGGGGGAAGCGTTGATTGTCTACGAACGTTGGGAACGGCGTTTGAGGATGGCAAGCGGCGGCGGGCTAGTTCGGGGGCTCGGCAAGTGCATACCGCGGATTGTCGCGGAATCGAACAACACGACTTTTCGCGGATACCGCCTCAGTCAGCGCCTCCGCCCGTGGGCGCACTGGCGCACCATAGGCTCGATCGTCTTTGTTGGGGGAGCTGACCGGATGGCCCAGTGGGCCGCGCGGCACCAGGCGGCATACACGATCATGCGCCGGCGTGACAGTCGTGGCTTAGCTACCCGTGATGAGAGAACTCAGCATCGCGACCACGGCAGGCGGGTCCTCGACCTCGATGACGAGACGCCGATAGTCCTCGTGATCGAGCTCGAGAACGACGGTGCGCTCGGGATCATGCACGTCGTAGAAGACGGCGCCGTCGCTCTGGTAGAACGTGCCGGCCGTCAGCAGGCCGGGTATGCTGGTGCCGGGCAGCTTCAGGCCGTGCCACCAGCCCCGGGCGGGTTCGGGATCAATGCGCGCCGAACGAATGTGGGCGCTCGGTATTTCCAAGTGGCTCTTGAGAGCCCAGAGCTTGTCCCATCCTTCGACTTCGAAGCGTACCCGGTCACCGTGTTTTGAGACGCGAACCATCGTGGACCTCGCTGTTTGTCCGATGCTCTATTCCGCCGACGCCCGAATTCACCGGTGGGCGGCCCCGCAATATGCACTCGGAAGTCTGCGCACGCGATGAGCGCGAAACGGGAGAGTGCATAGCAGGGTCGACGGGGCCGTTTGCGCTTGACGCGGGACGAATCCCCGGCCACGATGTTCCGGAGAATGTCCATCCCACGTCGAGATCTTCTGAAAGGCTTCGCCGCCTCCGCGGCCCTTTGCACGGTGGGCGTGCGGCCAGCGCTCTCTGCCTTGACTGGTATCCTCCCGCGGGCTGAGCTCCCGCGGAAGCAGGACTTCGATCTCTCCGACGGGAACTCCTTCCTCGACGCGGCCTACACGCACCCTATCCCGCGCCCCGCCACGGACGCGGTACGCTCGTACCTCTCTCAGCGCAACAAGCTTTCCATGCCGCGCGCGGGCGCCGGCGGAGGTGATGGAGGGGGTCCGACCGCCAAAACACTCTTCGCGGAGCTGATCAATGCCAGCCCCGCCGAGATCGCCTACGTCCCGAACACCAGCACCGGCGAGAACCTCGTCGTCAACGCCCTCGGGCTCGATCGCGCCACCGACGCCAATGTCGTCACCGACTGGCTGCATTTCGACGGCGCGCTGGTGCACCTGCTCGAGCTTCAACGCCGAGGGCTCGACGTGCGAGTCGTGAAACCGACGCGCGACTACCGCATCGACCTGCACGACATCGAGCGGGTCATGGATCGCAAGACGAAACTCGTGGAGCTTTCGTCCACGACGATGTACAATGGCTTCCAGCACGATCTCACCGCAGTCTGCCAACTCGCGCACGCCCACGGCGCCTGGGTCTACGCCGATATCATCCACACCGCCGGCGCTGAGCCGTTCGACGTGAGAGCTAGCGGCGTCGACTTCGCTGCGTGCTCCAGCTTCAAGTGGCTGATGGGCGACTTCGGGCTGGGCTTTCTTTACGCGCGCGACGACCTTCTGGACCGCATCCGCCGCTCGCAGGAAGGCTATTACCAGGCCTCCAGCATGACTGGCCACGAGCCTCCGTTCGACGACGTCGGCGCGTCATCCCCGGTCTCGTGGACGCTGAAGCGCGACGCCACCGGCCACTTCGAGGTCGGCTCCATCGGGGGCGCCCTGGGCGCGGGCGTCGCCGCTTCGCTTGCCTACATACGGGAGATTGGCGTCGCCAACATTCACGCGTGGCGTCAGCCATTGCTCAAGAAGCTGCGCGCCGAAGTACCTCGATTCGGCTTCACGTGTGTCACGCCGCCGGAGTCCACCGCGGGCATCATCACCTTCGCCCGCAGGGGACTGGGTGCGAGCGACGTGCCCGCCAAGCTCGCGCGGGCGCGGGTCAACGTCCGCCTCAGCGACAACTGGATGCGCGTGTCGCCGTCCATCTACAACGACTCGGCCGACGTGGACCGGTTGCTGGAAGCACTCGCGTGAGCGTTGTCATTCTGAGGAGTGACGCGACGAAGGGTCTGTTTTGGTTTCTGGTCCTGGCAATCGCGGCGCTCGCACCACCCGTGGCCGCGCAGACGCCGGAAGAGCCGATCGTCGTGACGCACCACCAGATCACGACCGAGGGGCATACGCTCGTCTACACCGCGCGAGCTGGACGCATTCCGATCCGCGACAACGAGGCCGGGGACATCCACGGTCAGATGTTCTTTGTCTCGTACACGCTGGACCGCGCAGACGGCACTTTGCCACGGCCGATCACTTTTGCGTGGAACGGCGGACCGGGTTCAAACGCCGCGCTCGTTCATCTCGTCGGCTTTGGTCCGAAGCGCATTGCGCCCGCAGCCGGTGCACGCGCCGACGATGAATCCATCCGCTGGGTGGTCCAACACAATCCTGGCACCTGGCTTGGCGAAACCGATCTGGTTTTTGTCGATCCGATCGGCACTGGTTACAGCCGCGTGACCAAGCCGGAGTACATGTCGGAGTTCTACCAGACGCGCGGTGACGCCGAATCAGTGGCCGAATTCATTCGCGTGTATCGTCGGCGGTATGGCGCGGATGACGCGCCGCTGTTCCTCGCTGGCGAGAGCTATGGAGTGACACGCGCCGCGAATGTGGCGGATGTGCTCGAGCGGCGTGGGACAGCGGTGCGCGGAATAGTGCTCCTCGGACTCGAGCCGCCCCTGGGCGTCATTCCGGCCAATCTCCGTTCAGCGCTGTCAGTGCCGAACTACACCATGGCGGCGTTCACGCACCGCAAGCTCGCACCGGAACTGCAGCGCGATCTGCAGACGACCCTGCGCCAGGTGGAAAGCTGGTCGAGCACCACGTATGCAAGCGCGCTCGCTCGCGCCGGGGCGCTGACCGAAACGGAGCGCGACTCGATCGTACGGACCCTGTCGCGTTTCACCGCATTGAGTGCGTCGGTCATCGACCGACAGACGCTCGTCGTTCCGTACCTGCAGGTGGGGAACTCGCTGCTGCGAGCAGAGGGCCAGTTCGTTGGTCTATACGACGTGCGCAAGATCGCGCCGCTCGATACGGCGCCGGGGCCCTACGATCCACGCAAGGATCCGAGTCTCATGCACCTGCTGGATCCAGTCGCCGTTCTTCGGTACCTGCGCGTGGAACTCGGGGTTCAGAACGATCTCAATTATCAAGGTCCGTGGGGCGGCGCCTATCCGCCACCGTCCGGCTTTCGCGGCGACTGGATGTCCCTGCGCTGGAATTGGGCAGCCGACTCGGCGCTGGCCAACGCGACTCCGCCGCTTCAGTCGGCGATGGCTGCCGACCCAGCACTCCGCGTGCTGGTGGCGTGTGGCATTTACGATCTCATTTGCGACTACTACGTCAACGATTGGAAGATCGCGCAGCTGCCCGCACCGATTCGGCAGCGAGTGACGGCCAAGCGCTATCCCGGTGGCCACGCGCTCTACACCGATGCGGCCGCGCGTCTCGAGCTCAAGCGTGACGTGGCACAATTCATTCGGGACGCGCTCGGCCGGTGAGGATGTCAGTGCGGTGCGAGCGTGCGGCATTCCTCGCGACACGAGTCGTCTGCTTGCTGCTCTTCGCGTTCGGCGCGGCGCGTGCGCAAGCCGACACCGCACCCGCAGTCTCGGCACAGATTGCCTCGTCGCGGCACACGATCGTCATCGGCGGAAAGACACTCGCTTACACGGCGAACGCGGGGCTGATCCCCATCCGCCACAACGACGACGGGAGCGTGCGCGCGCACATGTTCTTCGTCGCGTACATCGCCGATCGAGCAGCGGGCAATCCGCCACGTCCGCTCACCTTCGCCTGGAATGGCGGGCCGGGCGCGAACTCGTTGCTGCTGCATCTCAGCGCGTTCGGTCCCCGCCGCCTCGACGGCGCCGGCCACGGCGATTCTGGCGCGTCGGTGCATTTTGTCGACAACCTCGAGACGCTGCTGTCGCGGACGGACCTCGTGTTCGTCGATCCGGTCGGGACGGGCTTCAGCCGACCGACGGACCCACGGTTCGCGTTGGACTTCTACGGCGTACGAGAGGACATCGCCGTGACGCGAGAGTTCATCCGTTCCTATCGCACGCGCTTCGACGCTTGGGACGCGCCGGTTTACCTCGCCGGCGAGAGCTACGGCACCTGGCGCGCGATGGGCACGGCGGAAGCGATGGAACAGAATGGCGAACATGTCGCCGGCGTCGTTCTTCTGTCAGGCGGCATTCCCGTCGGCCCACTGGTGTCGAGGGAGATGCGAGCCGCGCTTTTCGTGCCCGCGCGCGTCGCGACGGCCGCGTTTCACCACCGGCTGGCGCCCGAGCTCCAGAGCAATCCCTCGCGCGGGGAGCGCGAGGCCGAGGAGTGGGGACGCACCGTATACGTCCCGGCGCTTCTCCGGCGGGACTCACTCTCCGCGCGCGAGCGCTCGGGCGTCATCGCGCGGCTGGCGTACTTCACAGGGCTTGACTCGGGCACGATCGATGGCAAGACGCTCATGGTGGACCGGCGCATGCTGCTCCAGAATCTGCTGAAGGATCGAGGCACGCTCGGCACGTTCGACACGCGCCAGGTCGCGCACGCGCCGACACCAGCTGAGGTGAGCGAGGAGACCGATCGCCGATTCCTCATCACTCGCTATCTGCGCGATGAGTTGGGATTCCTGACGGACCTTGCCTATCAGGGGCTCGAGCTCGGATACTCGTCGTCGACCCCATCGCGCGATCCGAACGCCGAGTGGAAATGGGATCAGGGCGTTCCCGGCGTCCCGCTCATTCCCACCGACGACGGTCCGCCGGGCGGCGCGGCCCCCTGGGTGCAGGGAACCTTCGCGGTGAATCACCGGATCCGGGTGTTCGTTGGGTCAGGGCGGTACGACTCGCTGAACAGTTGTGCGCTCATCGCGTATCAGGTGTCTCAGCTCGAGCCGCAGGTGCGCGAGCGCATCACCCTCGGCTGCTACGAGGGCGGACACATGATGTACGAGGACCGAGGGGCGCGCGTCGCTCTTCGCCGCGACCTGGGCCAGTTCTACGACGCGGGCTCGCGCTAGACGCGGGGTGCGAACACCGCGTGGCGACCCAGCCCCGGAGCGCCGGAGTTCTAGAGCCGTTCGCCGAGCCTCACATCCGTCGCCACGATAGGCATGTGATGTGCCCTTGGCACAACGGACGCGGTCGCCACGAACGCGGCCGTTTGCGAGCCGTTTTCCTTGGCGCACATATCGCAATCAGTCGAGCGCATGCCCAATACCCGAACGAAGATGCCTGCCGGGCACCATGATGCCGGCTTTGTCGAGGTGCGCGGCGCGCGCGAACACAACCTCCGGAATATCGACGTCGACATTCCGCGCGATGCGCTTGTCGTCTTCACCGGGGTATCAGGTTCCGGCAAATCGTCACTGGCGTTCGGGACGCTCTACGCGGAAGCACAACGCCGCTACCTGGAATCGGTCTCGCCGTATGCCAGGCGACTGTTCGACCAGATGGATATCCCGGACGTCGATTCCATCAGCGGATTGCCTCCTGCCATTGCCCTTCAGCAGCAGCGTGGGGCGGGCACGTCGCGCTCGTCGGTGGGAAGCATCACGACGCTCTCGAATCTGCTCCGCATGCTCTTCTCACGAGCCGGTGCGTATCCCCGCGGTCACGACATGCTGCATGCCGAGGATTTCTCGCCGAACACGCCGCAGGGCGCCTGTTCACGATGTCACGGACTGGGACGGGTATATGAGGTCACCGAGCACTCAATGGTGCCCGATGATTCACTGACCATTCGCGAGAAGGCCATCGCCGCGTGGCCGTCGGCATGGCAGGGCCAGAATCTCCGCGACATCATCACCACGCTCGGCCATGATGTCGATGTTCCGTGGCGCGAGTTGCCGAAGAAGCTGAGGCAATGGCTCCTCTTCACCGACGAGCAGCCGCAGGTTCCCGTCTATCCCGGCTACACGGTCAAGGAAGTGAAGCGAGCAATGCGCCGCAGGGAGCAACATTCCTACCTGGGCACCTTCGCGAGCGGGCAGCGGTACGTGATGCAGACGTTCGCCAACACGCAGAGCGCGTCCATGAAGCGGCGTGTCGCACAGTACATGGTGGGCAGTGATTGTCCCCTGTGCGAGGGCAAGCGGCTCAAGCGAGCGTCCCTCGCCGTGACGTTCGAGGGATACGACATCTCGGAGCTCGGTCAGTTTCCCGTAGCACAGCTCTCGCTGATCATGGCCGCAACGTCGAAGGGCACGTCGGCGAGTGTCACGACACTGCGTCGCGACCATCCGGAAAGGGCCGTCGTCGCACAACGCATCGCCGAGGATATTTGCGGCCGCGTTCGCATATTGCTGGATCTGGGGCTGGGGTACCTGGGACTCGACCGCAGCACGCCAACGCTTTCGCCGGGCGAGTTGCAGCGTCTGCGCTTGGCCACGCAGGTGCATTCGAACCTGTTCGGCGTGGTCTATGTGCTCGATGAGCCATCAGCCGGTCTTCATCCGGCCGACACGGAGGCACTCCTCGCCTCCCTGGACAGGCTCAAGGCGTCGGGCAATTCGTTGTTCGTCGTCGAACACGAGCTGGACGTTGTGCAGCGCGCCGACTGGATCGTGGACGTTGGCCCCGGGGCCGGGGCGCTCGGCGGGCGCATTCTGTACAGCGGGCCGCTCGATGGCCTTCGCAACGTTCCGGAATCAGAGACTGCAAAGTTTCTATACGGGCCTGCGAGCCTGGAGACGCGTGTGCCGCGCGCTCCAATCGACTGGCTGCGCGTCAAGGGGATCACGCGCAACAACCTCGTCGACCTCGACGTAGCGTTTCCACTGGGCCTCCTCACCTCGGTAACGGGGGTATCGGGCTCCGGGAAATCCACGCTCGTGAGCCAGGCGCTCGTGCATATCGTGTCGGCGCACCTTGGGCACGATGTGGAGCGTGAGGGCGACGACGGCGGGGAGCTGGATACCCTGAGCGGCCAACCAGTCGGTGGCCGAATCGTGGAAGGAATGAACGCGATCAAGCGACTGATCCGCGTCGATCAGAAGCCGATTGGACGCACACCGCGCTCGAATCTCGCGACCTACACCGGACTGTTCGACACTGTGCGGAAGCTCTTCGCGTCCACACAGTCCGCGAAGGCGAGGCACTACGATGCGGGACGCTTCTCCTTCAACGTTGCGAAGGGGCGGTGCGAGACGTGCGAAGGCGAGGGCTTTATCTCCGTCGAGCTCTTGTTCCTGCCGAGCGTGTATGCGCCGTGCCCGGCGTGCCATGGTGCCAGGTACAACGCCAGAACGCTCGAGATTCGCTATCGTGAAAAGAATATCGCCGAGGTACTCGCGCTCACGGTCGATGATGCGCGCGAGTTCTTTGCGGATGACGCGCACGTGCGGCGATCGCTCGACGTGCTGCATCAGGTTGGCGTCGGGTACATACGGCTGGGACAGCCTGCAACGGAACTCTCAGGCGGCGAGGCGCAGCGCATCAAGCTGGCCACCGAGCTTCAGCGAATGTCCCGTGGCAATTCGCTTTACATTCTGGACGAACCAACCACCGGGCTTCACCCCAGTGATGTCGAGAAGCTCGTGGCGCAACTGGACATTCTCGTTCAGGCGGGAAATACCGTCATCGTCGTTGAGCACGACATGCGCGTCGTCGCCGCGAGTGACTGGGTGATGGATATCGGACCGGGCGCGGGTGAGGCGGGCGGTCGGATGGTGGTATGCGGAACGCCGGGCGATGTTGCGAAGGCAACGCAGAGTAGAACGGCGCCGTATCTTGCGAGGTATATGAGTGGGAGAAACTGACGGAGGTGGCGATCACCCGGCTGCTCTGCGCGAGCGCGAAGCCCTGCCATGCGTCCTTCGACGAGCACCGGGGCCTTCAGCGACGCGGCTGGAGTCGAGCGCAGAGGGCGAGCGCGTCGCCGACGGCAGCGCCCGATGCCGTGTTGTCGAGTACGCACCACTGCTCGACCGATGCGTTCGCGGTGGCGGCGATGCGATCGAGAACTGATGGGGAGTAGGTGGAGTAGTACATGCGCGGCGAGCCGTGCAGGCGCAGGTATTCCAGGCAAGGCCAGCCGCCGGGCCTCATGCCTGTTGGTACCGGCGCCGGATCGGCCGCCGCGCGCGCAATCCGATGGCTCGTGAGGAGACGCTCCGCAGCCGCGCTGAACCACGACGGATGACGTGGCTCGCATACCACACTCCCCGCATACATGACGCGCAGCATTCCGAAGAATTCGTCTGCGATCGCCGCGTCGAACGCCAGGGACGGCGGAAGCTGCACGAGCAGCGGCCCGAGCCGGTCGCCGAGCGCGGTGACTTCGTCGAGGAAGACGTCGAGCAGTACATCGGTGGCCACCAGCGACTGATCGTGCGTGATCGCGCGTGGAACCTTTACCGAAAACCGGAAGTGCGGCGGGACGCTCGCACCCCAGCGCGCATACGTGCCTCGCCGGTGCTGCTTGTAGAATGACGAATTGATTTCTGCGCACGCGAACCGCTCGGCGTACCGTTCGAGGTGACTGCCGGTGGCTGGGAAGCTCGCTTGCCATTGAAGTGGCAGCGTCCAACCTGCGGTTCCGATCTTCAACGGGGCTCGGCGCGGGAAGAGTGGGTTGAGGCCTTCTTGCGTTTCTTGATATCATTGTTCGGATCGAGACGCAACGGATTGGGCTTGGAGACGTCATGCCTAAGGCAGCGGAAATACTCACCATCGACGGCCACGAGGTTCGCATCACGAACCCCGACAAGCCCTACTTCTCGCGCCAGGCTCGGCTCTCCAAGCTCGACATCGTCAACTATTACCTCTCCGTCGCGGCGGGCGCGGTGCAAGGCATTCGTGAGCGCCCACTCGTGCTCAAGCGCTTTGTGAATGGCGCTGAAGCCGAACCGTTCTATCAGAAGCGCGCGCCGGCGCCGCGTCCCGAGTGGCTCGAGACAGTGACACTCTCCTTTCCCTCCGGACGAACGGCGGAGGAGATCACCGTCAGCAGCGTTGCCGGACTGGCCTGGGTGGTGAATCTCGGCTGCATCGAACTGCACCCTCATGCCGTTCGCGCGAACGACCTCGATCATCCCGACGAGCTTCGCATCGACCTCGACCCCGGACCGGGCGTGCCGTTCGACGACGTCCGCCGAGTGGCACTGGAGGTGAAGGCGTTGCTCGATGAGCTCGGGTTGCGCGGCTGGGTCAAGACGTCCGGTTCACGCGGCATTCATGTGAACGTGCGCATCGCGCCGCAGTGGACATTCCAGGAGGTCCGCCGCGCAGCGCTCGCATTCTCGCGCGAGATCGAGCGACGCGCGCCCGCAATTGCCACGTCCAAGTGGTGGAAGGAAGAACGCCACGGCGTCTTTCTCGACTACAACCAGAACGCAAAGGACCGCACGACATGCTCGGCATACTCGGTGCGCCCGCTGCCGGACGCCCGGGTCTCCGCTCCGCTGTCCTGGGATGAGGTCCTCACATGCAATCCCGCCGACTTCACGGTGCTCACGTTGCCGGCACGCTTCGCGAGGATCGGCGATCCGCATGCCACGATGGACGAGTCCGTCGGGTCACTGGAGCCACTGCTCGCGATAGCGGCGCGAGACGAGTCCAGCGGACTTGGCGATGCACCCTGGCCGCCGCACTTCAGGAAGACGGCTGACGAAGGTCCGCGTGTTGCACCATCGCGCGCGAGGCGAAAAAAGAAGGACGACTAACGCGCGTCCGTCGAGAAGATCTCCATGAGCTCCTGCGCGGGCACCTCGTGCAGCTGCTCATAGGTGCAGTCGGCTGGAGACTTGTCCGTGCGCCAGCGGCGGAACTGCGCCGTGTGTCGGAACCGGTCCCCCTGCATGTGATCGTACGCCACCTCGACGACGAGCTCTGGGCGGAGCGGCTCCCAGTCGAGATCCTTGTCCTGGCTCCATCGGCTCTTCGCGCCGGGCTTCCGCTGCGGAGTGTCGTCTGCGGCCTCTGCGTCTGCTCCTTCGCGCCAAGGATGATCGGCGTCCTTCTTCGCGCGGTAGGGCCTCAGAATGTCCACCAGCTCGCGCCGCTTCTCGTTCGTGAAGCTCGCGCAAACACCGACGTGTTGTAGACTGCCGCCACTGTCATACAGGCCGAGCAGCAGTGAGCCGACGGCGGTTCCGTCGCTGTGCTTGTGCCAGCGAAAGCCAGCTACCACGCAATCGCAGTCCCGCTCGTGTTTCACCTTGAGCATGGACCGCTTGTTCGGCTGGTACAATCCCGACTCGCTCTTGGCCATGACGCCATCGAGCCCCGCGCCTTCGAAACGACGGAACCAGTCGGCGGCCACGTCACGCTCACGCGTAGCCGGCGTGATGTGCAGCGGTGGCACGACGTGCGACAACACGGACGCGAGTATCGCGCGACGCTCGGCAAACGGCACCGAACACACGTCACGATCACCATCAGCAAGGATGTCGAAGAACACCACCGACGCCGGTAATTCGGCCGACAGCTTCTTCACGCGCGATGCAGCGGGATGAAGCCGCAGCTGGAGCGATTCGAACTCGAGGCCGTGCTCGCCCGCAATCACGATCTCGCCGTCCAGCACGCAGCGCTCCGGCAGCTGTGCGACGAGATATTCCACCACGTCAGGGAAATACCGGTTGAGCGGTTTCGCATCGCGACTCTGGATGAAGACCTCGTCGCCGTCGCGAAACATGAGCGCGCGAAAGCCGTCCCACTTCGGCTCGAAGATCCAGCCGTCCCCCTTCGGCAGCTCTGCAACGCGCCTCGCGAGCATGGGGAGAAGCGGTGGATTGACCGGCAGCTTCATGCGCGGCTGGTCGTGTAGAATTCGATCGACGGCGCGAGGTTTGTCGTCCGTGACTGTGGAATGACGCTTGATATCTGCATCTCGATGCGTCAGCTCGCACGCATGCGATTGTTTCTGGCGTTGTGCTCGAGCTCACAGAGCCCCAGCGCCTCCATCAGCGGCGGGACGTAGACGCCGAAACGGCCTTTGAGGCCCTTCTTCAGCCCGTACCAACCAGCGACGGGATTGTCGGGCGAGCGCGCCCACGCCTCGACCGTCCCGTCCTTCGCGGGCTTCTGCTCGTCCGCCCCACCCAAGTCGACCCAGTCGCCGCGCGTCCGCAACATGGCGTGCAGGTCGTCGACGCAACGCCCGTCGTAATGCAGGACGGTGCTGCCGACTGTACAGACGAGGATCCGTCGCCCGTCTTTCACGTCGGTGTGCATGGTGTACTCAGCGCTGCCGGGCGGCGTCTTGAGCGACCAGGGGTCATCCTTCGCGCGATCGGGAAGTTTGCTCATAGCGTCTCCGCGGGACGTTTCCGGGGCGCCCACTGCATGGTGGTCGGCGTGGTTGCCACCTAACGGGCATGCTCGCCATGTTCAGGCGTTGCAAAGTCATAAAACACGCGAAACAGATTACCGTCCGGGTCTTCGACCGTGAACTCGTGCAAACCCCATGGTTTTGACTCCGGTCTGGACACCAACTTTGCTCGGCTTCTACGCCACGATTCGTACAATTCATCGACGGCTTCCTTGCTTCCGAAATTGAGCCAGGTCATGACGGGACCAACGTTCGCGTACTGCTTCCGATAGTCCGGGGTCGCCAGGAACAGCCTGCAATTCCCCCGTGAGATCCCCGCCAGACCGAGCGTCTCGTCGCTCCAATCCAATCTGAAACCCAAGTTGGTCTTGTAATATGCCGCGGCCTTGTCGATATGGCTGACCGGTATTTCAGGAACAGCGCCAGGAAATTCCAGTGTCATTGCGCCTCCTCGGTTCGACTCCATGTCTACCCGCCAGCGTTGAGTTGCGCTTGATAGTGCCCCAGCTGTCGCGCGGCCCGGCTCCGGATGGCCCGCTGCATGAGGGGCGACCAGCCCAATAGCACACCCTCGAGCCCCAGCGCTTGCCGGGACCAGCGATACAGGTCGAACACGTCGTCGTGCCGCGCGATGAGGCCGTTGTCGATCACGAAGGACGCGGACACGATGTTGTGCACCTTGCGGCCCGTGCCGCTGAAGGTGTACCACGCGTTCCAGGTTGTGCGGCAGCGATTGCCGGCACACGACACCTTGCCGCATTCCACGCGTAGGTCGGTACCGCGCTCGCACAGCATCCGCCACATGGCGCCGATGGTCGAACCTCGAAGTGACGGGAAAACCGGATCCGAGAACGCGGCGTTCGGCGCGTAGCACGCGGCCATGCTGCGATGGTCCCGCTGCGCGAAGGCGGCGTAGAAGCGCTGCACCACGGCCGCGTCGTCGTCGGACATCACCTTGGTAACTTCACGGTGCGCGACAGTTCCATCACGGCCGCGCCGTCCTTTCGCGGGTCGGACGCGCCGGCATTCATCCTCGTGGTGACGTCGCGCATCACCGCCTGTCCCGAGCCCATGCGCGTGGAGGAATAGTCGCCGCGCAGGACGATCTGATGCCCCATCTGCGTCAGCGCGTTGCGAACCGCCTCCGGAATGCGCGCCTCGACGTTCACATCGCAGCCCGGAAACGTCTCCTTCGAGAAACGCGCGGCGTCCAGAGCGCCCTGAATGTTCATGCCGAAGTCCACCACGTTGGACACGAACTGCGCGTGCGCCTGCGACTGATTCCAGCCGCCCATGATGCCGAAGGCGACGCGGACGTCTCCCTTCTGCATGAACGCCGGGATGATCGTGTGCACCGGGCGCTTTCGGCCGGCGAGCACATTGGGATGTCCCGGTTCCAGCGAAAACAAGCCGCCGCGATTCTGCAGCGCGAACCCCCCGCCGCCAACGGCGAGCCCCGAGCCGAAGCCCACGGTTGCGTAGTTGCTCTGAATGAGCGACACCATGTTGCCGTCGCGATCGACGACGCTCAGGTACGTGGTGCCGTTGTCCGTGCCCGGCGGCATCCCCGATTCGACGTTGCAGTTGGCGGTACCGGCGTCGATCAGCGCGGCGCGCGTCTTCGCGAAGTCCTTCGAGCGCAGCCCTTCGACCGGGATTTTCGCGAAGTGCGGATCGGCGTTGACGTGGATCATGTCCGCGTACGCGAGTTTCTTTGCTTCGATCATCGTGTGCAGCGAGCGTACGGAGTTGTGTCCATACTCGGCGAGCGGGAACTGCTCCATGATGTTGAGCATCTCCAGCGCGGCGATGCCCTGCCCGTTCGGCGGCAACTCGGTGACCGTCCAGCCGCGATAGGTGGTGGAGACCGGCTCGACCCATTCCGCCGAGAAGTCGGCCAGGTCACCGGCGGCCATCGTGCCGCCGTGGCTCGCGGAGGTAGCGAGAATCTTCTTCGCGATGTCGCCCGTGTAGAAGGCGTCGCGTCCACGTTTCGCGACCTGAGTGTACGCCCACGCGAGGTCCGGATTCTTGAACAGATCACCCGCGGCTGGCGCGCGTCCGTTCACGAGGAAGGTCCTGGCGGTGGGCTCGTCTTCGCTCAGCACCTTTTGGCTGTCGCGCCAATACGCACTCACCACCTCTCCCACGGCGAATCCTTCCACGGCGTACGCGATGGCGGGCGCGAGGACGTCGGTGAAGCGCTTCCTGCCAAAGCGCTTCAGCAGCTTGTCCCAACCGTCCACCGTACCAGGCACGGTCACCGCGTCAATGCCCTTCTGCGCCATCGACGTCATGCCCTTTCCGCGCAGGTAGTCCGCCGTGAGCGCCTTCGGTGCCCAGCCAGACGCATTCAGGCCATAGAGCTTGCCCGTTTTCGCTTCGTAGACGATCGCGAAGAGATCGCCGCCGATGCCATCGTTCATCGGCGCCACCAGGCCCATCATCGCGTTCGTGGCGACGGCGGCGTCGATGGCATTGCCGCCGCGCTCGAGGATGGAGACGCCCACTTGTGAGGCCAACACGCTCTCGCTGGCGACGATGCCTAACGGTGACATCACCATCGAGCGGGATTGAGACCGGTCCTGCGCGTGGACGAGTTGGGGGTGGAGCAAGACGGCGCTTGCGACGGCCAGCGTGAGGGCAAGAGGGCGACTTGACATCTTCATTTCCAGCTTCTGTGCAATTTCATATCGTCGATGACACGGAAACGCGTTGGCCTAGCGTGCATTCGGTGCAATAGGACCGCGGGAACGTAGGTCACGCCGGAGTCTGTTCTGTGAAGCTCCGCGCGGCAAGCCAGCGTATCAACGCGCCGTGGCTCATCGCGAGCACGGGCGCCACCAGCATCGGTGCAAACTCGTCGCTGTCTCGTGGATTCCCACGAACTCTCGTTTGGTTTAGGATGTGCAGTCAGACGGCGCGGCGATTAAGTCGTCGGTGGTGCGGTGCAGCAACGCCGGGTTGCCGGCCCTACGAGCGTGAAGACGCCGATCACATGAATACCGTCACCGCAATCTGGACATTCTCAATCGCCGCTGCGCTCGCCACGATGACGCCGGGATTGGATACGGCGTTGGTGCTTCGCGCCGCCACGGTCGAAGGCAAGCGGCGCGCTGCCATGGCAGCCCTCGGAATTGCAGCCGGCGTATTGGCATGGGGGAGCGCGACGGCCTTCGGAGTGGCAGAGCTAATCCGTGCCTCGGCTCTCGCCTATGAGATCGTGCGCTGGACGGGAGCTGCGTATCTTCTGTATCTCGGCGCGGGCATGCTGCTGCGTCCGAGGACCGAGTTTTCGTCTGCCTCGACGGCTGTGGTAAATGGAAGGGACAAACTCAGCGCTCCGCAGCTTTCGGGCGCGAAGTGGTTCACGAGAGGCTTCCTCACGAATCTCCTGAACCCCAAGGTTGGCGTCTTCTACGTCTCGTTTCTGCCGCAGTTCATTCCACACGCTGCAACGAATCCACGCGCACTAATGCTTCTCTTCGCCATGATTCACGCGGTGCAGGCGGTATTGTGGTTCTCCGCACTCATAGTCGCCGCGAAACGCTTGGCCCCTGTGCTGCGCCAGGGCCGTGTCGTCAAGCTGTTCGACCGAGCGATGGGTACGCTGTTCATCGGCTTCAGCATCCGGTTGGCGCTCGAGAAGCAGGCGTAGGCGAGACCATCTGGCCGGCGCCGCAACCACGGTGACATATTGGGATGCCTTCCCGAGCCCCCTTACGCGAGTTCTCCATGGGACTGCTTCGTCATTGCGCCATCGCTGGCGCCCTCCTCGCAAGTGCGACGTCCTCTCGCGCTCAGGTGCCGAAGAACGTGAACGCTGCCATGAGCGGCTTCGACGGCTACATGGAGAGGACGATGAAGGACTGGGACGCGCCGGGACTGGGGATCGGCATCGTTGTTCGCGACTCACTGGTATGGGCAAAGGGATACGGCTATCGCGATTACGGACGGAAAATTCCGTACACGCCGACGACGACGCAGCCAATCGCCTCGAACAGCAAGCTGTTCACGGTGATGGCGGCCGGCATGCTCGTGGCCGATGGGAAGCTCGCGTGGGACGAGCCGATCAAGCGGTCTGTACCAAATATCCGATTCTTCAACGACGACCTCGATCGCGAAATCACGCTCCGCGACATGCTGTCGCACCGTACAGGGGTGACACGCCACGATCTCATGTGGTACGAGTCGCCGTTCACCCGCAAGGAACTCTGGGACCGCCTCCGCTACCTCGAGCCGTCGGCGCCCATCCGCACGACGTTCCTCTACAACAACCTGATGTACACCGCGGTTGGCTACGCCATCGAGGAGCGGAGCGGCAAGACGTGGGAACGGTTCGTCCAGGAACGGCTGCTCGACCCGCTTCAGATGGCGCATACCACGTTGACGATCGAGGACAACATCAAGAGCCCCGAGCACGCCGTGGCGTACAGTGAGAAGCGCGACAGCACGGTGCTGTTCAAGCAGCCCTTCTACACCGCCGAACGGGCCATTGCGCCGGCGGGCGCGATCAACTCGAGCGTGCAGGATCTCTCGCACTGGCTGATTGCTCTCATGAACGCGGGCAGGTATCACGGTGCGCAGGTGATTCCAGCATCGGCAATCCAGGAGAGCCTACAGCCGTCGCTGGCTATGCCGAACAGCGGCATGCAGGAGTTCGGCTGGACGGAGCTGCTCAATTCCGCCTATGGTATGGGCCGGTGGACGGCGTCGTACCGCGGTCACTTTTTCGCCTATCACGGCGGCGACCTGCCCGGGTTCCACTCACAGGTCTCGACGATGCCGAACGACTCGATCGGCGTCATCGTCCTTGTCGTGGGCGACCACGCCCAGCCGCTGTACAATGCGCTGACGTACGAGATCTACGAGCGCCTCCTCGGCATGAGCCGCACGGGGTGGGCCGACCGCAGCAACGCCATCCGGCTGAAGAACAAGGCCGCAGCCACGCAGTCCCGCGCCACCGCGAGCGCCGGCCGCGTCCTGAATACGCAACCCTCGCATCGCATCGACGACTACCTCGGCGAGTACGAACATCCGGCGTACGGCGTGCTCACCATCACGCGCGCCGACACGGGCCTCATGTTCGACATGCATGGCATCAAGCTCCCACTGTCGCACTTCCACTACGACCGATTCGATACGCCCGACGACGAGCGATACGGCAAGTGGTCGGTGGTCTTCCGCACCAGTCCGCTGGGCGAGATCGACGCCGCGGAGCTCTCGCTGGACGAGTCGGCGGTGACGTTCACGCGGCGCGTGCCACCGGCGCTCGTGGCCGAGGCGACGCAGCGGAAGTACGCGGGGAAGTACAAGGCGCCGTCAGGTGCCACGGTGAATGTCCTCTACCGGCCCGGCGTCGGGCTCGTGC
Source organism: Gemmatimonadaceae bacterium (assembly GCA_025362035.1). Lineage (GTDB taxonomy): Bacteria > Gemmatimonadota > Gemmatimonadetes > Gemmatimonadales > Gemmatimonadaceae > AG11. Next base: position 940 of record JANYIN010000067.1, on the reverse strand, counting down.
TGCCGGGAAGCCCGGACGTCGAGCTGCAACCGTGGCGCCCGCAGCAGTTCCGCCTCGCCAAGTTCCCGGACGCGGTGATCTCGTTCGACGTGAAGGACGGGCAGGTCACGGCGATGCGCCAGCGGGATCCAAGTGGCGAGTTCGTGTTCCCGCGCGTGAAGGAGTGAACGGAGCGGCCCGACGCACGCCGAAATCGCCGCGGGAGATCGACATCGCGCTGATTGTCCGTGCGCATGCGCGCACGCCGTGCACTCACGAGAGAATAGTCGGGGTGAAGTCATCGTCGTCACGGCATTGCAGCGCAAGCCGGAAGTCACCCTCCGCCCGTTGCGTGGCTCGGGCATTCCAGCGATTTTGTCGGGATGACCGCACATACCGATTGGCTCCGGCGGCTGCTCGTACGCGACTTGACGTCAGTCGGCACGGAGCTCGAGCTCTTTCCCGATGACGCGCTTGTGTGGACCGCCCCGCCGGGCGTGACGAATTCGGCCGGCACGTTGACGCTGCACCTCTGCGGAAACCTCCAGTACTTCGTGGGTACGGTGCTGGGAGGGACGAACTACGTGCGCCAGCGCCAGCTCGAGTTCAGCCTGCGCGACATCCCGCGTGAGGCGCTGATCACGGAGATCGCGACGACCATTCAGGTGGTGGACGCGACGCTAGGCGGACGTGACGACGCCGGGCTCCTCGAGCCCTATCCCGACGTCCTGGGCGGCCTGAGGCTGCCAGCTGGACTCTTTCTGCACCATCTGTCCGTTCACCTCGCGTTTCATCTGGGTCAAATGGGCTATGTGCGGCGGTTCTTGACGGGCCGCAGCACGAGCAGCGGCGCGATCGACATGCACCGGTTGAACGATATTGCCTGATTCTGGGCATATTCGGTTACGGATGACGTGCTGATCGCGAAACTCTCCGCCTGCAGCGGCGTAATACGTGGCAC
>JANYIN010000060.1 GCA_025362035.1 Gemmatimonadaceae bacterium | reverse complement strand
CCGCACAGCCCGTTTCCTGACGCATCCTGAATGCGTCCTGCGCCGTCTTGATGTCGCCGTTGCCGATCACTGGAATCGCCAGCGCCTGCACCAGCGCAGCGATCTCGTCCCAATGCGCATGGCCCGAGTACATCTGCGTGCGCGTGCGCGGGTGCAGCGCGAGGACGCGCACCCCGGCATCCTGACACCGGAGACCGATGATGACGGGGTCGCGCATCTCTTCGTTCCACCCACTGCGGATCTTGCACGTGACCGGCAGGTGCGTGGCGGACACGACGCTACGGATCACCTGCTGTACGAGATCCAGATCGCGGAGGCAGCCGGATCCGCCGTTCCGTCGCACGACTTTCTTGACGGGACAGCCGAAGTTGATGTCGATGAACTCGGGCTGGAAGACGTCGGAGACGAACCGGGCAGCCTCGCCCATGGCTTCGGGATCGGCGCCGAAGATCTGCACGCCGATGGGCCGTTCGCCGGGCCCGAAGGACAGCTTCTGGATCGTCGCTTCGTTCTCGCGACGGATGCCTTCGGCCGACAGGAACTCCGTGACCACCACGTCGGCGCCGTGCTCGTGGCAGAGTTGCCGGAATGGGGATTCCGACACGCCCGCCATGGGCGCGAGATAGAGCGGCACCTGAACGTCGAGCGGAAACGGAAAGCGCATCGTGGAAAGTTACCGAGGCGTGGAAGTCGAAGCAACGATTGGGTTTGACAAGTCCCGTCGCGAGCGGGTACGTTCCGTGGTTCGACCAATACGATCCGCCGCGACCGCGGCCTCAGGCATTGCCCAAGCAAGGGTCCAGCAAGCATGGAACTGCGCGAGTTTTTCAGCGAAGACGCAATCAAGCTCGAGCTCGACGGCGAGACGAAGGACGACGTCCTCAAGGAGCTCATCGGTCTGCTCCGCCTCGACGAAAAGTCGGACGGGATGCTCTACAAGATGCTCAAACGGCGGGAGAATCTCGGCTCCACGGGCATCGGCCGCGGCATCGCCATCCCGCACTGTCGATCGCTGGTGGTGAACAAGCTGCGCGTGGCCTTCGGCAGGAAGTCTCGCGGCATGGACTTCAAGGCGATCGACGAGAAGCCGGTGAACTTCTTCTTCCTCATCGTCGCGCCACCGCTGGAAGTGTCCAATCAGTACCTGCCGGTGCTGGGCAAGATCGCCCAGTTCTCCAAGGAAGCCGACGTACCGCAACGCCTGCTGGCCCTCACGGAACCGACGCAGTTCCTGGACTTGCTTCGCGAAAAGGGCGTCTAGCGCGTCAGTACGAAAGGACGATCAGTCCGAACAGCAGCACGAGCAGCGCCACGAACGCCACGAAGTACATGGTGCACGCCACCGACACGCGCCAGATGGTTTGTGCGGTGGTGCCCTGGTACACCGTGCGCGCGGCACGCACCACGTAGACGGCGAGAGGAACCAGCACCGCCACCTGGTAGAACGTGGAGGCGGCGGCCGACTGCATGAACCGTCCCACCAGCAACACGGTGAGCGCCAGAAAGAGCGCTGCGTGCACGTGGAGCGCGAAGGCCAGGTGTTGCGGGTATTTCCGCCGTCTGTCGCGGTACATCACGCCGATCAGCGCCGCGAAGAGCGGGACCAGCACGAACATCGCCTTGGGGATGGCCGACAGCGTGGTCCGCTGCAGGTGGTCCGGTTCGCGCAGCGAGCGGGCCAGATGGGTCAACCAGATGCGCTTGAGCAGGGTGCTCGCGCGAGCCTGCGAATCGATGTCCGCAAGATCCTTCGGGCTCGCCTGCCCGATCTGAACGATGCCGCGCTCCACCTGATGTCCCGAGCGATCGAGCACGAAGGGCTTGGGCGCGATGGCGCCGAGGAAGAAGAACAGCACACTGCAGGTGAGGTACACGCGCAGTGGCGACACATATCGCATGCGGCGCCCAGCGAGATACTCCACGGTGAGCGCGCCGGGTTTGGTGACGAGCGTCCGGAAGGTCGTCGCCAGCTTCCCATCCCAGTGGAGAAACTCCTCGGCCAGCTCGTGGACGAACTCCCGAAGATTGGGATCTTCATCGATGTCGCGCTGGCCGCACTCGGGACAGTACGACAGTTGAATGTTCGTACCACAATTCAAGCATGGATTGGATGCCGCCACCGACGTCGGTGGTGTGAAGCCGCCATCTCCGGCCCTCCGTAGCGCCGCGGTGCGGCGTTCCGGGATGGTCACTCCCACTCGATGGTGGCGGGCGGCTTGGAGCTCACGTCGTAGACGACGCGATTCACTCCGTCCACCTCTCTGATGATGCGATTGCTGATCCGCGCCATGACGTCGTGCGGGAAGGGATACCAGTCCGCGGTCATGCCGTCGGTGCTGGTGACGGCGCGCAAGGCAACGACGTTGTCGTAGGTCCGTTCGTCGCCCATGACGCCCACGCTCCGCACCGGCAACAGGACGGCGAACGCCTGCCAGATCTCGTCGTACAGGCCCGCCTTCCGAATCTCATCCAGATAGATGGAGTCCGCAAGGCGCAGCACGTGCAGCGCGGGCTCGCTCACGGGGCCGAGCACGCGAATGGCGAGGCCAGGACCTGGGAACGGATGTCGCCCGACCATTTCTTCGGGCAGTCCAAGCTCGCGACCGACGTTCCGCACCTCGTCCTTGAACAGTTCGCGGAGTGGCTCGATGAGCGCGAACTGCATGCCGGGCTTCAAGCCGCCCACGTTGTGATGCGTCTTGATGGTCACGGACGCGCCGCCTGTTGGGGACGAGCTCTCGATCACATCGGGGTACAGTGTGCCCTGCACCAGGAACTTCGCGTTCGTGCCCGCCTGTGCCGTGGCCGCCTCGAACACGTCGATGAAGGTGTGACCGATGGCGCGCCGTTTGGCCTCTGGATCGGACACGTCGCGCAGCGCGTCGAGAAAGCGCTCCGACGCGTCCATCGTCACGAGCGTTATCCCGAGATGCCGTCCCATGGTCTGCTGCACCTGCTCGCGTTCGTGCAGTCGCAGCAGGCCGGTGTCGACGAACACGCACGTGAGCTGGTTGCCGATCGCGCGGTGCACCAGCGCAGCCGCAACGGACGAGTCCACTCCTCCTGACAAGCCGCAGATCACCTGCGCGTCACCCACCAGTGCCCGGATCTTCGCAATCTCATCCTGGATGAACGCGCCTGGCGTCCACGTGGGCTTTGCGCCGCACACTTCGAACAGGAAATTCGCGATGATCTCGCTGCCGCGCGCGGTGTGCGCCACCTCGGGGTGGAACTGCACGCCGTATATAGCGCGCGACTCGTGCTCGAACGCGGCGATGGGGTTGCCGGCGCTCGCGGCGGTGACGCGAAAGCCAGCCGGCGGCGCGTCGATGTGATCGCCGTGGCTCATCCACACCGTGGTATTCTCCGCGGGATCGAATCCGTGAAAGAGCACGCTGTCGCGAATTGGACGGATATCGTCGCGCCCATACTGCCGCTGGCCGCCGCGCGCGACCTCGGCGCCGAGCAGGTACGCAATCATCTGCATGCCATAGCACACGCCCAGCACCGGCGCGATGTCGAGCACTGCGGGATCGGCCAGGGGCGCGTTCTCGCCGTACACCGAGTTCGGACCGCCACTGAAGATGATTCCGGCCGGGTTCCACTCCCGGATCCATGCGGCGTCGCGCGTGGGTGGGTGTATCTCGGAATAGACTCTCGCTTCGCGCACGCGGCGGGCGATGAGCTGCGTGTACTGCGAACCGTAGTCGATGATGAGGATGCGGCTGAGCGCCGTCATGTCGTCCAGTGCGCGGGGTCGAGGCTGATGAACTCCACCTTCTTCGAATCCAGGTCGAGAATGGCGGCCTTGGGCGTGCCGAACAGCCAGCCGCACGCTTCTCCAGGATTGACGATGAGCGTGTCGCCACGCGTCTTCATCTCCTGCTGGTGCGTGAACCCGTGCACCACGATGCCGTGGGCGTCGATGCTGCGAGGCTGGACGTCGGCGATGTCGTGCACGAGCAGGATGCGGTTGCCTTCGAGCTCGAAGCTGTGCGGCCCTTCAAAGATTTCCGCACCGAACCCGGCGGTCGCCTTCGCGAGCAGGCCCTGCGTGTCGCCGTCGTTGCGGCCGAATACGCCGGCCAGCGACATGTTCGCCTCCTCGATGGGACGCAGCGCAAACGGCGCGCAGTAGTCACCGGCATGAATGAGCATCGAGACGCCCGCTTCCTGCATGAGTCGCACGAATTCCGCCATGGCCGGAATCCGGTCGTGACTGTCGGCCATGAGTCCAACGCGCATCAGCCGTCCCTCCAGTCTGGGTCATCCCGCTCGAGATGAACGAGATCCTCGTACCGTTCGCGCGCGGTGACCACGGCAAACTGGTCGCCGTCCACCAGGACTTCCGCGCCTCGGGGGCGCGTGTTGTAGTTGGACGCCATCACATAGCCGTACGCCCCCACATCATGGACGGCCAGCAGGTCCCCGGCGTTGGCTTCGTCCATCGTTCGGTCGAGCGCCAGAAAGTCGCCGCTCTCACAAACCGGGCCGACGACGTCCGCCGTCATCTGCGCGTGAGCGGCGTGCACCGCTTCGATGCGATGATAGGCGTCGTAATGCGACGGCCGCAGCAGCTCGGTCATTCCCGCGTCACCGATGAGAAAGTCACGTCCTCCGGTACGCTTTCGATACAGCACCCTGGTGAGCAGTATCCCCGCGTTGCCGACGATGAAGCGGCCGGGCTCCATGAGCAACGTGAGCCCCGTCCGCTGGACTCGCGGCACGATCGACTCGGCAAACAGCTCCAGACTCGGCGACTCTTCCGCGTCATAGCTCACGCCCAATCCTCCGCCGATATCCAGATACATCAGCGTGTCGATTCCCTCCCGCCGCAGTTGATCGACCAAGTCGATCAACCGATCGGTGCCGTCTACATAGCCGTCCACACGAAAGAGCTGCGACCCGATGTGCATGTCGAGGGCGAGCAGATCGATGTTCGGGAGCGTGGCGGCGACACGAGCCACGGCAAGCACCTCGTCGAGCGGAACGCCGAACTTCGCACCCTTCTCGCCGGTCTTGATGTAACGGTGAGCGCTGTCCACGCTGACTTCCGGATTGACGCGGATGCCCATGGGCGCCACGACACCGAGCTCCCCCGCGATGCGGTCCAGCAGCCGCAACTCGGCCTCCGACTCGACATTGATGAGCAGTACGCCCGCTTCCAGCGCCTGGCGCAACTCCACTTCGGTTTTGCCGACGCCGCCGAACAAGACGTCGGCGCCGACGAATCCCGCCTTCAGCGCGCGATACAACTCCCCGCCGGAAACGACGTCCACGCCCGCGTTCATGTGGCGCAACACCCGGAGCACGGCGCGATTGGAGTTCGCCTTCAACGTGTAGTGGATGCGGTGCGGCACGGCTGACAGCGCCGCGTCGAGTCGCGCATACCGATCGCGAATGACCGCGGCGCTGTACACGTACGTCGGGGTGCCCACCTCGTCGGCGATCCGCTCGAGTGCCACGCCCTCGCAGTAGAGCACTCCACCTACGCGCGCGACCCCCGACGCTAGTACGCTTTCGCCCACAGGGCCTCGTCGCTGGCAGCGCGACCGCACTTGAGGCACGAGGTCGGTGCCTCCGCGGAGCGAAACTCCTCGTCGGGAAGGCAGCGTATCGTTGCCTTGGTCTCCTCCTTGATCGCGGCCTCGCACGCCGCATCACCACACCACCCGGCATAGACGAACCCACCCTGCCCGTCCATGAGCTCGCGGAACGCGTCGTACGAGATGTGCTGCCGCACGCTGTTGGCTTCGCGTCGGTCCAGGGCGGCGGCAAGCATGTCACGCTGCATGGCGGACAAGGTGTCGGCTACGTCCTCGCCGAGCGTGTTGAGCGACACGGGCCGCTTGGCCCTGGTGTCGCGACGGACCAGGACGCCCTGATTCGCGGCCAGGTCGCGGGGGCCGAGCTCCAGGCGCAGCGGAATGCCGCGCAACTCCCACTCGTAGTATTTCGCGCCTGGCTTGATGCCCTGCCGTGCATCGATGTGGATGCGCAGCCGCGCCGACTCCCGCAGGTCCCAGGCACCGAGCGACTTGGCGATGCGATCCGCCGCCCCGAGCACCAGCGCGCGCTCCTCGTCCGTCTTGTAGATCGGCACGATCACCATTTCGATGGGCGCCAGCAGAGGTGGCACGCGCAGGCCGTTGTCGTCGCCGTGCGTCATCACGAGCCCGCCCACCATGCGCGTGGACACGCCCCAGCTGGTGTTCCACGCGAACTCCGTGGTGCCTTCCTCGCTCTGGTACTTGAGATCGAACGCCCTGGCAAAGTTCTGACCGAGATTGTGCGACGTTCCCGCCTGGAGCGCCTTGTTGTCCTGCATCATCGCTTCGCAGGAGTAGGTGCGCAGCGCGCCGGCGAACTTCTCCGCGTTCGTCTTGCGGCCGGTGATCACCGGCATCGCGATGTAACCTTCCATGAAGTCGCGGTAGACGCCGAGCATCCGGCGCGCTTCCTCTTCGGCTTCGTCGTGCGTGGTGTGCGCGGTATGCCCTTCCTGCCAGAGGAACTCGGTGGTGCGCAGGAACAGACGCGTGCGCATTTCCCAGCGCACCACGTTCGCCCACTGGTTGATGAGCAGCGGCAGGTCACGATAGCTCTGCACCCACTTGGCGAACATCGAGTTGATGATCGTCTCGGACGTGGGGCGGATGATGAGCGGCTCGTCGAGCTTCTTGCCCCCACCATGGGTGACCACCGCCGCCTCCGGTGCGAAGCCTTCCACGTGCTCCGCTTCCTTGTGGAGGAAGGACTCGGGGATGAGCAGCGGGAAGTAGGCGTTCTGATGTCCGGTCGCCTTGAACATGTCATCCAGCTGACGCTGCATGCGCTCCCAGATGCCGTAGCCGTTCGGGCGGATCACCATGCAGCCCTTCACGGGCGAATAGTCCGCGAGCTCACTGCGGAGCACGACTTCGTTGTACCAGGCGCTGAAGTCCGTGGCGCGTGGAGTGAGCTTCTTGTCGTCAGCCATTCGATGCGTCGCCGTTCGAGAGTGTCACGAATTGCCGTGCGCCGCTTGCCTGCGCGGCCTTCTTCTGCTTGTTCACCGACTGCGGCCGGAGCGCAAACTCCACCGAGTGCCCGGCCGCGCGGAGCCGAGCCACCTCCGACATGACCTGCTCCAGCGGTGTGGCTTCGTCCGCGGCAATCCAGTACTCGGCCGTCATATCCGACGGCTGCATCAGGCCTTTGGAGCGCAGGAGTTCGCCCAACACCACGTCACCCATGCCGAACCCCAGCGCGGGCATATCGGCTCCGCCCAGCGACTGCAGCAGCGTGTCGTAGCGACCACCGCCGCAGATAGCGCGGAACTCGCCCGACCGGTCGAACAGCTCGAAGACGATGCCGGTGTAGTAGGCCAGTCCGCGTACGATGGACAGGTCGAGCCGCAACCAGGAGGCGTCGCCGCCCAGCAGCGCGGGGACGAACGACAGGAAGCGCTCGAACTCCAGCGCCAGCGGCTCCTCCGCACGGCCCGCCAGGCTCGCCTTCACGTCCGCAAAAGGGACCGACGCAATATCCATGATGCGATTGGCAGCGTCTCCGCCGATGCCGAGTGCCTGCAGCTTCTCGCGCGAGAGGTCGGCGGGTGTGCGCGCCAGCTTGTCGATTACTGGATACACATCAGGCACCACGTGCGGCGCGACGCCGAGCGCTTCGAGATAGCCCTGCAGCAGGCGACGGTCCGACACGCGCACCACCACATCGCTAGACGTGAGGCCGAACGCGCGCATGATGTCCACCGCGCACGCCACGAGCTCCGCGTCCGCCGCCACGTCCGTGGACCCGAAGATGTCCACGTTGAGCTGAAAGTGTTCCTTCAGTCGCCCCTTTTGCTGCCGCTCGAAGCGGAACAGCTGCGGCATCGAGAACCAGCGCACGGGTTTCCGCAGCGCATTCGCGCGTGCGGCCACCATGCGAGCCACCGTTGGAGTCATCTCGGGGCGAAGGGCCACCTCTCGACCGCCCTTGTCCACGAAGTTGTAAAGCTGGCCCACGATTTCCTCGCCGCTCTTCTTCGTGTACAGCTCCAGCGGCTCCAGCGGAGGCCCGTCGTACTCCACGAACGCATATCGGCGGGCCACGGCTCGCCATGTCTCCATGATGAACGCGCGTTCCGCCAGCTCCTGGGGATAGAAATCGCGAAAGCCGGGTAACGTGCTCTTGAACATCCAGGAAAGTTAGCCTGTGAGCGGAGACACCTGCAACCGCGCCATCGCGTCGCCCACCGTGTGAAATGATCCCGTCACGAGTATCGTTGCACCGGCGCGCTCGGCGTGACGCAATGCGTCGTCGAAATCCGCGACGACGTCCGCGCGATAGCCGTGCGACTCGGCGTGCGTCCGTGCCTCGTCCAATGACCACGCACGCAACCGCGGCGCCGTGGGCGCGTCAGTGAGCACGAACGTGTCCACCACCGGCGCCAGCACGTTCATCATCGCCCGCCAGTCCTTGTCGCCCAGCACACACAGGACTGCAACAAGAGGACGGGCAGGCGCGACGCTCGCGAGGCTGGCGGCGAGCGTCCGCGCGCCATCGGCGTTGTGCGCGACGTCGAAGATCCACGGGCCCACGTGCTGAAAACGCCCAGGGAGCCGCACCGATGCGACGGCGGCCGCGGCTTGGCGAAGCGTGACGCGAAACGGTTCGCCCGCCGCTTGCAGCAATGCCAGCGTAAAGGCAAAGTTGCTGGCCTGATGGCGACCGACCAGTGGCGTTTCCACGACCTCGTCTTCGCCCAGTGCGATCAGACGGAATCGTGTTCCCGCGACGCCGACGCGCAGATCGGACACCGTCATCTCCTCGGCCACCACGTGCACGCTGGACGCCCCGGCGGCGCGCGCATCGCGCGCGAGCCAGCTGCGCACCTCCAGATCCGGCTCCCCGATGACCGCCGGCACGCCGGGCTTGAAGATGCCCGCCTTTTCCGCGGCAATCGCCTGGAGCGTGGAGCCTAGATATTCCATATGGTCGTAACCGATCGACGTAACACCGGCAGCACGCGGCAGCACGACGTTCGTGGAATCCAGACGACCGCCAAGCCCCGTTTCGATGAGCGCCACATCCACGTGCTGTGTGGCGAAGTGCAAGAGGGCCAGCGCCGTGGTCGCCTCGAAGAACGACGCGCCCAGCCGTTCCACCGCGGGCGTGTACTCGCGCACGAAGTCCACGATGGCGTCCTCCGCGATGGGCTCGCCATTGACGGCAATCCGCTCGGGAAAGTGCACCAGGTGCGGCGACGTATAGCGGGCAACCCGCAATCCCCCGGCGCGCAGCAGTGCCTCCGCTGTGGCCACCGAGCTTCCCTTTCCGTTGGTGCCCGCCACGTGCAACACCGGATACTGTCGCTGCGGCTCGCCCAGCTCAGTGAGTAGTGCGCGCGTGCGTTCCAGCCCGAACTTGAACGTGCCCGTGGTGCGCGCGAACAGGTAGTCCAGCGCAGCCTGGTACGTGGTCAGGGCGACGTCCACCCCGTAGCGGACGGCTTGCCACTCATGTGGCGAAGGAGCCGGCTCATGGTGTGCTTCAGGTCCCGCCGGTGCACGACCTGATCCAGCATGCCGTGGTCCAACAGGAACTCCGCCGTCTGGAATCCCTCCGGCAGATCCTGTCCAAGGGTCTGCTTGATGACCCGTGGGCCGGCAAACCCGATCACCGCGCCGGGCTCCGCCACGATGGCGTCGCCGAGCATCGCATAACTGGCGCTCACACCACCCGTGGTGGGGTTGGTCAGGATGGCGATATACGGGATGCGGCGCTCGGCCAACTGTGCAAGGACCGCGCTGACCTTGGCCATCTGCATCAGCGACAGCACGCCTTCCTGCATGCGCGCCCCGCCCGAGGCACAGACGACGATGAGTGGATGCTTTCGCTCGAGCGACCGCTGCCCAAGCCGCGCGATCTTTTCGCCGACCACTGAACCCATCGACCCGCCCATGAACGAGAAGTCCATGACGCCAAGGCTGATGGGCAGCTCTTCCATCGTTCCAGCCGCGGCCAGCAGCGCGTCGCCTTCCCCCGCATTCGTGGTCGCCTTCTTCAGGCGCGCGGGATATTCCGGAAAGCCGAGCGAGTCGGTGGACCGCAGGTCGAGCTCCAACTCCTCCATCGATCCATCGTCGAGGAGGATGTTGCAGTAGTCGCTCGCCCGGATGCGGCGATGGAAGTCGCAGTGCGGACACACGTTGAAGTTGCGGACGAAATTCTCACGGATGTCCGTGTGTCCGCACGCCTCGCACTTTTCCCAGACGTCGGCGGGAATTTCGAGACGCTCCCGCCGGGGCTGACGCGGCTTCTTTTCCTTACGGAACCAGGATGCCATAGAGGGACAATGTGACCGGGGTCCGTGACGCGGGCAAGGGATTGACGAGAACCGGCACCCTGCTCGGATGGCTCAGATGGCAAAGGGGCCGTTGCGGCCTGCGCGTCCTTCCGCCGAGATCCGCAGCAGTATGCCGATGGCCACCCAGCTGGCCAGCATGAAGCTGCCGCCGTAGCTGAAGAACGGAAGCGGAATGCCGGTAATCGGCGCGAGGTTCAACGTCATTCCCATGTTCTCGAGCACGTGCACGAACCAGCTGGCGAGCAGCCCAAACGCCACGAGGCTGCTGAACGAATCGTTGGCCCGTTCCGCGATCTTGGTGACGCGCATGAACAGCAGGGCGAACAGCGTGATCGCGAGCAGCACGCCGAAGAAACCGAGTTCCTCGCCGACGACGGCAAAGATGAAGTCGGTGTGTTGGGCCGGCAGGAAGGCGAGCCGCTTCTGCGTGCCGAGCGTGAACCCCTTCCCGAACCACCCGCCGGATCCGATGGCGATCTGCGACTGAATGACGTGATAGCCCGACAGCCGTCGATCGATGTTCGGATCGAGGAATACGAGCAACCGCTTCTGCTGATACGGCGCGAGCTTCTCCCAGACGATGGGAGACACGACGCCGAACACCACGTTCACGACTGTGAGAAAAATGCCCTCGTACAGGTACGGCTTGTACCAGAGGATGAGGGCGATCAAGAGCATGAACCACGCGCCCCACAGCGGCACGCTGAAGGCCAGTACCAGGCTGACCACAGGGCTGGCCACCAGCACCAGGAGCGGCCACGACACGCCGGCCCAGAAGAGCATCGCGAACGCGAAACCGACGAACACGATGCCGGTGCCCAGGTCCGGCTGCTTCATGATCAACGCCCACGGGAGGCCGACCACCAGCGCCGGTTTCCACAACTCCAGCAGCGATCGAGGCGGCTCCTTCATGGCGGACAGCACCTTGGCGATGGCCATGACGACGGTGATCTTGGCGATCTCCGCGGGCTGCCCGATCCGCACACTGCCAATGGCCAGCCAGCTCTTCGAGCTGGCGGCCGTGCCCGCGCCGCGTCCCACCACCAGCAGGAGGAGCAGCACGCCGATCGTGACGCCGTACATGGGCCAGACCAGCCAGTCCAGCATGCGCACGGAGAAGCGGCTCACGAAGTACGCCGCCATCATCGACACGCAGAACCAGATGAGCTGGTTGCGCCACAGACGGGCCACGCCGGTCATCACGTCGGTCTGTCCCGCCGAGTAGACGATGGAGATGCCGTACACGGACAACAGCAGCCCGACAATGACCAGGGGCCAGTCGATTGGAAAACGGCGAGTGGCCATCAGCCGTCCACCGACATGTCCACCACCGGAGTGACGTGCAGGTAGGCCTGGATGATCTTCGAGGCGATTGCCGCCGCGCGCGTGCCGTGTCCGCCGAACTCGATCATTACCGCCACCACGATGGAGGCCTTGTTGGCCGGCGCGAACCCGACGAACCACGCATGATTGAGTTCCTTACCCGTGGCCGGGTCGAGCGTGCCGCTCTGCGCCGTCCCCGTCTTTCCCGCCAGCTGCACGCCCTTGATGGCGGAGGCGGCCGCCGTTCCGCTCGTCACCACGCCCACCAGCGCTTCCCGCATCTGCTGCATCTGATCGTCGTTCAACTGCACCACCCGGACACGCTCCGGCGCGCCGGCGCGAATCTGCGGGCGCGCCGCCTTGCCGTCGGTGGCGAGTGCCGAGTAGAACCGCGCCATGTTCAGGATGGTCTGGGAATTGTCGCCCTGCCCGATGGCCATGCTGAGCACGATCGAGTTGGACCACTTTCCCTTACCGTACTTCCGGTCGAAATATTCGGTATTGAGCGGAAACCGCGGACGTTTTTCCTCGGGCAGATCGATGCCGGCCTTGCTCTGAAAGCCGATCCCCACGCCGCCCGCAATCAGTCTGGCAATGCCCAGCTTCAGGCCGAGTTGATAGAAGTAAACGTCGCAGGACTTGGCGATCGCGCCCTTCAGATCCAGATAGCCGTGCCCGCGCTTGTCCCAGCAGCGGAAGTACCGGTTCCCGAACTG
>JANYIN010000056.1 GCA_025362035.1 Gemmatimonadaceae bacterium | reverse complement strand
CTCAAGGAGATCAGCGACGCGCGCCTCGAGCACAACGTGTTCTATCGCAACACCACGGGGCTCGTTGCCGACGGTGCCAATCGCCTGGTGGCCGACCGCAATGATTTCATCGAAAACGGATGGGCCGTCAAGCTCGACGCGAGCACCGGTGACGGCTCGATGACGCGCAACAACTTCATCGCCAACACCTTCGACATGGCATCGAACAGTCGCGATCCCTCCACTGTTCTCTCGGGCAACTACTGGGATGCCTATCGCGGATATGACCTCAATCGAGACGGAATCGGCGACGTGCCCTTCCGCCCTGTACGGCTCTTCTCGATGATCGTCGAGCACCACGAGCCGGCGCTCATCCTGCTTCGTAGCGGATTCGTCGAGCTACTCGATGTGGCCGAGCGCGTGCTGCCGGCCCTGACGCCGGCAACGCTGGCTGATGCGCGCCCTGCCATGAAGAGGGTGCCATGATCGAGGCCCGTGGACTGCGCAAACGATTCGGCGCCGGCGAGGTGCTGCGTGGCGTGGATCTTAGCATCGCGCGAGGCCGCGTGACGGCCATCGTCGGGCCCAACGGCGCAGGCAAGACGACCTTCATCAAGTCCGTCCTCGGCCTGGCGCGCCCGGATTCCGGCACGCTCACGTTCGATGGCGCGAAGATCGGTGACGACCATGCGTACCGCGCACGCATCGGATACATGCCACAGCTCGCTCGTTTTCCCGAGCACATGACGGGCGCGGAGCTCATCCACCTGCTGCGTAACCTTCGTGGCGGCGCGTCCGTGAACGAGGAGCTCGTCGCGGAGTTCGGGATTGAAGGCGAGCTGCGCAAACAGCTCCGCGTGCTTTCAGGCGGTACTCGGCAGAAGGTAAATGCCATAGCGGCGTTTCTGTTCTCCCCGGAGCTGTATGTGCTCGACGAACCCACCGCGGGCCTCGATCCGGTGTCATCCGGCATCCTCAAGGCGCGCATCCGTCGCGAGCGCGCGAACGGACGTACTGTGTTGCTGACGTCGCACATCATGAGCGAAGTGGAAGAGCTGACCGACGACGTGATCTACCTGACCGACGGCGTCGTGCGCTACAGCGGCGCGCTCGACCATCTCAAGACGGCCATGGGTGAGACGAACCTCGAACGTGCGATCGCGCGCCTCATGCTTCGCGAGGCCGCCGCATGAGCGCCGGCGAGATGAGCGTCTCGGTCTCGGCGGCTTCCGCTCCCGCGAGCACCGCGGCGCACGTACGATTCTCGGCGGTCGTGCTGCGAGTCGCACGCTATCAGGCGCGCGACGTGCTGAGAAGCCGGTGGCTCGCCGTGTACGGCGTTTTCTTCCTCGCCGTTACCGAGGGGTTGCTTCGCTTCGCCGGCGGCGATGCGCGCGCGATCCTGAGTATCGCCAGCATCGTGCTGTATGTTGTGCCCCTCGTCACGATCGCGTTCGCCACCGTCTACCTGTACAGCGCCCGCGAATTCATCGAGCTGCTGCTCGCACAGCCGGTGGATCGGCGGCGACTGTTCTTTGGACTGTATCTGGGGCTGAGCGTCCCGCTCGTGTCCGCGCTCCTCATCGGCGTGTGCGCACCATTCGTGGTGCACGGCTTCGACGACCCCACGCAACGCGCGATGCTCGCGGCGCTGCTCGGCGCGGGTGCGGCCTTGACGATGATCTTCACGGGCGTTGCCTTCTGCATCGCGCTGTGGTGTGAAGACCGGCTGAAGGGATTGGGCTTCGCGATCGGCGTATGGATGCTCTGCGCGATCGTGTACGACGGCCTCGTGATGGCCGTCGTAGCGGCATTCGCCGACTACCCGCTCGAGCGCGTGATGCTCGCGCTGACACTGACGAATCCCGTCGACCTCGCACGCGTCACACTCCTGCTACAGCTCGATGTGTCAGCGCTGATGGGTTACACGGGTGCCGTGTTCCAGCAGTTTCTCGGTGGGGCGGTTGGCACGCTCGTGGCGGCCGGAGCCCTGTCACTGTGGATCGCTGCGCCTGTCGCGCTTGGGCTTCGTGCATTTCGAAGAAAGGACTTCTAGCAACTCCGTTGCCCTGCCGCACAAGGCAGCGGGGCTTACCTGCATATTCGAGGACATTCCAT
Source organism: Gemmatimonadaceae bacterium (assembly GCA_025362035.1). Lineage (GTDB taxonomy): Bacteria > Gemmatimonadota > Gemmatimonadetes > Gemmatimonadales > Gemmatimonadaceae > AG11. Next base: position 13,080 of record JANYIN010000056.1, on the reverse strand, counting down.
GAACGACTTCATTCACCGACGCGCCCTTTCGGCACTCGCGCTTGGCGCGACCATCCTCACCCTGGCGTGTGGAAAGGACACGAAGACCAACACGGATGGCTCGCCAGACGCGGCTGGACAGAAAGCCAGCAGCAGTAAGGCGGGATCGGGGAAGGCCATCGTCGTGACACTCACCAGTGACGCGACCGGAAATACCTTCACGCCGAATGAGATTGTAGCCAACAAGGGTGACACTGTGCGCTTCACGATTGGCGTTGGCGTGCACAACGTGAACTTTCTGCCCGACTCGAACCCTGGAAAGACCGGCCTTCCCAAGGCGAGTGACATGCTGCAACTGCCAGGGCAGACCTACGACCTGCCGGTGACCTTTGCGAGCGGACGCTATTATTTCCAGTGCGACCCGCATGCGCTGCTGGGCATGAAGGGTCACCTCACCGTCAAGGAGTGATGGTGTGCGGCAGATGACATGGCCTAATGATCTTCCGCGCATCATCCAGGGCGGCATGGGCATCGGAGTCTCCGGTTGGCAGCTCGCCCGCGCGGTGTCGCGGCTGGGTCATGTCGGCGTCGTCTCTGGAACATCGATCGATACCGTCATGATTCGCCGTTTGCAGGATGGCGACGAAGGCGGTCATGTGCGACGCGCCATGGGCGCCTTTCCCATTCCAGGGGTGGGCGACGAATTGTTGCGTCGTTACTACCTGGCTCCGGAAGCGCGAGGCCACTCGCCTTACACGCTGTTGCCGATGTTCAGGAAGCGGGTGAACATCGCCCGCCAGCAGGTCACCGTGATGGCGAACTTCGTGGAAGTCTGGCTCGCCAAGGAAGGGCACGACGGCGTAGTGGGCATCAACCTGTTGACCAAGGTCCAGATGCCCAATCTCCCGTCGCTCTACGGTGCAATGCTCGCCGGCGTGGACTATGTGCTGATGGGCGCAGGAATTCCGCGAGAGATACCCGGCGCGCTCGAGGCGTTGGCGGAACACCGGGTCGTGCGACTCAAGCTGGACGTCGAAGGGCCCGCGGGCATGGCGCCAGATGAAATCGTGTTCGACCCGCGCGATCACTTGGGCTGCGAGAGGTCGCCCCTCGCTCGTCCACGCTTCATCCCCATTGTATCCGCCAGCTCGCTGGCGACCAACCTGGCGCGCAAGGCGTCGGGTCGGGTGGACGGATTCATCGTCGAAGGACCAACGGCGGGAGGCCACAACGCGCCGCCGCGGGGAGAACCCCGTTTTTCCGAGGATGGCGAGCCGCTCTACGGAGAGCGCGACGTCGTGGACCTGGAGAAGATCAAGGACCTCGGTCTCCCATTCTGGCTCGCGGGCAGCGCCGGCACGCCGGAGAGACTGCAGGCCGCGCTTGCTGTCGGCGCAGCCGGTGTGCAGGTGGGAACGCTCTTCGCCTACTGCGACGAGTCCGGGTTCACGCCGGAGCTCAAGAGGCAGGTGCTCGCCGGCATTGCTGCCCGCACAGTGCGCGTGCGAACCGACTCCCGCGCATCACCCACCGGATATCCCTTCAAGGTCGTTCACGTGGATGGGCTGCAGAACCAGGACGATGCGCGCGAGCGCAATTGCGACCTTGGCTACCTGCGCACGGCGTATCGCACGCCGACCGGTACGGTAGGCTACCGCTGTGCCGCCGAGCCTGTCGAGGATTTCGTGGCAAAGGGCGGCGACATTGCCGACACCGTCGGTCGTCGCTGTTTGTGCAATGGCCTCACGGCGAATATCGGCCAGCCGCAGCACAGGGACGGCGGCGACGAGTTACCGCTTCTCACCAGCGGCGACGACCTTGTGTCGCTGGACACCTTTGCGCTGGGGCGAACGCGCTACTCCGCCAAGGACGTGATCGACTACCTCTGCGGGACGTCCGGAGCGCTGGCGTAAAGGCCAGTGGAACGCGCATCGGCGGTTCGTCAGAACCGCTCGCCGCGCTCCTCCCGAAGCCTACTGCCCGCAGCGCGAATGCGTGACCACATGTTCGCGAAGAACACGCACAGAGCGACAACCTGCGCAAGCCCCGCAGCGACGATCACCCGACCAAGCCATGTGGTGTCGCGCGCGGGCAGCAGCTCACCCACCACGCGCACGGCCGTACCACAGGACAGCAGCCAGTACGCCGCCTCGGCCAGTGCCGGATGATAGCGCCAGTCCCCCTTGACGGGGCGGGGGAACATCCATTGTGCAACGCCAAGTATCATCATCATGACGAAGCCGACGAGGATAGCATGCGTGTGCGCACTCGTCACGTAGGGTGACGTGGCCCTATGATGGAGCTCGCGCTCCGCGAGCATCCATCCGCCGATCGCCAGGCCCACCGCGAGAAAGACGACTGCCGTTTTGAGGAACCGTCGGACGAGCGACGTCATGCGATCGGCAAGGACCTGGCGGAACGGGTCGCGGCCTGCGGCATCGAGCGCTCGGCGAGTGCCTTGAGCGGGGCGGGGCCGTCCACCGTCCGCCAGATGAGATAGACGAAGATGTGCGCACCGAGCGCCGACAGAACGCCGCCGGCGGCCAGCACGACAGTGCCCAGGTCGGGGCGGGCAACTCGCGTCACGAATCCCGACACCATCAAAGCAAGCCCACCATTCGCCAACCACCAGTGCACTTCGGCCGCACGGCGATTGTGCAGCGGGTGGCCGGTAAAGCGCGGGATGACGTGATACGCGACACCATAGATCATCATCGTGACGAAGCCGACGAGCATCACGTGCATGTGGGCAGGCACGTACACCGTCCACATTGGGTGGGCCGCCATCGCGACGCCCAACGTGACGCCGAGCGACAGCCACGCGAGGCTCGCCTTGAGAAAGGTGCGTACGAACCATTCCATCAACGGCATCCGCACGCGCATGTCGCGGCGGGCAGCGCAACGTCCTGGCCTGTCCGCACGACGTTCCCCTCTTTCGTCGTCAGAAGCGTTATCAGCGCCGGCAGGTCAACGTGCGCACGTGCAGCCGCTTCGGCGAGCGTGACACTTCCTCCGCAGCACGTGTCGATGTTGTGCGCGTTCAATACGGATGTCGCCGCGGGCACGCTTGCGATGACCGCATTAACCGTGGAGGCCGCTGAAATCGAGGACGTCGGGCGTGAGAGAGGGTAGTCAGTACTCATGGCGGTTGTACGGAAGGCGAGTGGTGGACGGAAAGTCGCATGTGGACATGAGGATATGTGATGCCGCGACCCAGGGCTGTCCGGCGTTCTGCGGAGCCGTCGTAGGGAGATCCGCTGACATAAATCAGGAAATCCCGCACGCGCCATGCGCGTAGGAGCATCGCCACCCTACCTCGGTGACGTGGTGTGGTGCCGAGCGGGAGACTTCCAGGGGGCAGCTTCCGTCATGGTGAGATGCGACGGCAAGTGACTCGCGTCAGGAGCTTCCCCCCTTTCTGTAGGCGGGACGCGGAAATCATTCAACACTTTGCCGGACGGCCGCGAGCCGGCGCGAGAGTCACCTTCTCGTACCGGGCGCGATCCCCCAGGTTGCGGCTACGGCGACCGATCATTTCGCGGTCAATGCGCGCGCATGCTCGAACCTGCACCAATCACAAGGCATCGCGGCGTGCCGGAGGCCGCGACGTCGACGTCACGGAGACTGGGCCATGAGCACAACTTCGATGGTGGCTCCCCTTCAGGTGTCTGTCACTACGGCCCGCCCTGCGGCGCTGGTGCTCGTGGCATCCGACGGAACGGGGCAGTCCGATGGCGCGCTGCGCGTCGCGCTAGCGCGGGCAGAGGCCCTGCGCGCGACCGTGGAAGTCGTCACGGTCGCCGTGCCGGATCCGATCGCCACGCCAGAGACGCCGTTCTCGCTCTGGAGTGAGGCACTGCTGCAGCGGCGGAATGACCAGCGTCAGGCGGTGGAGGCGCAGATCGAGCGCGTCACGGCTCGGCCGCGCGTGAATCCGGTGACTGTGCTTGATGGCACTCCATCCTTCACCATAGCCCGCGCTGCAATCGAGCAGCATGCGTCCCTCGTGGTGGTCGGGCTCGGGCGTCACAACGTCATCGATCGCCTGTTCAGTGACGAGACGGCACTGCAGCTTGCGCGCATTTCGCGCGTTCCGGTGCTCGCGGTTCCCGCCGCTGCCACCGCGGTTCCCCGGCACGCGGTCGTCGCGGTGGACTTCAGCGAGCTCTCTTTGCGCGCGGCGCAGGCAGCGATCGAGGCCGTGAGCGACGATGGGCGCGTCGAGCTCGTGCACGTGATGCCCTACATGAAGGAATCCCCCTTCGCGCTCGAGGGAGAGGAGCCGTACCGGACTTGGGTGGAGGACAGGCTAGCCACGCTCATCGGCTCACTGGTGGTACCGCCCGGTATCTCGGTGAACGCTGTTGCGGTCCGCGGCCGCCCTGCGCCGGACCTGCTCGCGTATGCGCAACGGGTTGAAGCAGACCTCGTCGTCGCGGGTTCGCATGGCCGAGGCCTCGTTGCCCGGGCCTTTCTCGGCAGCGTCACCACGAAACTGATGCGGGCCGCGACGTGCAGCGTTCTCGCCGTCCCGAGGGATCCTCCCCCCTCACTCACCGCACCGCGCGACGCCGCCCACGCAATCCCGCGCCGTGAGGAGGCATGGACCGAGCTGCTGGAGGCGTTTACGCGGCGTAACCTGGGCCGGCGGACGATTCTCGAGGTCGACGATCTCGAGATCGGTGCACAAGCGCAGGAATACAACTATCCGCTCATTGCCGCGTTGTACGACGGACGCGATCACCGGCTGCAGATCATGCTCGGCGACCGCACGGCGCATGGGCGTCATCTGTCGCGCAATATCGGTGGGGTGGTCGCGGTGGATGTCCTCAGCGACGGAAACGGGCACGACGTCGCACTTCGGTTGGAGCACGGAAGCAGCCAGACGCTGCTGACGTTCGCTCCGTAAGCCCTCGGGTGCGGTTCGCCAACGCGACCGGGCATCAGAGAAGACAGCAGAAACAGGCCGGGTGGAGGAGCATCATTAAGTCGGCGTTCAATGGCAAACTCAGTGCTGGCACGATGCTTTGCCTGCTTGCGGGCGCCGCGCTACAGGTGCAGGCTCCAGCTACGCCAACACCGGCGTTCGCCACCGTTGCGGAAATCGCTTCGGGGTGTCCGTACACGCGTTGCGCGTTGAGCATCGGTCCCGCGCGGAATGGGCTCCTGGTCGTACCTACACGCCGCAGTCAGGCGATTCGCCGCGCGCATCGCTTAACACATCGCGCGCTACCACGAAGGCTGCCGTCTTCGTTGCCCCCGCACGGATCGAATTGCAACACCGTGCGATCCCTGACGTCGGACTGACTGACGCGCTCTCTGCGCGTGACGCCACGACGATCTGCGGAACGGACGTCCACATCCTGAAGGGAGAGTACACGATACAGCCCGGGCGTATCCTCGGCCACGAGCCTGTGGGAATCATTGTGGCGGTCGGCGCGGCAGTTACCGGCTACAGGGTTGGCCAGCGCGTCATCTCGGGCGCGATCACCCCGTGTGGACAGTGTGAGGCCTGTCTGGACGGGCCCGGGTCCCAGTGCGGCAGAAAGGCAATCGGCGGCTGGAAGCTTGGCAACACGATCGACGAGCTGGAAGGCGCCGAAAGCGACGGCATACGCCTCACCCGCATACAGCAGTGCGAAGATGCCCGCCGCCGTCAGGCGAAGGCCGAGGGGCCGAGTAGCTCTGCCTGCAGGGCGAACCGAACGTACTCAGTGCGGTGACTGAGGCCGAGCTTCTCCTCGATGCGCTGCTTGTACGTGTCGACGGTCTTTGCGGTGATGCCAAGCTGACGGCCGATTTCTGGACCGTTGAAGCCCTGGGCGGTCAGTGCCAACACCGTCTGTTCACGGCCACTGAGCCGCTCGAGCCGGGCCTGGGCATCGTGCCGGCGCGCGGGGGGCTCGACCTGGTCGCGCGCTAGGGCTACGCTAACCGCTGGGCGAAGGTAAACCTCACCAGATGCGACGACACGAATCGCCTCGGCAAGCTCGCGTTCTGCGGCCGACTTGGCCAAGTAGCCACGTGCTCCGGCGGAGAAGGCGGCGAGGAGCTTCTCGCGCTCCGCGTGCATCGACACGATGAGGATGTGAGCACCGGGCATCTGCTCCATCATCTCGCGCGTCGTCGTAAGGCCATCGCCGTTCGGCATGTCGAGGTCCATGACGACGACGTCGGGACGTACCCGAAGGACGGCGTCGATCGCGCCTTGCCCGTCGGCCGCCTCCGCAACAACCGTGATCTCCGGGCTCCCGTGGAGCAGAGCTCGCAGCCCGGCACGAACGAGACCATGGTCGTCCACCAGCACGACGCGGATAGGCTCGATGCACGCGGGGACGCCCCGGCGCGCGTAGGGCCGAGCGGCGAGTGCACGTCCGACCTCCGACAATGTCCCGTGAGGAACTTCAGCTTCTGCACGGATGGTCTCTCTCTCGTTCAGCACGGCCGCCTCCGCCCTCAGGAATTACGCGCTGCGCCACTGACGAATGCGTAGCGTGTTTGTGAGTGACGCAAAGTCAGGGAGAGTCAGCAAACGATGTCGGGAAATGCACTGACGGTTAGGCGAAGCGTGCGGCGGAAGAAGCCCGCGGAGGTGAGCGCAGGACCGCTGCGCGGCGCCCGGGACGCCGAGGCACCCACGCTTTCCTGCAGGTGGCTCGCACCGGCGCTCTTTCGGTTCGCACCTTACAGTTACCTCTCCTTTTGCGAGCCACAGGTCGCGCGTGGTGCGGCACCGTCGCCGAATGCCCGACAGACGGCCCTTCGCCGGATGCGCATGATTCTGACATCACCCGACCGCGGAGGCAATCAATGTTCGGACTCTCGTTACCCCATGCGTCAACTCTTGGCGTTGTCTGCGCTGCACTCGCGGTGGCGGCGCCGGCGCGCGCCTTGGCCCAGACGAACGCTCCCGCTGTCACGTCAGAAGCGAACGCCCGGGTTCGTGAAGTATCCCCGGCGTCCGTGGCTCAACAGCTTGGCGTCAAGGTTTCGCCCGGGCAGCGCGACGATCTGGCCATCGGCAGCAGCATCACGGGCACGCTGAGCGATCCCTCAAAGCTGAGCCTTTTCGGAATTGCGAACGCATGCGTGGGCGCACGCGTGACCATGATGCGCCGCGGCGAGCAGCGCCTCTTCGTTGAGGTCGACGAACTCGAGCCAGTGGCGCGCACGCGCCATGTGACGTTGCGCGTCGCTCAGGACGGCCAGCTCAGTGTTCCGGTGCCATAGCCGCGAGTGATGGTAGTACGGTGCCGCCTCGCACTTGCCGGACGTGCCCGACACCGGTGAAGACGTTCGCGTCCCTTTTTCCCTGACGGCGCAACGACGCTCGCGGCGCGAGCATAGTCGGAAGGTGCATCGTGTATCCGGCCATCATCCAACATCGGACGAAGTGGTGAGACAGAAACTTTCGACAACGGCGCGCGCAGTTGTTCCCATGGGACTGATGCTCGGCTTCGCAACACTGGGCGTCGCAACACTCGGCGCCCAGCGCCCCGCCGCCCCCCCAGCGCCCGATACACTCGCGATCACGCCAGACATGGTGAATGCAGGGCGGCGTGTGTTCCACGGCCAAGGCACCTGTTTCGCCTGCCACGGTTCGAATCTCGAAGGCGGCCCCATCGCGCCGACCTTGAAGTCCCATGCGTGGAAGGACGCCAAGGGTGGTGAGCTGGACGCGATCTACTACGTTGTTACTCACGGCGTTGCCGGCACGGCAATGGTATCGCATCCGGGCGGCATCTCTGACGCGGATGCCTTGCGCATCGCGATGTACATCTGGGCGGTGGGTCACCGGGGAGCTACCCCATGACAGCGACGCCACGGCCTGTCGACACGATGCGCGCTGTTGCTGCCGGAGCGATCGGAACGGGTGTGCTGACGGCGCTCTGGCTCGTCGAGCCTGCGATCGGACTGCCGAATATCGCGGTCGGCCAGATACTCAGCTCGTTCATGTCCGTCTCGGTCGCGCATCTGCACGTGGGCATCGCGGGCGGATGGGCGATCCACATCCTCATGGGCATCCTGTGGGCGTTGTTGTATGCCGCGATCTTCGCAGCACGCCTGCCCGGGTCTCCGGTCGCTCGCGGAGCGCTGTACGGCGCGTTGCTCTTCCTCGTTGCGCAGATCGTCTTCATGCCCCTGGTGGGGGCTGGCGTCTTCTCGCGCGGCGACGTCGCGTTGCTCATGGGCAGCCTGCTCGGCCACCTCGTCTATGGCATTGTGGTGGCCTGGATCTACGCCGTCCCATCATCCGCTGCGCCTGGCACGCCACCGCCTTACCCAGACGGAGCTACCCTTCCACAGGAACGGACATCGTAATCAACACTCAGCGCACGGCGTCGGTCGGCAGCGTATTTCACGGCACCGCATTCTCGCTTTTTTGTGGATGGCAACTGCAGTCGCCTGGCCGGCAGTGGCTGCGGCGAGGATTTTCGGTCCTTTACATCGTCGCTCCACCCCGCAGACCTATCTCGACGCTCGGCCCGGCGAGCCATCGCGCGCCCTCCTCGCCGCACTTGCTCGAGCGATCGCAGTCATTCCGTCGTTTTCACGGCAGACCGGCCTCGCCTGCAGCGCTTGCCACAATCAGTTTCTTCAGCTCAGGCCCTTTGGGCGGTTGTTCAAGTTGACCGGGTACCGATGACTGGCCTGGCGACCATCAATGGCGGCGACACGACGCGTCCGTCGCTCAAGCTGGCGCTCATTCCCCTGCGTCGGCGATGATCGTGGGGTCGCTGATGCACACGAGCCGGGCCCTGCCGGCCGCCCTACCCGTTCATGAGCTCCTCGATCGCTCCTTCGCCGATCTCCAGTACGCTGATCGAGGGTGCACTCGCCCAGCAGGTGTTGGGACTCGGTGGCTACGCGCTCTGGGACAATCTGCTGTACACGGAGTTCACTGCCTATCGGTCCGGGCAGCAGGGAACGCATGCGCCGCTGGACTCGGGCTCGCTAACGTCATTAGCGGTCTGATCCCTTATGGCCGAATCGCGCTCCAGCATACGGTGGGCCCGACGTACCTCATGGACGGTGCATTCGGGTGTCCGCGTGCGTAGCTCTTTCACAAGGGCGTCACCGCCGCTCACTCCTTCCGCACCAACGGTTTCTGCTATGACACTAAAGCCGACAGTCCGCCACGAGGATCCGGATGAAGCGCGCCCTCGTTCGCGAGAGCGCCGGGTCGAACGCGTTCTCCGGCACGTACTGGTACCCTTGGCGTGCGGGTCACCGGCTCTCATCGCGATCTGTGATACCGAGCAGCATGCGACGCTCCATGATGAAGTGCACCGGCTCCATCACGAGCAGCGCGATCGGCGACAGGGCAGTCGACAGCACGCTCGATGTTCCTTCGCCGCGTGTGCGGATCTGCAGGGCAGTCGTGTGTGGGCCGTCGGGCGTAGCACGACGGCGCCCCACACTTCCAGGACGATCGCGCGACCAGGGATTCAGGTAACGGTGGACACGCCGTGACCGATGCGTCCATAGCAAGAGCCGACCGAGAAATCCGGTCGGCTCTTTTGCGCCCGTGAGTCAGCCGATGACCGCGAGTTGGTCATCGACCGCCGTGACGCCGCTCGCGCTCCAGGCAGCGCGCTCGGCGTCGGCTCGCTCAGGCCATGAGCGCACGGTTCCGGTGAGCGTCACCAGACCACCCGTCGCCGTGATGTGCACCTTGCTGGCATCGACTTCCGCGCTGCGGTGGAGCGCCGCCTTGATGTGCTGCGCAACGTCGTACGTCGAGGCGAGCACCTTGAGCGTGATCAGGTTCGACACACCCTTCACGCCCATGATGTACCGTACCGCGCGCACGGCGGAATTTCGCTGATACTGCCAGTCGACTTCTCCTTCGAGTGTCACCCAGCCGTCCTCCACCTTCACCCTGATCTTCTCGGGGGGAATCTCGACGTCCCACGCCAACGCGTTGACAACGTGGTGCGCGATGTCGGTGTCCGAGCGGCGCAGCACATTTACAGGCTTGACGATGAGCTCCTGCGCAACCGCGCGCACTCCTGCCACCCGTTCGACAGCCTTCACAGCAATGCGCCGCTGCGCGTAGTCCGGAACGTTTCCGGAGAGCGTCACTACGCCGTCCTTTACCGCGACGCCGATCTCATCCTCGCGAAGGCGGGGTTCCCACCTGAGCTCCGCGACTACGTCGTTCTGCAGCTGTATGTCCTGCTTCATATATCCTCGGGCCGTTGGCCTGCTGAGGAAAGTCGGCCGCTGGATGGGCTTGGCGACACACCGGCGACCGGCGGTGTGGCGCCATGCGCACAAGTTGTCGCAGCTCGGTGACTCGCGCCGTCAGGCGTTCACGGACGTCCGTGGCATCCCACTCTTCGCGCCGGCCCAATGCGCGCGGTCGCGGGAAGGCGAGGCTGAGACGGTCGGTGCAACTGTCAGGTATCGCCTGAATGCGCCGAGGCTCGGAATGGCGGAACCTCGTCAGGACCAGGCAAGCCATCGCCAGCGGCCATTCACGAATCAAAGCCGCTTATCGGTTCGATGCGCGCACCTTTCTGGGCATCCTCGACTGGAGGAGTGCTGGCGATGAGCGCCCTTCCATCTCCTCCGATCATCATCAGCGGCGACCAACAGACGCTCGTTCCGGTCGAGTCCGAGGAAAAACGCTTCCGTGCACTCGAGGCGGAGCTGGCAGGACGCCGTTCGGTGCGTCGCAGATGTACATGCACGCGCTCACCTGGGTCGCATCGCTCTGGGCCGTCACGTTCCCAGGAGCGAGTTGGGCCCTGGGCTTCTGGTTCAGAGCACGGAATAGGGCGGTTGGCTCCGGCGGGCCGACGCTTGCGGGCCAAGCTCGATCAATGCGAGGCGTCTCCGGACGCCTTCAGTGTCCGTGGAGGGTGTAGCCTTTCGTTGTGAGAGGCCGGATCGCAGCTTCCCCTGCTGAAGCCGCGAACGAGCCCTGGTCGCGACTCGCCTGAAGCAGATGCGCAGCACCCTGCGCGCATACCAACCCTCTCGTGCAGAGATCATGCAAGTCGAGTTCGCCGGTGCAGCTCGCGAGGTCACGGGGTCCTGCCACGTCCTCCGCCTGAATGGCAAGACCGTCCTGCTGGATTGCGGAATGTTCCAGGGACGCCGCGCGGAATCGCGGGAGAAGAACGCGACGCTGCCGCTCCCTGTTGAGCAGATCGATGCGGTGGTCCTCTCCCATGCGCACATCGACCACTCAGGCAGGCTGCCGCTGTTGAGCGCGCACGGGTATCGCGGCCCGATATACTGCACCGCCGCTACACGCGACCTCTGCGCGGTGATGCTGGCCGACTCGGCGCACATCCAGGAGAAGGACGCGGAGTTTCTCGCACGGCGCAAGCGCGGCGTGTCGGCGCCGTTGTACGCAATGCGCGATGCGACCGCGGCCGTGGACCGCATGGTGTCGCTGGCCTACGGCGTCACGTTCGACGTGGTGCCGGGGATGCGCGCGACATTCGTTGACGCGGGCCATATCCTCGGCTCGGCTTCTGTCGTCCTCGAATGCACGGAAAACGGGGTCACGCGCCGTCTTGTCTTTTCTGGAGACATTGGCCGAAAGGGATTACCGATCATTCGCGACCCCCAGCCCCCCGCGGGCGCCGATATCGTGCTGATCGAGTCGACCTACGGCAACAGGGAGCATACGTCGGTCGCGGGCGCTCGCGACGAGTTGGCCCGCATCATTTCAGAAACCGCCGCGCGGGGTGGCCGCATCCTCATCCCGGCGTTCGCAGTCGGCCGCACGCAGGAGATTGTCTACGATCTCCATGTGCTCGCGCGCGAGGGGAAGGTTCCCGCCATCCCGATCTACGTCGACAGCCCCCTGGCAATCGATGCAACGACGGTATTTGCGACGCATCCCGAAGTGTTCGATGAGGGGGAGGATCTCGTGCAGCGCGTGCAGGATCTCTTTCACTTCACTCAGGTCACCTACACGCGGGATGTCGCCGCGTCCAAGGCGCTGAATCAGCAGCATGGGCCGATGATCATCATTGCCGCGTCGGGCATGATGGAAGCCGGAAGAATACTCCATCACCTCGCACACCACGCGAGTGATCCGCGCACGACGATTCTCGTCGTCGGATTCCAGGCGGAACACACGCTGGGCCGGCGGATCGTCGAACGCGCACCGGTGATACGCGTGCTCGGAGCGGACGTTCCGCTGCGCGCGCGCGTCGAGGTGCTCGGCTCCTACAGCGCTCACGGGGACCGACACGAGCTACATGCCTGGCTCGATAGCGTGCGCGCCGGAAACGCGAACCACCGCGCGCCTGATGTGTACCTCGTCCACGGCGAGATCGACGCGCAGGATGCATTCGCCGCGCAGCTCCGCGCGGCGGGATACGATCGCGTGTCGACGCCCACGCCGCACACGCGCGTTGATTTCGGATGAGCGCGGGTGGCGCCGATGTTGCCGGCGCCACCTGCCATCCTCCATGCGCAGGATCGGACCGGCGAGCCCACCCTCGATGATGTGATTGGCGCCGAGGCGCATCGTGCGATGGAGGAAAGTGCGATTGGGACGCAGGTGGCCGTCGAGAAGCGTCGCATCCCCAACGGTCCCCGCGACGCCACCGACGGCATCAATCGCGACGCGCATCTCGATCTGTCTCGGCTGCGTCCAGTCAACGGTGATCTGTGCTGTGCCCAGCCAAGCGCCGACCATTGCGGAGTCGGGACGCTGTGCCGGCTACGCTCTTGCGGTCAGGTCAAGCGCACATGCAGCGATTGCAATGCGGTATGCGGGCATGGTGGAATCACATCAAGGAGACGGTTCCATGATGCCTCCGGTGCCTTCCCGAGGGAGGAGGCGATTGCCCGACAGTCGGCCGTGGTATCGGCGGCGGGCCCAAGGGGGAGCGTCGCCACTCGAGGCAGCCACAATCAAAGGATGACCAGTATCCCTTCCAGGCGGTCGCAGGGCCCGGGATTCAACGGGCAGGACCACAGTACCAAAGGGGTACCATTCCCCAGCACTTGACTGACGACGCCGGGCGCCCCTCCGCTGAGCCGCCCGCCCCGTCGGCTTGCTCCTGCAGGGCTTGCCACGCCGGAGTCGTTCAGCCCCCACGTAACCTGGCGGATCGTGTCGGCGCCAAA
>JANYIN010000048.1 GCA_025362035.1 Gemmatimonadaceae bacterium | reverse complement strand
CCGGAGTGCGCGCTCCAGGTCACGGCCAGCGGCGACCTGACCGGCCAGTGGGACGCGGCGCGCGTGACGCAGGTCGTCACCAACCTAATCGGCAACGCGGTGCTCCATGGAACGTCGGGGACGCTCATCTCGGTGAGCGCGCAGGGGGAGCCCACGGAAGTGGTGCTGCGGATGCACTACTACGGTCCGCCGATTCCCGAGGCGGATCTGCCAGAGTTGTTCAGCCCCTACCGGCGCCTGCACGCCTACGACTCCGCCCTCCGCGAGTCGGGCAACGTCGGCCTCGGACTCTACATCGCGGAACGCGTCATCAGTTCGCATGAAGGCTCCATCGACGTGCGGTCATCGGAAGCTGCGGGTACGCTCTTCACCGTCCGACTCCCCCGGGTTGCCCCGCCGCGGAGCACTCGAGTCGCCTCGAATGACCGCGGCCTCGACCGTCGTGTTGGCGCCTAGACATCCGCTCTAACGGGTCGTGTAAGTCTCAAGTCGCACAGGCTGGAAAGTGTCCAACCGCCGCCGACACTCAAGTCAGCTACGAAATTGCCCGGCGATGAGCGGAGCATTGATCCCCCTTGACGCCATCGTGCCGTGTGGCGCTCTTAAGCCTGAGTTCAGTTGCTGTGCAACAAAACGAGAGCGCGTGCGGAGCACGCGCCGTCCGCAGATGCCTGTCAACTGCAACGAGTCGTTATAGTGCAGGGTCACTGATCTCGATGAGCGCTTCTCCCGCGCGAAGCAGTTCGCCCACGCGCGGCCACGCGGTTTGAAGCAACTCGCGGAGGCGCGCATTGGTTGTGTTCCCGCACGTAAGCCAGATGATCTGAGGAGGCGGACCAAAACGCTCAAGCAACTGAACGAAATCATAGTCCTTCGTCATGACAACGGCGCCAGCGGTACGCGCCGCGGCGAAGATGGTCGGATCCTCTGCACGCGCCAGTCCGAGATCGCGAATCGCGTGCGCCATGACGCCGAAGTCCGACTGTAACCAGCCAGGGATGGTGGGCGACAACTGCGCATCCAGCCACACGACCAACATGTGGTCGGTCATGCGTGCGATCTACGCGGCGAGGATTGGATGGTCTAGCCGGCGACTTGCGAAACGAAGGCAGGCCGACACATCCGCGGCCTCGAGATCAGGAAGTTCCTCGATGACTTGTGCCGGGGATAGGCCAGCTGCCAGGAGATCAAGTACATCGATGACGCGAATCCGCATTCCGCGGACGCACGGACGCCCTCCGCACTGCTGCGGGTTGACAGTGATGCGGTCCATCAGTTCGACTGTCTCACTCATAGGATCCACACAGAGGTGGAGTAAAGTCTATCCACAGCAACAACTTAACGAAACGAGATGTCGGTTGCAACATAGCGCCCAAGTTGGGCTGCGAGCGGGTCAAATAGACGCGAGCGCAACGAGCTTCCAAGGCCGCTCGACTGCTCCAACGAACGTTAGGTAGACGCCGCGTGATGCCAGAGTTGCGTGACTCGATAAACGAACCGTGCGGGAATTACGGTGCGCGTCGGCGCGGACAAGCTTGAACCATCGCCGAGGAGACGTGGGCTCGCAGGCCAGATGGCGGCCACAGAATTAGCAGATCCGTCGGCCTAGCTTCCACAAAGCGCTATGGTGCTGAGATGAAGTCGATCCCGGGATCCGGACCAACGACTAACTGGATGCGCGGGCACAAGCCATGCCTTCTATCACCACATCCCTATCAGGAGCACGACGTTGACGAACGACAATCACGAGACGATTTCCATCCTTAACGGCCTCATCGAGACCTGCGAAGATGGTGTGAAGGGCTTCCGGACCGCGGCCGCTGCTGTGAAGCATCCGGCGGCGAAAACACTGTTCACGTCCCGCGTGCCGGCGATCGAGCATGCTGCGTCGGAGCTTCAGGCCGAAGTGCAGCGGCTTGGCGCGACGCCGGAAACCACCGGCAGCGTGGCGGCGAAGATCCATCGCGGGTGGATCGACCTCAAGGCGGCCGTCACCGGGCAGAATGACGCGGCCATCATCACGGAGTGCGAGCGTGGAGAGCAGGTCGCCGTCCACAATTACGAGGAGGCGCGCAAGCAGCAACTGCCGTCCGGCATCAGGACGATGGTGGATCGTCAGTATCAGGGCGCCGTGCAGAATCTGGAACGCGTGCGCGCATTGGGCGCGGCCGCGGGCGCGGATAAGCCGGTCATCGCGCCGAAGCCCAAGGCTGATCGCAACGCTTCAGATCGCGGATAACGCAGCGAAGCCACGGGTGTCGCCGCAGTGTCAGGGCGGCACCCGCGGCAAAGCCGATCTCACTTCACGGATTTTGCCTCCGGCCGCGCGAAGTGATAACCCTGCAGGTACTGCACACCACGCGCACGAAACCATTCCGCAGCATTCGCGTCTTCGATACCCTCGGCGATTATCGACCGGCCGTGCGTCGGTACCCTCAGGGATGAACACTGCACGGACCTCGACCAGTTCCTGTCCTGACAGACGCGGCAGAAACTCGCGGGCGAACACCGTCAGGTCCGGCACCGCGACGCCGTACATC
This sequence comes from Gemmatimonadaceae bacterium, assembly GCA_025362035.1. Lineage (GTDB taxonomy): Bacteria > Gemmatimonadota > Gemmatimonadetes > Gemmatimonadales > Gemmatimonadaceae > AG11. Next base: position 29,248 of record JANYIN010000048.1, on the reverse strand, counting down.
CGCCCGCCGACGCGGTCATCGCTGTCCACGCTCCACCTCGCTCCGGAGGCATCGAGCGAGCCGGTCACCCTGGCACGCATGTGACTCACCGGCACGTGGACAAGTAGCCGGCCCGACCCACTCGGCGGTATCGGTACTCTCGCGCAGCGCTCGCACACGCCTGGAAGCGGTGGCGTGGATGCTCCCCCTTCATCCGCGCCTCGCGCACCCCATGGTGTCTCGCGGTTGCCGCTCTCGCATTCCGAAACACACTCGCCCATGGCTCTCCCCACGATTGAACCGCCCGAAAGCCATGCCGAGGCGTAATGCAAGGACGACGGTAGTGGAGTGCCAGTCACCTTGCCCGCACTCCGTACGTCTGTGTCGCCCTCCGTTTCGCGTATCTCGCCGTCATGCTCGACGTAATCACGCCAGGTGAATGGCGATGGCGACACGACCCATGCCTTCTGACGGGGCATCCCTATCAGGAGTACGATATTGAAGAATGACAACCACGAGACGATTTCCATCCTTAACGGCCTCATCGAGACCTGCGAAGATGGTGTGAAGGGCTTCCGGACCGCGGCCGCTGCTGTGAAGCATCCGGCAGCGAAAACGCTGTTCACGTCCCGCGTGCGGGCGATCGAGCACGCTGCGTCGGAGCTTCAGGCCGAAGTGCAGCGGCTTGGCGCGACGCCGGAAACTACCGGCAGCGTGGCGACGAAGATCCATCGCGGGTGGATCGACCTCAATGCGGCCGTCAGCGGGCAGAATGACGCGGCCATCATCACCGAGTGCGAGCGTGGAGAGCAGGTCGCCGTCCACAATTAGCGCAGCGCGTGCTAGCGCTGCTCCGGAACTCCTTCAGCTTGGATCGAGGAACCGCACCGCGAAGAGAATATAAGCGACAACAAGTACCGCAAGCGCGACAACGACTTCACCGCTTATTCGTGCTGCCCTCCATTTGTCTAAAGCAAGATCCCGCTCGCCGGAAGCCTCTGCTAGAACATCGATCGGGCGAGGTCGCAACGGTGGAGCAAGCCGATCGGAGGACGGCGCCTCCACTGCATGGGGCTTGCTGACATGGGAAGGGACAGCGGCAAGTGGCCGAAACATGGATGCCAATGCTGTGGGCACACGTGTCGTTCCCGAGTCGCTCCGGCCGCTCGCCTCCTGAGCGCTCAATGGAGGATCGAACGACAGGAGACACGACAGACTGAAGAGGACTACACCGATGAGCTGCTTAAACCGCATTAGTCGGCCAAAATCTCGAACGGTGTAGAACGTTTCCAACTGGTTGTGGTTCAATTGGTGATAGCGTCGTCAGCGCACGCGCGAATGTGCCACATCGGCACGACGAGCACGCACTAGAGGCTCCGGCGGCCCGGCCGCGCGCATCGCATCGCGCGGGGAACCGCCCCACTGTCGCCGCCATGCACGACGCAATTGCAGCCCAGAACGGAATCCGCCTACCTCCGCCGCCCGTGTAACCGTCGCTCCGTACTCGAGTGACTGGCGGGCCCGCTCCAGGCGAATCGAGCAAAGGTACTCGAGTGGCGAGACGCCGGCGTGATCGATGAATAGCCGCAGTAAGTGACGCTCCGCCGTATGACCGACCGCGGCGAGCGACGCCATGTCCCAGTCACGCTTGGGATCGGTGACGATGGCGTCCTGCACCCGGTGCACCGTCGCATGCAGGTGGCGACGATGCATGTGGAAGGGCGACAGCTCGGTATCGCGAGGCGACCGTCGGAGATAAACGACCATGTCTTCCGCGACGCTGGCGGCGAGCGCCTCTCCGCATTCGGTGCCGATGAGATGCAACGCGATGTCGATCCCGGCCGTGATGCCGGCGCTCGACGCGACGGGCCCATCGACCACGAATACGCGATTCTCAATCACCTGAGCTTGCGGCGCCAGGGAACGCAATGTGGGCAGCAACTCGTGATGCGTCGTGCAGCGTCGCTGCTCGAGCAATCCGGCGCGCGCGGCGAGCAGCGTTCCCGAGCAAACGGTAACCAGGCGGTGCGGACAATGGGGATCGCGCAGGGGGTCGCGCAGCGTGTCCTGCAACCACCGCATGGTCGCGCGGATTTCCGGTGACACCGATGTCACGTGTATTGTCGGCTGCCCGACTACCACGACCCATGTGGGGCTACGCAGCGTGTCCGGCAGCGGTGCGAGCTCGCCGAGCGTGAGCCCGACCGACGTCTGAAGGGACGCGACGGGGCCGGCGAACCACAGGCGAAAGCGGGGCGGCAGGCCGCGCGCCTCACGATGCTGGTTGGCAAGACGAAATGCTTCCGCCGGGCCCGCAATGTCGAGCAGCAGCGAGTGCGGGACGATTATGAACAGTACGTCGATCAGTTGAGCGAGCGTGTTCATTGGACCGTTAGTGGGTGGCGAAGCGTACATCAGGTCGACACCGGCATAGCCATCCGCGTCACTGCATGTCCGAAACTGATCCGGAGGCGATGGCTTATGCAACAGGACCACTGCGGCCGCGCGGGCTCCGTGCGATGTCCGGATGTGATTGAAATTTGTCGGTCCGTGCGGCGACATGCGGTCGGGGCGGCCCTAGCTTGACAGCCGGATCACCGGAGGCGCGACCTCTGGATGGCATACATCATCATCCCAGCGAGAGGCGATGCCGACATCGATCGATGCGGGCATGGACACGATGCATTTGAGAGCGCCAGCCCGGGCGTTCAATCCGAATCTCGTCACGGCGATACTGGTGGCAGCGAGGCTCATGTGGTGTCCCGCCGGGAAGTTGCATGCGCAGGAAGTCGGTGACCTGCGGCCTTCCGGGCTGATCGGAACCGTTGACGCGAGCATCCAGCCCGGCGAAAATTTCTTCGCGTACGCAAACGGTGCCTGGCTGAAGGCGACCGCGCTTCCCGCAGGTACGGAACGATGGGGTGCGCGCAACGAGCTCGAGAAACTCGCCAGCAACCGCATTGGCGTACTCCTGGACGAGGCTCGTGCGGCGCCGACTGGTACAACGGCCCGCAAGGTCGCCGACTTCCGAAAGGCCTATTTGAACGAGGCCGCCATCGAGGCACGCGGGCTCGCATCGCTCAAGCCACTGCTCGACAGTATCGGGCGTGTCGAGGACAAGACCGCCTTGGCGCGGTTACTAGGCCGCGGATTACCGGCCGACGTGGACCCGATGGGTTGGGGGGTGGTCGAGTCGTCTCACGTGCTGGGCCTGGCAGTGGAGCAGAGCATTCATGGTGAGACGAGAAACGTGGCCTTCCTGATTGAGGGCGGGCTCGGTCTTCCGGCCCGCGAGGACTACCTCAGCGTGGATGCTGACAAGCAGGCGTTGCGTGCGAAGTACGCGGCTTACATCGGTCACATGCTGTCACTCGCGGGCTTGGACCGCCCCCACCAACGTGCGGAAGCCGTCCTGGCACTCGAGATCGCCCTCGCGCGGACGCACGCCACACCCGCGGCTTCGGCTGCCGAGCACAATGCCGACAGTGTTTGGGCGCGCGAGCACTTCGTGCATCTCGCGCCCGGCATGGACTGGCCCGCCTTCCTGGCTGCAGCGCGCTTGGACGGGCAGGATGACATTGTGGCGTGGCAGCCGAGTGCCCTGCGGGGGTTGGCCTCGCTCGTGGCCTCGCAACCGTTATCCGTCTGGCAAGACTACCTGAGGTTCCACGCGATTGATCGGTATGCCGATGTGCTGCCCCATGCGTTTGCCGAACAGGCGCTGGCCATGCGCACCGCGATTTCGCCCGGCCAGCCGGCGCGCGCGGACCGGGCTCTGGCCGCGACGCAGTCCGCGATGAGTGGTGCTATGGGGAGGATGTATGCGGAGCGGTACTTCCCCGCTGAGGAGAAGACGCGCATCGAGCAAATTTCCGACAACGTCCGCACCGCGTTGATGAAGCGGATCGAGGCGGCCACGTGGATGTCAGCCGCCACCAAAACCAGTGCACTAACGAAGCTGCGGACGCTGTTTGTCGGGATCGGCTATCCCGATCAGTGGGAGGACTATTCCACGCTGGCCGTGCACTCCGACGACCCGCTTGGCAACATGCGACGCATCTCTGACCGTGCGTATCGCAACACCCTCGAGCGGCTCGGTCAGCCCGTGAACCTGAAGCACTGGTACATCGCGCCACAGACCGTGGGCGCGCTGCTCGTGTTCCCGCAGAATGCGTACGTGATGTCGGCCGCGTTGCTCGAGCCGCCCAAATACGATCGCCAGGCATCCGACGCCGCCGCATACGGCTCCGTCGGCGCACTCCTGGGGCATGACTTCACCCATTATGTGGACGTGCTGGGCGCTGACTACGACACTGAACATCGCCTCCGTCACTGGTGGACCTCGGAAGACATGCAGCGATTTCAGGCACTGGCGCAGCCCCTGGCGAATCAATTCTCAAAGTACCAGCCGTTCCCCGACCTGCAGATCAACGGGAAGCTCACCCTCAACGAGAACATCGCCGACCTGGGTGGGCTGGCTGCCGCATTCGATGCCTATCGCCTGACACTCGGACACAGAATCACCGATACAGCCTTCGTGCATCAGCAGGACCGGGAGTTCTTCATCGCCTACGCACAGACACTGCGCCGCCGGATTAGCGAGAAGGCGATGCGCATGCAGGCGGCCAGCGATCATGCAGCGGAGGAATATCGCGCTGACACGGTTCGCAATCTCGACGCGTGGTACGACGCCTTCGACGTGCGCGCGGGGCAGGCGTTGTACCTCGAGCCCTCCGCGCGCGCGCGGGTCTGGTAACGGAGGGCCGAAAGCCATCATGCGAGTCACCGTTTGCGAACTCCCACACCAACCGGCGGCGCTGCAGTCTGCGTGGGCGACGCTGTGCGCGCATACCGCGCGGCACAGCTCCGAGCTCGTGGTGCTGCCCGAGTTTGGGATGCTCGACCCGGTCTGGGTAGATGAGACGTTCGATGCGGAACGGTGGGTCGCCGCGCAGCACCTCAGCGCCGCGTGGTGCAGCCGGTTCGGCGAGCTTGCCGCCGCCAGGGTGGTGGGAACACGACCGGTTACCATCGGTGGCCGGCCGTTCAATCAAGGATTTCTCTGGTCCCCTGAGGACGGACTGATGCCCCTGCGGCGGAAATTCTTTCTGCCTGATGAACCGGGCGGATGGGAAGCACACTGGTTCGACCGCGGCGACCCCGAGTTCAGCGCGTACTATGCAGATGGCTTGTCGTTCGGCCTCAATATCTGCACCGAGCTGTGGGCGGTGGAAACGTATGCGCCGTACGCAGCCGGCGGCGTGCAGATGATCTTGTCGCCGCGGGCCACGGCGGCGGCGACGACTGCCAAGTGGCTTTCGGCGGGGGTAGTTGCTGCTGTGCGATCTGGCGCGTTCAGCCTCTCATCCAATCGGGTGGACGAGACAGGGGCTTGCGGCGGTGTCGGTTGGATCATCAACCCCGCTGGAGAGGTGATGGCGCGCACCTCACCCGAAACACCGGCGGTGACCGTGGACATTGACGTCGCTCAAGCGGCCGTCGCCCGAAACGGATATCCCGGCTACGTCTTCAATGCGACCAGGCAGGAGGGCGTATCACCCTTCGGAGTCGCCGCTGTTCAGTGGGGCGGTGATGGGTAGTCCCTCATGGGTATAGCCCGGGTACGAACGGGCGAGGGCGGAATCAACTCGCGCGAACGTACACGCAGCCGACCTGCTGTGCACGAACGGCGGCGAACACTCCCGAAGGCTGAAGCACGACGCCGGGAATCAGCGACGCGACCGCCGCCTTGTGCGCGGCCTCGGCAGTCGACTTGTCGCGTTTCTGGAACTTCGGAACCACGTCGAGGGTCAACGCGAGGTTGCAGGCAAGCACGATACCACCGCCAGCGATGAATTGCGGCACCGACAAGCCGTCGAATTGTGCGGGAAGCCCGGCCTTCCCGTCGAGCAGCGCAGGGTTCTTCATCGTTGGTTTTCCGTCTGCGGGATGCGTGGCCTTCACTTCCTTGCCGACGCCGAACGCGTCCCAGTAGGCCTGATTCATGGCGAGGTTGATGCCGTTGTGCCGGAGCACCAGCACCATGGAGACGTCCGACGCAGGCACCTTCATGAACTCGACGATCTGTCCCTTCGTGATACCCGCGCGCCACACGCCGTAGCCGCTCTCGACTTCCGGGACGTCCATCACGGCCTTGTTCCTGCCGGTGACCCTGCTCGTCCAGCTCATGTCGAACTGGTCCCCTAACGGCGCCGACGTCGCCGCTTCGAGATCGCGAAGCCCACCGCCGAACATCATGGGCGCAGCACCGAACACGAGTGCGCCTCCGGCGAGGTTTGCAAGGAATTCGCGACGTGAACCTTCCATCGGACCCTCCGGGCTAAAGCGGTTGTGTTGCGATGGCCTGCCATCACGGCGCACCAACATACGGCCGGGAACTGCATGTTGAAAACACTTCTTCGCGAAGGGCGCGCCAATGGTCAATGCATTCGGGCGCGATGCTTCAGGACGTCCGGCCGGCTCCGGCCGCGCGACGCGCGCGATCCTCTTCCCACTCGATGAACGGGCCGTCGAAATCGGTGAGACGCGTCCCGTCGAACCACCACACACGCGTCGCGACCTCGCGCAGGAAGGCCCGGTCGTGGCTCACCAGCAGCACCGTGCCCTCGTACTCGTCGAGTGCGTCCTCGAGCACTTCGATGTTCTCCACGTCGAGGTGATTCGTCGGCTCGTCGAGCACCAGGAGATTCGCGCGCGCGAGCGTCATGAGGGCGAGCGCCATGCGCGCACGTTCGCCGCCGCTGAGCGTGCCGATCTCGCGCAACACTTCCTCCCCACTGAAGCCGAAGGCGCCGAGGTGGTTCTGCACCTGGCCGCGGTTCCAGAGCGGACGCTGGTCCTGGATCGCGTCCGCCATCGATTTACGTAGCGGGAGGTCCGCAAGATCCTGCCGGAACCACGCGGCCGTGATGGAGCCGCCAATCCGCGCCGCACCGCTCGCCGGTGCGCGATCGCCGAGCAGTGTCGAGATGAATGACGACTTGCCGGCGCCGTTGGGACCCACGAGCGCCACGAAGTCGTTCCGTCGCAGCACGGCCGTGAAGTCGTCCACGAGAACGCGACCGGGCACTTCCACGCGCAGGTCGTCCACCGCAATCACCTGATCGCCGCCGCGTTCCGCCGTCTCGAAGCGCAGTGTCATGGCCGCCGGATCGCCCGGAGGCGGCGCCAGGCGCGGCAGTCGCTCGAGCCGCTTGCGCTTGCCCTTCGCCTGGAACGAATTGACGCCGGCGATGTTGCGCCGGATGTACTCCTCTTCCTTCTTCACGTACGCCCGCTGCTTCTCCATCTCACGTTCGCGCGTGAGCCGACGCTCGGCCCGCTGCGGCACGAACTGGCTGTAGTTGCCCTTGTAGGTCTCGCTCGTGCGCGCCTCCACGTGCAGGATGTTCGTGCAGATGGAATCGAGGAACGCGCGATCGTGCGACACGACGATGACCGTCTCGTCCGCGTCCTTGAGCCACCCCTGGAGCCAGGTGGTGGTATCGAGGTCGAGGTGGTTGGTGGGTTCGTCGAGCAGCAGCAGGTCGGCGGGGGCGATGAGCTGCGCCGCGAGGCCCACGCGTCCCCGCTCCCCTCCCGATAGCGACGACACGAGCCGCGTCTTCGACTCCTCGGCATCGAAGCCGAGTCCCTGGAGCACCGCGTCCACGCGGGAGTGGTAGATGTAGCCGCCGAGGTCGGCGAAGCGCTCCTGATCGTGCCCGAACCGTTCGAGGAACTCGTCCGTGACGCGCTCGCCGAGTTCGCCGAGCTCGATTGCCTGGTCGGCAATGCGCTGCTCGAGCGCCATGACCTCTCGCCACGCGGCGGCGCCAGCTTGCCACACCGTCGTGGCGCCCGCGAAGGCACGGTGTTGGTCGAGCAGGGCATGTCGCAGTCCCGGCTTGCGCGCCACGCTTCCCACCGTGGGCTGGAGATCTCCGGTGATGACCTTGAAGATCGACGTCTTGCCCGCCCCGTTGCGCCCGATGATGCCCCACCGCTCACCGTCGGCGACCGTGAAAGTGATGTTCTTGAAGAGTTCGGTCGCGCCGAAGGAAATGCCGACGTTGGAGACGGAGAGAAGGGTCACGCTGAGATGGGAGAGGACCTGACCGAGACTGCCTCGGCGAGAGCGGCGAGTGCTGAGGAATGCGCTGCGCAGGAGGAAAACTAAACGCCCGTTCGCAGCACGCACCGGACGCGGCTTCCTGTCGGGCGCGGTACCTGCAGTGGACAGGCTGCCCGGCGTCGCGATCGCGCGCCATGGAGCGCCCAACATTCCAGCAGGATGATCAACGATGGGATTCGACCAGTATCACGAGCCAGCGAACGAGCTGTCGGACAAGACGCGCACCTTCGCGCGGATGATCACGGGAATGACCGAGGAGGCCGAGGCGATCGGCTGGTACGAGCAGCGCATTTCGGTGGAGAAGGACGCCGCGGCGCGAGCGATCATGAAGAACGCCCAGAAGGAGGAGATGAAGCACTTCGGGATGGATCTCGAGTTCCTGCTGCGGGCCAAGCCGGAATGGCGAGAGACACTCCAAAGGATTCTCTTCACCAAGGGCGACATCGTGAAGGCCGGCGAAGCGGCGGAGAAGGCCACGGACGACGACTAGACGTTCCTCGAAGCGCCGTGGCTCGAATCACTCAACTGGCATCGCGGACGAAGGCAATGCACACGGGCGTCGGCAGACCGACGCTATGGCCCGTGGACGTCAGCCGCCCCGTGTCACGGTCGATGCGGAAACTGTGAATGTCGCCCGAGTGCTGGTTGGCCACCAGCATGAACTCGCCGCTCGCATCGATGGCGAAGTTTCTCGGCTCCTTCCCTCCCGTGGGCATGAGTTGCAACGGATGCAGATCGGCGCTCGCGCCATCGATCGCGAACGCGGCGATACTGTCGTGCCCGCGGTTCGACATGTAGAGAAAACGACCCGAAGGATGCACGTGAATATCCGCCGGATAGTTTCTTTCTGTCGTCGGTACACCGACGGAGGGGACCATCTGTCGCTCAGTCGACGACCCCGTAGCGGAGTCGTACCGGAGTCTACTGACGGTCGACGCCAACTCGTTCGTGACGTACACGCTGTGGCCGTTCGGATGAAACGCTAGATGGCGCGGCCCGGCGCCCGGTGCGAGCATTCCCTCCGCCACGTGCGTGGGGCTCAGCGTGCCGGCTTTTTCGTCGAAGCGGTAGCTCAGAATTCGGTCGAGGCCAAGGTCCGCCACGAGTACGAAGCGGTTCGACGGATCCGGCAAGATGCAGTGCGCGTGCGGACCCTCTTGACGCGACAGGTCAGGTCCCTTGCCGTGATGCTGCACGAATGACGTCGCGGCGCCGACACCGCCGTCGGGGAGAATCGGAAACACCGCAACACTTCCGCCCGTGTAGTTCGCGACGAGAAGAAACTTGCCTCGTCGGTCTGTCGTCACGTAGCAAGGATTGGCGCCGCCTGTCGGCTGGCTCGCGATTTCTCGAAGGGTGTTTGTCGCTCGGTCACGAACGAACGCGGTCAGGCCTCCGGTCGGCCTTCCATTCAGCTCGGCAACCTCGTTGACCGCGTACGCGAACTTTCCATCAGCGGACAGCGTCAGGAACGACGGATTGGACGTCGTTGCAGCGAGCCCGCCGACGCTGAGCGCGCCGGTGTCGCGCGACATCCGCACCCAGTAGATGCCCTTGCTCCGCCCGTCGCTGGTATATGTACCGACGTACAACAATCGATCTGACCGGAACGCAGCGGCGATGCGCGACGGTTCGAGCCCCACCGCGCCCAGTGCGCCGAGTGCCGTGACCGACACGAAATCTCGGCGCGACAGTGGTGTGGTCACGCGGTCGGCGCTTGTCTCGCTATTCTTTGTCGCGTCCATGGCCGCACAATGCGGTCAATGCCATACCAGCGCAATGGCGACCTCCGCGAGAATCAGGAAAACCACCGTGACCTCGAGGCGATGCGATCGCGCGCTCTGCTCTTCGTCGCCGCGGGCCGGTCGAGCACGGGCAGCCGACACCGGATGAAGCGCCGCGCTCGCTGCCTCCAGGTCTATGGCGTTACCGACGCGTGCAACATCACTGGGCGGTGGAATTCATAAGGATAGCGTGACCTTCCTGCGACGCCAATTGCGCTCGTACCGATTGCCGATACGCTCTTGGTGTGATACCGGCATCCGACTTGAACGCCTTCGCAAAATGGCTCTGATCCACATAGCCGCTGCTCGACGCGATATCAGAGAGCGAGCGTTCAGTTTCACGTAGCAGTGTTGATGTCCGCGCCAGGCGTCGCTGCCGCAGGTAGTCCCCGGGCGAACAGCCGAGGTATCGACGGAACACACGGGCAAGGTGCACGGGATGTACCCCACTCGCCTGCGCGATCTCGGCGATCCGTACCACCTCGTGGCAGCGATCGTCGAGCTGCTCGCGCGCGATAGCGAGCCATCGGGGCGGCGATGGCAGAACGGTGTCGGCAGCCCAGGCGGGAGTAACCGCTGAGAGCAATGACAGCGCGAGCGATTCCCGCCGGAGCGTCGCATCCGTGGAATGTGCGTGACACGCGTGCGCAAGACGTTCGGCCAGCGCGATCGTGCGCACGTCCAGCACAGCGGAAGCAGTCTCCTGGACGCGCCCTTCGCGTCGCGACAGATCCATCACGTCTGCGCCGATTGAAACGGTCAGGAATGACCCCGCGATCACAGGCGAGCGAGCTTCGAAGCGATCGCGGTGCGTGGTGCCGGCCGGGTTGAAGATGAGCGCCCGCCCTCTGCTGATCGGGTCGGCACCGGCCGCACTGGAGACGTAAAGGCCTTCCAGCACCAGCACGAAATGCGCTTCCTCATGGGAGTGCCGTTCCACGACGCGGTGGGGATCAGCATCGAGGACGGCGATGTCGAGTCCCGGGGCGCTGTGGCGCACCTCGAGCCGACCGTAGAAGGCGCCGAACGGGAGCGAGGCATGCCGGCCCGACCCAATAGTCATGCGAATACCGACGCAAAACGGGCGAATATGTTTCATGCGTACAAGACGGCGCCGGAGCCTTGGGATACTCTCGCTGGTGTCCTCCGCAACTGATCGTACTCATGCTCCCAACGAGACGGCATCACAATGTGGCTTCGCCAACCGTATATTAGCTGCGTCCTCATCTGCCTGGTGGTCGGGGTGCGCCTGCCGGCACAGACTCGGCCCGACGTCGCCGGCCGGGACCTCGTCGGCCTCTGGGGCGCGGAGGCCGAATTCGGACCTCAGGTCGATGGCGTGCTCGAGCTCCGGCGCGATCGCCGCCACTGGACCATACGCGTGGGAGGATTCGAGGCGACTGCGGCTCAGGTGGGCGACAGCGTCACCATTCACCTCCCGGGCGGACAGGGTACGCTCAAGGCTTGGGTGAGCGGTGAAGTACCCATCGCCTTTTGGGTCCAGCCAGAAGGCATCACTCCGCCATACTCGACACCTCTGCGCCTTCGCTCCGCCAGCGCGAACGCATGGTACGCCGAATTGCACCCATTGAAGGAGCGCTTCCCGCTCTACCTGTCGGTGACGCACGCCGCCGATGGCACCCTGCTCGGCGTCTTTCGGAACCCTGCTGTGAACTGGCCAGGCCGCGCGGGCTGGTACCGCGTCGAGCGCGATGGCGACAACGTCGTCTTCATCGTGCCGAAGACGGGTGTGGTGAAGTACCGTCAGCCCTATGATTCCGGACGGCGCGTCATCGCCTTCGACTTCGGCGGACCGGTCGAGGTCCACCCCCGAACGCTCGAGCAGGCGGTCGGTCTGGTGCCCCGCTCTCCGTCGCTGCCCCCGTACGAATATCGTCTCCCCACGGATTTCACCGACGGATGGCGTGTCGCTGACCGGTCGAGCATCGGAATGGACACCATCGCGCTACGCACGATCGTTCGAGACATCGTCGCCACGGATCCGCTCGACGATACACAGCCGCGACTGCATTCCCTGGTCGTGGCCCATCGAGGACGGCTCGTGCTCGACGAGTATTTCATGGGCTATGGCCCCGATCAGATGCACGACCTCAGGTCTGCGTCAAAAACCATGACCTCGGTCATGGCGGGGGTAGCGATGTACCGCGGCGCGGCGTTCGACATGTCGACGCCCGTCGGCGCCACGACGATCACCGTCGGTCAGCTGCTGACACACACGTCGGGACTCGCGTGCGACGACGATGACGACGCGTCGCCGGGCAACGAGGACACGATGCAGGCGCAGCGCGCGCAGACTGATTGGTATCGGTTCTTCCTCTCGCTGCCAGCCGCGCACCCACCGGGAACGACGTACGCGTACTGCTCCGCCGGCATCAACATGGTCGGGAGCATCATCGGCCACGCGACGCGCACCTGGCTGCCGCTATTCTTCGACCGCTACCTTGCTCGGCCGATGGAGATCCATCGGTATGCCGTGAACCTGATGCCGACGGGTGAAGCGTATGCCGGCGGCGGCATGCACATGCTCCCGCGCGATTTCCTGAAGTTCGGACAGCTCTACCTCGACGGCGGCCGCTGGAATGGAGTCCGGCTCGTCGCGGCAGACTGGGTCAGACAGTCCACCGCGCGGCAGGTCGATCGTCCCGATGGCTCGCAGGACGGCTTCGCCTGGCACCGCCATCTGCTTTCGGCGGGCACGCGGTCATTCCAGACGTACGAGGCCAGTGGCAATGGTGGCCAGTTCCTCCTCGTCGTCCCGCAGCTCGATTTGGTCGTCGTTGCGACCGCAGGAAATTACGGGCAGTACGGCGTGTGGCGAAAGATTCGTGAACTGCTGATACCAAGGATCATGCAAGCGACCTCTGACCAGCACTGAGACTCGTGTTGGCACGCTCCACGATCTCTGCCTGCACCCGGCACGTCCGCACGGTAGTGATGGGGGTCGCTCGGCCGTCCTCATGGCAGTATTGCCATGAGTCTGCGATGAGGGTCGCCCGGGCGTCCTCATGACAGTATTGCCATGAGCCTCGTGCCTAGGGAGGGACTGCGTTCGGGTGCGAACGCTTCGCTTCAGCTTTCAGAAACCGACTGCGATCTCCTGCTCATCCACCGTCTGCAGGGCGAAATAGAGCGCGATGTCGCCCGCCGTGTCCTGTGGATCGTAGAGGGTTAGATCCAGCCCACTGAAGAGAAACCCGCATCTCTCATAGAAGCGAATGGCCGGCGCATTCACATTCTGCGTTTCAACCCAGAGGCACCGCGCGTGCAGCGCCTTCGCGAGAACACGGAGGTCTCGCACCAGACGTGCACCGATGCCTTGGCCGCGCGCGATACGATCTACATAGAGGTGCGCGACGACAGCACGTCGATTCCACGCGACGTATTGTAACGCCGCGACGCCGATGAGAACGCCCTCGCGCTCAGCGACAATTGCCGCGCTGCACGCGCACAGATCCTCCCAGACGACGGGATATTGCTTGACGAACGCTGGTGTGACGACCCGTTCGACGATCGCGAACCCGTGCGCCAGCGACTGTACATCGTACACGACGTCACTGCTGAAGGACGTGTCGAACCGCTCCAATTGCGGGAGATCTGCGGGCCACGAGAGCGGTCGCACTTCCATGATAGACGCCACCACGGTTGAGGCTCGCTAGCAAATCGGTGTACCGCCCAGCTCTGATGCACGGCCAGCAATCAAATGCGAACGCGCAGCGTTGGCTACCTCTGCCGCGATCGACTCTGCATGGACTCGCGCGGTCCAGATCGGTCTGCGTGCACTGCCACGGCGACCGGCCTACGAGTTCGTGATGGCGGCTCTCGCCCGCGAAGACGAACACGCCATCGGTCCACGTCGCCACAAGTACCGTAGCCGTCTCCATTGATAGTCTCGGTTGCCGTATAACGCCCACGTATACCTGCCCACGCAGGCCCATGTCCATCCCCCGGGCTGCCGGAAAAAGCAACCGGGGGGTTGCGCGAATTCGTAGACTCGTTATCATGCAACCAACGGATTGCACATTCACAGAGCCACCAGCAACCATCAGGAGAGCGTACATGACGAGCACGGATCGCATCGAGAAGAAGGTCGTGCTGCAAGCTCCAAGGGCACGCGTCTGGCGCGCGCTCACGAACGCCCAGGAATTCGGGACCTGGTTCCGGGTGAAGTTCGAGGATGACTTTGCAGTGGGAAAAACGATCAAGGGGAAGATCAACATTCCCGGCTACGAACATGTGGCGATGGAATTGATGATCGAACGGATCGACGCCGAAGAGCTGTTCTCGTACCGCTGGCATCCGTACGCGAACGACCCGAAGGTTGACTATACGAGCGAGCCGCCGACGCTCGTGGAGTTTCGGCTCGCCGAAGCAGGGGGAGCGACGACGCTCACGGTCGTCGAATCCGGCTTCGACCGGCTTCCTGCCGGCCGGCGCGACGAAGCGTTCCGCATGAACGATGGCGGCTGGACGTCTCAGCTCAAGAACATCGAGCGTCATGTCGCAGGCTAGCGCTGCGCGCTCTCGCGTCCGGGACGCGGCGCCGCTCTTTGCTGCCCTTGGTGACGAGACGCGTCTCCGCTTGCTCTTCCGCCTTTCCTCAGGCGGCCCCGGATCGATCACGCATCTCAGCGCGGATTCGCCCGTGTCGCGCCAAGCGATCACAAAGCACTTGCAGGTGCTTTCCGAGGCGGGGCTGGTCAAGAGCAGCCGGCGAGGGCGAGAGCATGTCTGGGACCTGGAGCCAAAGCGGCTCGCCGACGCGCACCAGTATCTCGACCGGATCTCGCAGCAGTGGGACGACGCACTCGACAGGCTCAAGAAACTCGTGGAAGAGTGACGCGCGACGACCTCATGGTTAGCAGCAACGACAAACCCCATAGCAGAGAGGAGATGACAATGACCACAGCCACCGCTGGCGCGGACTATCACTGCGAGATCACCGCACCGGTCACCGCCAGGAAAGCATTCGAGAAGATCGGGCGTGTCTCAGAATGGTGGGCGAAGAATTTCGAAGGACGTGCCGAACGCCTCGACGATGTGTTCACCGTTCGCTGGGGCGAGACGTTCGTGACCTTCCAGATCACTGAGATCGTTCCGAACGCAAAGGTCGTGTGGACGGTGATGGACTCCTATATCGGGTCGCTCAAGGACAAGACCGAATGGACCGGCACCAAGGGTGTCTGGAAGATCGCGGAGAAGGACCACGCAACCACCGTGCACTTCGCGCATGTGGGCCTCTTGCCAGCCGTCGAGTGTTATGAGATGTGCGTAAAAGGCTGGGACCAGTATGTGAAGAGCAGTCTCCTGCAGCTGTTGACCGAGAACACAGGTCAGCCCTCGTGAGCGAGCGCGGCTCCGTAGAGCGGCGATCGATGCATCCCGGGCGTCCACATGGCAGTGGTGAGGGTCGCTCGGGGGTCGTCATGGAAATATTGCCATGAGCCTCGTTCCCGAGTGGCCACTCCCAGCGCACTGATACGGGGATGTGGCATGGCGATTCAGCCTCCAATGCGCGATCCAGCTCGCGACTTTGCGAGTGATGGCGAAGGACTGAATCGACATGCCCTTACCTTCTATGCGCCGACGGATCGCAGATGCTGCCTGATGGTTGTCACATGCGAGAACGGCACGCAATGGAGCGGGAAAATACGGAGGAACTGCGCTTGGGTGCGAGCGCCTGACGCGCCGTAGACGGCGCCATGGATCTCGGACCCAAGAGATGACGCTTGAACGACGTACCATCCCGCAGGACATCCATCGATGCCGAATAACAGACTGCTCACCACAAAGCGAAGGCGGTCGTCGTCCGGCACGCGCGCAGGTCCTCCCAGACAATGGGATATTGCTCGAGTAAGGACAATGGGCCCCGCAGCCCGAACTTTGCGTCGCGAAACCATTCGGGCGTGGTGTACGTGGACAGCGATTCCCACGTCGGCGGTCGACCGCAAGAGGAAGTCACGGCGGGAAAGGGACATTGGTCGCTGGATCGAGAGACCTGAAAGGCTTCGTCAAGCCTTGTCCGCAGGCGCGTTCGCTTGAAGTGGGAGGAAGATCACGATCGACGAAAGATCGAACTCGTTCCTCGCCGGACCCAAGGCTTGATCGATAGCGCCAGTGGAGCGTGCGGCGGGCGACCCCACGACTGTGTCGCGATCGGTGCCGACCGGCGCGGTCGAGCGAGCACGCCGCCGCTCACTTGGCGACCACGGCCAGCGGATCGCGGAATCGTCCCAGCGCAGGCCGTCAAAGAGGCACACGATCACTTCGATCAGCCCTTCAATCATTGGCACGGCCTCAGCGCGCTAACCCCCCAGCTCTATTGGAAGGAACCTCATAAGATGCGAGCGTAGCGTGCGTGCGCAACTCCTCAATTTTGCATGTCCGCTCCTCCAAAGCGACGTCAGAACCTCGCCTTACTCGTTCGCATACGCCACAATTCCTGCAGCGAGAGGATCGCGGAAACACTCCCCGTCGCACCAACGACGAAGAGCCCCCAAATAAAGAAGATGCCCAGTGTGGATGCACCGATCGCGTCGGTAATTCCCCTGCCTCTCATGTGGATGAAAGGCATCCCCGCTCCCAGCAGTCCACCGAGAAGCATGATCACATACCCCCATCGCGTTCCGCCGAGTACGAGCGTTCCGATCAGCCAGACAATCAGGATGATCGCTGCGACGGGCGACGCAGCGCCCTTGTCGAGCCCAAGGACGAAGTCACCGGTCAGGTGAAATGCCATGAGCACGATTGAGATCAGCGACAGGAGCGTCAACGTCCGGTTGTGATTCATCGAAGCTCGGAATGGAAGGTTTGCAGCATCCACGCGGAGATGATCATCGCGTCAACATCGGCGCGGCGCAACTCTGGTGCGAGCGCATGGCGCAAGGCAATCGCGAGCTTCTGTTTCATGCCGCGAGTTCATGCCGCGAGTTCATGCCGCGAGTTCATGCCGCGAGTTCATACCGCAAGTTCGTGCCGCAAGTTTGTGCCGCAAGTTCGTGCCGCAAGTTCGTGCCGCGAGTTCATGCCGCGAGTTCATCCGCGAGTTCATGCCGCGACGATCTCTGCGCGCCGATCCCAGTCTCACGCGAATTAGACGCTCACGATACATGGCTTCGGCGACAAAGTCGGCCTCTTGCCGAGCGCCTAAACTGCGCTCCCTGCGCTCCGACCTTAGTTCGATGTGATTACATGACATTGTGTTACGGACCCTTCAAGCTGCCGCGTCCGGCGATAGACGGCTCGCCCCAAGACGCCTAAGCCGCTGAGCCGCGTTCTGAGTGCCGAGCGTCCGGTCAGCACTCTCCGCCACTCGCTCGTCAAAGTCAAAGAGAGTCTGCCGGACTGCGCACCCCCAGTCCGCCTCGGTTCACCACACGCGTGTATTTCATTGTCGTTCGCACGTCCGTGTGACCCAGAAGCTCTTGCACGGTTCGAATGTCGGTCCCGGCCTCGAGCAAATGCGTCGCAAACGAGTGTCGGAGAGAGTGGCACGTCGCGCGCTTTGTGATGCCGGCGTCCATCACTGCCCTCCGCATGGCGCGTTGCACCACGGTCTCCTGAATGTGGTGGCGCCGCAACGAACCGGACGCATCACGACATGTGTGTCCCGAGGCGAACACATAGCGCCACCGCCACTCGCCATCCGTGCCAGGATATTTCCGCAGCACGCTGTCGTCGATTCCGGTCGTGGCGATGCCGGCACGACGGTCTCGCTCGTGCTGCAATCTGCTCTCGCGGAACAGCCGCGCGAGCGCCGGAACACACGTCGCAGCGAGGAGCGTTCGACGATCCTTCCCTCCCGTGCCTCCGCGCACGACGATCTCGCGCCGCTCGAGATCCACGTCCTTCACGCGCAGGGTCACGCACTCGAGTATCCGGAGCCCGCTTCCGTACATCAACGAGAGGCAGAGTCGAGCCGGATCAGCAACGCGGCGCAGCACGCCGCGAATCTCGCGCGGCGTCAGGACCACCGGCAGGGACATGGTTCGCCGAGCCGGAGCAATGCTCTCGATGCGCTCGAGCGGCTGCTGGAGCACGCGCGCGTACAGAAACGTGAGCGCCGCGAGCGCCGCGAGCGCCTGATTCTGCGTGGAGGCAGCCACACATCGCACCCGCGCCAAATGCGAGAGAAACGCGCCGACGGCGAGCGCGTCGAGGTCTCGTGGATGACGTCGTTCGTGATAGAGCACGTACGCGCGGATCCAATAGACGTACGCCTCTTGCGTGCGCGGGCTGTACCGGCGCTCTCGAAGCCGACGGCGCACGACTTCCAGCAACCGCAAGCGACGCTCCGGATCGGGCGGCGATGTTAGGTGCGAGTGTGGAATGGGAGGCAACGGCATTGCAGGTAGCGTCCCCCAATCGCCGCCTGGCAGCGTCACCCGGTCAGCGCAGCGAAGCGCAATTCCCCGCTCGAGCGGAACGGCCCACTTGCCAATCCCGCCATCGCCCCCGACTATCAGGCATGCGTCTCCATGCCATCGTCGCCGTCGCATCGCTGATCGTCCTGCCGCAGGCGCTCGCCGCCCAGCGTGTCGCGCCCGTGCCCGGTATTCGCCGTGGCACGCCGAACCCGCCGTCCCGGCAACCTGAACCGATCGCCCGTGCCATGGCGTACCAACGCTCTCGATGGGCGTTCGAGACCTACCCGATCGCCAGCTACGTGAGCGCCCCGGGCATCGCCGGCGGCGGCTCGATCCCGCACTGGGCCAGCCTCGGTACGGGCACGCGTGCGGAATACCGGTCCACCTCGTCGCTGACCACCACCGTCGACATGACGACTTCGTTGCTCGGCGGCCCAGCCTTCACGGAAACGATGGAAGTCGGTGCGCGATACCGCCCATCGACGTGGGAGTCGGCACTCAGGCCGTACGTAGACGTGCGTGCCGCATTTCAGCGCTCCGGTGGCAACTACTCGCTGCCCATCGACGGATCCACCCCTTTCGGTTCACCGCCGCTCGGCGCCACCGGCATGCAGTACAGCCGAGGCTTCGGGGGCGTCGCAGGGGCAGGAGTGGAATACTGTATCGCACGGAGCTTCGCGCTCACCACAGGCATGTCGGTGTTGCGTAGTCAGATGAGCACGTACCATTTCACGGGCACGTCGTTTCCGTCCGACGGCAATTTCATGATGACCACGTACCGCCTCACGCTCGGTCTCAGATTCAATTCGGTCCGCGCGATCCAGACGCCGTAAACATCATGGATGGTTCTCCCGTAGTCCCATTTCGGGTGAGCGCGTAGATTCGAGTATGGCTCTCGAGCATCTTCCGGGCAACGACCTCGTGGCGGCCGGACTTCGCGATCTCGCACTTGGCATCGAGAGCGAAGCCGCGCTGCTGGTCTCGATTGGAGAGCCGCGGCTCGCGCGCCTGGGGTTTGTGATTGCCAGGGTCCGCGCACTCGCGATACAACGCACTGATCCGTCGACTCGTAAGCTTCGAACGTGCCGCCGAATGCGCACCCCGATAAACCGGGAGCGCGTTGCAGCGTTGATCGAGCGACTGGCCACCGGACAGAAGCGACCCGAGTAAACACCGGAGCCAGGGACATGCCGCTCGATCGTCGTTCGTTCGTCGCAAGCGCGGCAACGCTGGCCGCTTCCGCCGCGCTGCGCCCATGCGCAGCCCTGGCCGCGATGCCCCTTCGCGCCCCGAGCCCATCCGACGACCCGCTCGGCGTGCGCCAGGATTTCCCCATCGTCGAAAAGCGCATCTACCTCAACGCCGCGTATATCGCGCCCGTCCCCAGACAGGTCGTGGCCGCGGGCCACGCCTTTCTGGAAAGCAAGTCCACGCAACCGCTACTGGTGGCCGATTTCTTCCGCAAGAACGCGGAAGTGCGCGCGCAGTTCGCGCGACTCATCAACGCCTCGCCGGACGAGATCGCGTTCCTCTCCACCACGAGCGAGGGAGAGAACATCGTCGCCAATACGCTCGATTGGACGCGTGGCGACAATGTCGTCATCGACGCGCTGCACTACGAAGCCGAGTTCGTGATCTATCGGCAGCTGGAGAAGCGAAGCGGCGTCGAACTCCGTATCGTCGCCCACCGGGACGGGGCGGTCACAGCGGCCGACATCGAGCCTCACATGGACCGCCGCACGCGCCTCGTGTCCGTCGCGTGGGTGTCGCACCAGAACGGCTACCGTCACGACATGCGACCGATCGCCGATCTCGCCCACGCCCACGGAGCGCTGTTCTACACCGACGCAATTCAGGCCGTCGGAATGTTTCCGGTTGACGTGCGCGCGGCCGGCGTGGATTTCCTCTGCTGCGGAACCTACAAGTGGCTCCTGGGCGGGTTCGGTGTCGCACCGTTCTTCATCCGCCGGGACGTGCAGGACCGCATTCGGCCCGATCGCTTCGGAGCGTTCAGTGTTGAGCGGGAACTGCCCGGCTATCATTTCGAACTGCACAAGACGGCCAGGCAGTTCGACTATGCCACGCTTCCGTTCGCCGAGGTCCACCAGCTCGGCGCGGGGCTCGCGTATTTGCAACGCGTGGGCATAGAACGCATCGAGGAACACACGGTGTCCATGGGCCGACGCCTGCAGGACGGGCTCGCCGCGCAGGGTCACAAGCTGTTCACGCCCCAGGGAAATCGTTCGTCGATCGTGACGTTCTTCTTCAACGCACCCGTCGCGACAGTGCACGCGGCCCTCGCCGCCGCCGATATCGATGTCACCGTCCGCGACGATCAGGTCCGCGTATCGCCGGCGCTGTTCAACACGATGGACGAGGTGGATCGATTGCTGGCCGTGACCGGCGCGATCTCACGATGATCACTCGAATTTGGCGCGGCTGGACGACGGCGGCAAACGCCGACGCGTATCAGACGCTGCTGCTCACCACGATCATTCCCGGCATCGTCGCGCGCACGATTCCCGGCTTTCGGGGCATCCGACTCGATCGTCGCACCGTGATCGACGAGGTCGAATTCGCCACGACGATGCTGTTCGATTCAATGGACGCCGTCATCGCATTTGCCGGCGTGGACTACGCGACGTCCGTCGTTCCCGCGGCAGCGCGCGCCGTGCTGGCCCGGTTCGACGCTGAGGCGTCGCACTACGAGCTCGTCGCTGGATTGGGCGCCCTTGCGCCGCCAGCGCACGGAGCCGCCGATACAAAGCCATAGCCGGTGCTCACCGAGCAACACCCACCGATTCACAATGCCTGCATCACCTCGGCCGTCGTCGCGACGGTGGCGAACTCGCCATTCAGGCTCGCCAATGCGGTGTCGTGCATGACGCTCGCCGGGTAGTGGCGCCCGTCCGGCCCGCGTCGCTCGTGCGTCGCGGTCGCGTCCGACACACGTCGCTCGGCATCAGGGTTGTTGCGCTCGCCCCACGTTCCGTCGTTGAATGCCTGTTGGACGTCGATCACAAGCAGGACGGCATCACTCGGAAATTTCCGCACAGCTCGCTCCCTGAAATGGAAGTGGATGTTGCCGCGGGCTCGAACCGACTGGCGCGTCTTCGCGCGCGTCGCGTCTCAAGCTAAACTCATCCTGATCTGAGCGTTCACCTTCCGCACACTGTCTCCGTGTCTCCAGGTTCGCTGTACCGCATCGCGGCCTTCACCGACACGCCGACGGGCGGCAATCCGGCGGGCGTGTGGATCGGAGACGAACTGCCCACCGACGCGGAGATGCAGCGTGTGGCCACCGACGTGGGGTTCTCCGAAACCGCGTTCGTCGCCCCGACCACGGGCGCGGACCGCGTCGTCCGCTATTTCAGCCCGGAGGCGGAAGTCCCGTTCTGCGGTCACGCCACCATCGCCACTGGGGTGGCGCTCGGGAACACCTCGGGCGACGGCACGTACCGGCTTTCGACCTCGGTTGGGGTGGTGCCCGTCACCGTGCGCGCGACGCCCGGGGGGCGCGAAGCATCGCTCACGTCGGTGACACCGCGCCACCGTCCCGCATCGCCATCGCTCCTGGCAGAGGCGCTCGACGCGTTGCGATGGAGTGCCGAGGAGTTGGATGCGACCATTCCACCCGTGCTGGCGTACGCAGGGGCGTGGCATCTCGTGCTCGCGGTCGGCAGCGCGCGCCGTCTCGCGCATCTCGAGTACGACTTCCCCGCACTCAAGCGCCTGATGCTCCGCTACGAGATCACCACGCTCCAGCTGATCTGGCGCGAGGAGGAGACGGTCTTTCACTCGCGCAATCCGTTTCCCGTAGGAGGCGTGGTGGAGGATCCCGCCACGGGCGCGGCGGCCGCGGCATTGGGCGGATATCTGCGCGACGCCCGCCTGATCGACGCGCCGTGCACCATTCACATTCGGCAGGGCGACGCGATGGGGCGGCCGAGCCGACTGGTCGTTGACATTCCCGCCACGGGCGGCATCGTCGTCACGGGCGCCGCGGTGACGATGTAGGCGCGCGATCGGCGGCGGTTCGGAACGGGACACTACTGACGCGGAGAAACGAGTCGCCGCAGCGGTTTCATGAGCAGCGCGAACCTCGCGGCGCCGCGCGGGGGCGGGTCGTCGCGCGACGGAGCGCCGCTCACGAGCAGTTTCGACGTTGGCGCGGGCAGCGGGGCCGGGGAGGCGCTGCTCGCCGATGGGAGCTTTGCCGTGCTGCGGCCAACCGGGCGCACGCGCGACGCCGCGCTCCAGCGGGCGAGCAGCGCGGGCTCGTCGTGCGCGGCGCTCCTGATGAGCCGGTCCAGAACGACAGCGATCTTGCGCCCCTCGCTCAGCTTTGCGCGCAGGCCCACGGTGGCACCAATGCGTTCCCCCTCGCGCGTCGAGCGAAGCGCGTACGCCTGGAACATGGCGTCGGACGCTGCGCGCAGCCGCTCGCGGAAGTCGCGCGGAAGCCCCGCTGCGATGAAGGCGTCCGCGTATGGGGCGACCAGCGACACCATCGTGTCGGCGTAGCTCTTCAAAGAGCCTGCGTCCGGATTGCCTCGCGGAAGGTGAAACGGCAAGAAATCCGTCCCGTCCACGAATCTCGTCCTGGCAATCGCGCAGATGGGTGCGAGGTGGTCGCGCACCAGCGAGCGGCGCAGCGCATGATAGCTCCGTGTCGCTCCTCGAGCGCGCTGCCCTTGGGTGGCCTGATCGATCGCGTGCGCCTCCATCTGCACGAGCAACGCATCCAGCTCCAGCCGTGCGCCACAGGCGGCGATCTCGGGGAATCGCTCGTGGTGGTCATCGAGGAATTGCTGGATGGCAAAGAGCGACTGCAGCCTGCGTCCCTGGACGTTCTGCATCATGCCCCCGTTGAGTGAGTGGCGGTGGATGCCGATCGAGCGACGGTCGTCCGAATGCGACGACGGCGGGTTCAACCCCGGTTGGCATGCGTACGGACGGCGGCGTCCGGTGTTTCGGCCAACGCGTTCGGGCACACGGCCCACCGCCTCAGACGCGCCCGGAGTGCGGCGCGTGACACCTTGGGCAGACGCGAGGGCACGGACCATCTGGATCGGCCCACAAGCCACGCATAAGCCTGCACAGGCCACTTGATCGCGTGTGTGCGCGGGGTCATGCTACCACCCGCCTGTCTCCTTTCATGGACAACGGCCGCGTTCGAGCGCCCCGCGCGCCTGTTCGCTGACATTTGATTCCCGAGAACGCCTCCAGCTTGCAACGACTCAGAAAGCCCTACCTGCTCTACCTCGGCGACGCGCGCAATCCGCTCGATGCCAAGACAGCCTTCGGTCTCCGGGACTGGTGCCGCGCCGACGTAGTCGGCGAGTGGAGCATGTCGACGACGACCATCACGGTAGGCGTGCCGCGCCTGTCGCCCGCGGAAGCGGCGTCGCGCGGCGCCGGCAGCATCGTGATCGGAATCGCGCTCGTGGGGGGCCAACTGCCGGAGGTATGGCTGTCCGATCTCGAGGACGCGATCGACGCCGGGCTGGACGTGGTGAGCGGCATGCATACGCGCCTCACGTCGTTTCCGTCGCTGGTGCGCGCGGCGGCGACCAAGGGCGTGCGCCTTGTGGACGTCCGGCATACCGACCTGCCGATCCCCGCCGCGACCGGGCGCAAGCGATCTGGCATGCGCGTGGCGACCGTCGGCACCGATTGCGCTCGGGAAGAAGTACACCGCGCTGGCGCTCACCAGAACGCTCACGGAACTGGGAGCAAAGGCCACGTTTCGCGCCACGGGGCAGACCGGCATCCTGATCGCCGGCGAAGGCATCGCCATGGATGCCGTGGCTGCCGACTTCATCGCGGGCGCCGCGGAAATACTCTCGCCCGACAACGCACCCGACCACTGGGATGTGATCGAAGGCCAGGGCGCGCTCTTTCATCCCGCCTATGCCGGCGTGACGCTCGGTCTCCTGCACGGATCACAGCCGGACGCCTTCGTCCTCTGCCACGATCCGGCGCGCACGTCGCACGAGTTCTTCCCGGACTTTCCTCTCCCCTCACTGAGCGATGCCGTGGCGCAATATCTCAAG
This sequence comes from Gemmatimonadaceae bacterium, assembly GCA_025362035.1. GTDB lineage: Bacteria > Gemmatimonadota > Gemmatimonadetes > Gemmatimonadales > Gemmatimonadaceae > AG11. Next base: position 4,911 of record JANYIN010000048.1, on the reverse strand, counting down.
GCGGCCCGCGTCACGAACAGAGCGGTGCGCTGCGTGGGAATCAGCATCAACTCCAGCAGTCTCTCCGATCGCGCGTGGGCCGCGTATGCCGCGGCGGTGTCGAGCGAACTGCACGTGCCGGTGTGCGATCCTCTGCGCGGCGGGATGGGCGCCATCGCCGAAGCGTTGCTGGGCCTCTCGGCGGGACGTGCCTCATGATCGGCGGCAATGTGGCGACGGAGGAGTGGGAGCTGAAGGAGCCGTTCGAAATCGCGCGGGGCACCATCACGACGATACGCGTGACCGTGGTGCACCTGACCGACGGTGCCGGACGCACGGGCCGCGCAGAAGCGGCGGGTGTCGACTACGACGGCGAGACGCCCGAACAGGTGAAGGCGCAGATCGAATCGGCGCTGCTCCAATTGGGCGCCGACGCGCCGGGGGACGTCGTGAACGCGCGCACGCTCGCCCTCCTGCAGACGCTGCTGCCGGCCGGTGGCGCGCGGAACGCGCTCGATTGCGCGATGTGGGACCTTCGCGCGAAGCAGAGCGGCGCGCCGGCATGGCGGGCGGCTGGGCTGCCGTCGCTCGACCCGCTCACCACCGTGTTCACGCTCGGGTTGGGCAGCGAGGCCGATACGAGACGCAAGGCGCGCGACGCCAGACGCTACCCGCTCCTCAAGCTCAAGTGCGACGCCGAACGGCACGTGGACGTGGTGCGCTGGGTGCGCGAAGAGCATCCGCGCGCGCGCCTCGCGGTGGATGCGAATCAGGCCTGGTCGCGCGAGCTGCTCGAGCGCGTGTTGCCCACACTGGTGGAATTGGGGGTAGAGATGGTCGAGCAGCCGGTCCGTCGTCACGAGGACGCTCAACTCGACGGGCTGCGGTCTCCCCTTCCATTGGCGGCTGACGAATCGTGCACCGATCGAACCTCGCTGCCGGCGCTTCAGGGACGGTATCAGTACATCAACATCAAGCTCGACAAGTGCGGCGGCCTGACCGAGGCGCTGGCCACTGGCGATGAAGCGATCGCCCGGGGGATGCAGCTCATGGTCGGCAACATGTGCGGCACGTCGCTGGGCATGGCGCCGGCGTTTCTCGTGGGACAGCGCTGCGGGTACGTGGACCTCGATGGGCCTCTCCTGCAGAAGCGCGATCGCCCACACGCGATGTCGTGCGTGGATGGCGTGATGCAGCCGCCCACGCCGGAGCTGTGGGGCTGATGAGGAGCGCGTCGGTGAGGATGCAGGCTCGGGCGTAGGGTGGGGAAAGCTTCACGTGTCACTCAATGGCACGTCTCGCACGATTCACCCGCGACACAAGAGGCTTCGATATGCGTCCCGCTCTCCTGATCGCACTGCTGGTCGCGTCCTCCGCCTGCGGCGGCTCCGGTACCACGGACAGCGCCACGAACCCCGGCACGACGGTCACGCCAACGGTCACCACGTCGGTGGCGATGACCGGATTCGCGTTCACTCCGGCGGACATTCAGGTCTCCCCCGGCGCCGTCGTGACGTGGACCAACAACGACGCGGTCAATCACAATGTGACCTTCACCAGCACAGTGGTGGGTGCCGTGGCAAACTTCAGCGCGGGAGCCCGAACGATCACGATGCCGACCACGACGGGAACATACGCGTATCACTGCACCATTCACGGGGCGATGACCGGAACCGTGAAGGTCCAGTAAGGCTGGGCGGCGCGCGGGGCGAGCGGCGAGCGTTACGAGCCGCCCCCGCGAATCGTTTAAGAGATGAGGCGGCCGGGACCCGCAGTCGGGACTCGCGACATCAATTAATCTGCTGGGCGTGTCGACACTCAGGGTGTGCATCTGGCCCCACGGTTCGGCGGCCGCCGCCCACGTGTTCCTTCCTGAGTGTCCCATGTCGTCATCGCCACTCCGCCGGCTCCATGCCAGGCTCCATGCTGCGCTCGCGCGCCGCACTCCGCGCGTGATCCTCGCCCTGGTGGTTGCCGTGGGGCTGGTTGGCTCGCTGTTCGTCGCCGCCAGCCGAAATACGACGCTGCCCGTCCACTCCTACTCGGCGTTCCTCCGGCAGTTGCAGCGGCGAGCGGTGGACTCCGTCACCATCACGCAGGGCGCGGGCCTGACCGTCTATGCCGGAGACTCGCCGGATGCCGTGTATGCCGTGACGTACGGCAGCCCGGTCGTCGAAGGACTGGCGGCCAGAATCGACAGCAGCGGCGCGAAAGTGACGTTCGCCGTGCAGGGCACGAGCACGGCGAAGGACTGGACGAGCACCGCCCTGAGCGTGTTCCTCTTCGGTGCCATCGCGATTGCGGTCCTGCAGGTGGTGACCAGCGCCAGCACCGGTGGTGGAAAGGAGCTCGGCACGCACAGCACGTCCACGCTCACCTTTGCGAACGTGGCCGGCAACAGCCACGCGGTCGCCGAACTGCGGGAAATGGTGGATTTCGTACGGTATCCGGAGCGGTTTACGGCGCTGGGAGCTCGGCCGCCGCGTGGGGCGCTCCTGTTGGGACCGCCCGGCACGGGAAAGACCCTCATGGCCAAGGCCCTGGCGGGCGAAGCGGGCGTGCCGTGCTACACGATCTCCGGTTCGGAGGTCACGGGATTCATCGTGGGACTCGGCGTGATGCGTCTGAAGAAGTTGTTCAAGAAGGCGCGCAAGTCTCCCAGCGGCGCCATCATCTTCATCGACGAAGTCGATGCGCTGGGCGGTACGCGCGGACGCGACTCGTCCCATAACGAGGACGACCGCACGCTCAACCAACTGCTCGTGGAAATGGACGGCTTCGGCCCGACCACGAACGTGTTCGTGCTCGCGTCCACGAACCGGGCGGACACACTCGATCCGGCCCTCACCCGTCCCGGACGCTTCGACCGGCAGATCATGGTCGGCCTGCCGAGTGCGGACGAACGGAGCGAGATCGTGAAGCTGCATGTGGCGCAGCGGAACATTCCGATGGCGCCCGACGTGGACCTCGACCGCCTTGCGCGGCTGATGCCGGGTGCGTCCGGAGCGGTGCTCGCCAACCTGGTGAACGAGGCGGCAATTGTCGGCGCGCGCGACGCGGCGACTGCCGTGACGTGGGCGCACGTGGAGCAGGCGCGCGACCGACTGCTCCTCGGTGCGGAACGTCCGATGTTGGCACAGGACACTCGGGAAAGCGACGTGGTGGCGATGCACGAGGCGGGGCATGCTCTCGCGGGCGTCGTGGCCTGTCCGGAGGACGCCCTGCACAAGGTCACCATCCGGCCGCGCGGACAGGCCCTTGGCGTGGCCTTCTTTTCCCCCGACAGCGATCGCTCCCTGTACACGCGCCAGTATCTCGAAGGGCAGCTCGTGAAGACGCTGGCCGGTCGGGCGGCGGAGGCGCTGCTGTTCACTCGGGACGTGGTGACCACCGGCGCGTCGAGCGACCTGGAACACGCCAATCGTATTGCCCGAGACATGGTGGCGCGCCTGGGATTGGGACCGGCCACGGGCCTCCTGATTCACGGCCGCGAACCAGGCACACAGGTCAGCCCCGCCACGCTGGCGATCATGGACCAGGAGGTGAAGACGCTCCTGGACGCTGCGTACACGAAGGCAACGGAGCTCCTCACCACGCACCGCGCCGCGCTGGTCGCGCTCGGCGAAGCGCTCAAGGTGCGCCAGACACTCACCGGTTTCGAGGCGCTCGAGATTTTCCGACAGCACGGCGTGACCTGCTGAAGTCCAGGGCGGTTCCAGCCGCCCCCAAGCGCTTGGCGTGGGCTGAAACACTTGCTCACACGGAAATTCGCCGATAGCTTCGCGCCGCCAATTGACACAACGATGTCAACGGCGGTTGCGTAGCACTTCGTCCAATTTTCGCGAGGAGCCATGGGTCGACTGAGCCGTTACGTACGGGTCCTGGGAGCCGTTGCCGTGACACCGGCAGCGATGGCGCAGACCGGTGGACCGCACCCCGCACCGCCTTCGTCCGGTAGCGTCGCCACGCCGTCGATGCTGGAGCGCTACGCCCGGGCCGAGCAGATGCTGCCATGGAGTGTTGGGCGTCTGGTCTTCGGCGACAGCGTGACGCCGCGCTGGTACAAGGACGGCAACCGATTCTGGTTCCGGAACTCGACACGCGTCGGCGCGGACTTCCTCCTCGTCGATCCCGCGGCGAGTGGCGTGCGCCCGCTGTTCGACAATACCCGCCTCGCCGCCGCGATCACGATGGCGACCGACACGGCATACGATCCGAACAAGCTGCCGTTCCGCACGTTCAAGTTCGCGAAGGACGAGGAAGACGAACGCAACATCGAATTCCGCGCGGGCCGGCGACGGCTGACGTGCGACATCGTCGCGTACACCTGCGTCGCAGCGGACACGCTGCCCAGCGAGGTGCCGTACGTCGTGTCGCCCGACAAGAAGTGGGAAGCCTTCGTGAGCAAGTACAACGTGTACGTCCGTCCACACGGTGGGGGCGATAGCACGCAGCTCACCACGGACGGTGCCGCGGGGTGGTCGTACGGCTTGAATGAGCCGACGCCGCAGCAGCTGCTCGCGCCGCGCCTGCAACCACGCCGCCCACAGATCCAGTGGGCGCCCGACTCGCGACACCTCCTCGTTGGCCGCATGGACAATCGAGGCGTGGAGTCGATGCCGTACATCAGCTACACCTCGCAGCGTCCGCGGGTCTTCACGCAACCGTATGCGCTGCCCGGCGACTCGGTCGTGCCCGTGCCCGGGGCACACGTCCTCGATCGCGTGAGCAAGAGCAATGTGCGCGTGCAGCTGCCGGTGAAAGTGGCGCAGCTGACCATCTCCGGGACGCTGCGCGACTCGGCGTGGAATGCCGCGTCGAGCCACGTGGTGCTGAGCGGCATTCTACGCGCCTCGAAGGCGGCCTACCTGTGGTCGGTGGATGCGAACACTGGCGCCGCGCGCGTGCTCGCGCGCGACACCACGAAGACGT
>JANYIN010000047.1 GCA_025362035.1 Gemmatimonadaceae bacterium | reverse complement strand
CTGACGCGCGCATCAATGGGATCGCCGTAGGCATCATCGCGAACCAACGCGGACTCGTTAAGGGGCGCCCGGGCGAGAAGCCGCGCTTCGGGGGCATCGTGTACGCGGAGAGCGCGGACAAAGTGGCCTTCTACATCGATCGGTGCGACCGGCAGGGCATTCCGTTGCTGTTTGTACAGGACGTCTCGGGATTCATGGTCGGTCCGGAATCGGAGCATGAAGGCGTCATTCGGTCGGGGGCACGCTTTGTCGAAGCCATGGCCACGGCGCGCGTGCCGAAGATCGTGCTGACGGTGAACCATGCGTCCGGCGCAGGCTACTATGCAATGGCGGGGCAGGGTTTCGATCCCGACTTCATCTTCTCGTGGCCCACCGGACGCATGGCGGTAATGGAAGGCGAGGCCGCGATACAGGCGGTTTACGGCCCGGCCATCGCGAAGGCCGCGAGCGATCGCCGGCCACTCGACCCTGATACGCAGCAGGCGGTGGACGAGATGCGAGCCGACTACGAAGCGCAACTGGACGCGCGCTACGCGGCCGCTCGCGGATACGTGGACACCATCATTTATCCGGAAGAGACGCGTGACGTCATCGCCCTGGCGCTCCGCGCGGCTCTCTCGAACCCCGGCCCGCACCTCGGGCCCTTCGTCCTTCCAGCCTACGCCGACCGAGAGTCACCGTGAGTTCTGAACGCATCGTACGTGTGGCCTCCGGCCAGGGGTTCTGGGGCGATTGGCTCGACGCACCGCGCCGCCAAGTGGAAGGTGGGCCCATCGACTACCTGATGCTCGACTACCTCGCGGAGGTCACGATGTCCATTCTGCAGAAGCAGAAGGAGCGTGATCCGGCCATGGGGTACGCGCGCGATTTCATCGGGGCCATGGAGAGCGTGCTGCCGGCGGTCACCGATCGTGGCGTGAGAGTGATTGCGAATGCTGGCGGAGTGAATCCCGTGTCGTGCGCCCACGCGGTGCTCGACGTCGCCAGGGCGCGCGGCGCGGCCGGCCGGTTGACGGTTGGCGTCGTCACCGGCGACGACCTGCTCCCACGCCTCGACGAGCTGCTCGCGTCCGGACACGCGCTAGCGCACATGGAAACCGGCGAGCCGCTCAGTACCGTTCGCGATCGCGTCCTCTCCGCGAATGCGTACATCGGCTCGTCACCCATCGTGGAAGCGCTGGCGCGTGGTGCGAATGTCGTCGTCACCGGCCGCTCGACGGATACCGCCCTGACGATGGCGCCGCTGCGCCATGAATTCGGCTGGCGCGCCGACGACTGGGACAAGCTCGCCGCCGGCATCATCGCGGGTCACATCATCGAGTGCGGAGCGCAGTGCTCCGGTGGCAACTGCATGTACGATTGGCGCACTATCCCGGACCTCGCGAACATCGGCTATCCAATCGTCGAGGCGCGGGCGGACGGCACATTCACCGTCGTGAAGCACCCGAACACTGGCGGCCGCATCAACGTGCAGTCCGTCACTGAGCAGTGCGTATACGAAATGGGCGATCCGCACAGCTACATCACGCCGGATGTCGTGGCCGACTTCACCTCCATCCGCCTCGCGCCGGACGGCGAGAATCGCGTGAAGGTGTTCGGCATCACGGGTCGCTCGGCCACTGACAAGCTGAAGGTGTCGGTAGCGTACCGCGCTGGCTACAAGGCGGTGGGTACGCTCGTTTACGCCTGGCCGGATGCACTGGAAAAGGCGCAATTGGCGGATCGCGTGTTGCGGCAACGACTCGACAACATGGGCCTCGCGTTCGACCACCTGCTCACCGAGTTCGTCGGCTTTTCCTCGGCGCACGGCCCGCTCACGGCACACGCCGGCGAGGCGCCGGAAGTGCAGTTGCGAGTGGGAGTTCGTTCGCCGGACCGCAAGACCGTTGAGCGCTTCTCGCGAGAAATCGCGCCGCTCGTGCTCAACGGACCGCCAACCGTCACGGGATTTGCCGGCGGGCGCCCGAAGGTTGAGGAGATCGTTGCCTACTGGCCCGCGCTCGTGGACAAGTCCGTCGTGCAGACCAGCGTGGAGGTGCTGTCGTGAAAGTGAACCTCGTGGACATCGCGCACGCGCGTTCCGGCGACAAGGGCGACACGGCAAACGTGGGCGTCATCGCGCTCAGGCCAGAGTGGTATCCGCTCATCGCCGAGCAGCTTTCGGTGGAGCGTGTACAAAATCATTTTGTCGGGGTGATTACCGGCAGCGTGGAGCGGTACGAATTGCCGAATCTCAGCGCAGTCAATTTTCTCCTGCACGGCGCGCTCGACGGCGGCGGCACGCTCTCCCTCAAGACCGACGCGCAGGGCAAGGTGTTTTCCACGGCGATGCTGCGCATGGTGCTTGACGTCCCCGACGATCAGGCCGCGGCGCTCTCGCTCCCGGCGGCTCGCGCGAGATGAGCCGCGTGCGCCTGCTGCGCGACGGCGCTGTCGGTCGCGTCATCCTGGCCCGTCCCGAGCGGAAGAACGCCCTGGACCGCGCGATGGCCGAGGACCTGTTCGCCGCTCTCGCGCAGTTCGAGTCGGACCCGGCGTGTCGCGTCATCCATCTCGGCGCGGACGGAGACGATTTCTGTGTCGGCGCCGACATGGAGGCACTCTCTCACGGACTGGAAGCCACCAGCGAGGTGCATCGCACGGACGCCGAAGCGATGGGGCGCGTAATGCTGGCCATTCGGTCCCTCATGAAGCCGGTAGTATGCACGGTTCGCGGACGCGCGATCGCCGACGGAGCGGGACTCGCTACCGCATGCGACATCCTGCTGGCACATGAGGACGCGGAGTTTGGATATCCGGATGTGCGCGTCGGGTTCGTTCCCGCGATGGTGATGTCGATGCTGCGCCGTGCCGTCGGCGAAAAGCACGCGGCGGACCTGGTGCTCACCGGCCGCATCATCAGCGCGGAAGAGGCGGAGCGTATCGGACTCGTGAGCCGGGTCGTACCTGCGGCCACCTTCGATGACGATGTCAACGCGACGCTGGAGCAGCTCAGCCTGTCGCCAGCCACGTCGCTGGCCCTCACCAAGTGGCTATTCTACAAGCTCGATTCTCTGTCGTTCGAGGACGGAATTGCGGCGGGCGTGGTCACGAACGTCGAGGCACGCGCAACCGAGGACTTCAAGGCGGGTGTCAGGCGGTTCTCACCGAAGCGAGACGCGACGGAGTGACCTGCCAAGCCGCCAATCGACTCTCCCATCATCCACGCGGCGTAAGTCTGCCCGCTCGTCATCGCCCACGGGGTACGCCATGAAACGACTGTTGCTGGCACGAATCGCTCTCACGCTGGTTGGCTTCGGTGTTTGGGGCTACGGACAGCGATTCGATCTTGCCAATGTGCGGTTGGCGGGCATCGCTGTGCTGGGACTGTCACTTCTGCTTCGCTTCGCGCCGAAAGGCTGGTTCGAGTAATTCGGACCGGCCCAAATCCCGCGTTCTGACACGCGGCGCCGCGGCGTGACTGCAGTTTCTCGTCGTAAATCGTTATGTTTCAACGCTTATGACGCGTCTCGCCATTCCGGAACTGCTTGCCCCCGCGGGCTCGCTCGATGCGGTGCGTGCCGCGCTCGCCAACGGTGCGGACGCCGTGTACCTCGGGGCGGAACGCTTCAATGCGCGTGACGAGGGGGCGCAGCTCACCCTCGACGAGGTCGGTGAGGCGTGCCGCCTCGCCCATGAACGGGGCCGGCGCATTTACCTCACGCTCAATATCCTCGTCAAACCGGCCGAGCTGGCCGATGCGCTCGAGTTTCTCGGCGATGCCATCGACCGGGGCGTGGATGCGGCCATCGTGCAGGACATCGGCCTCGTCCGTCTGATCCAGAGGACCTATCCCGGCTTCGAGATTCACGGCTCCACGCAGATGACGGTGCACGACGCCAGCGGTGCGCGGGTAATGCTGGAGCTCGGCGTTGAGCGCGTCGTGCTCGCTCGCGAGAACACGCTTGACGACATCCGGGCCATTCGCGCCGCGGTACCCGACCTGGGCCTCGAGAGTTTCGTTCATGGCGCCCTGTGCATCGCGTACAGCGGACAATGCTTCATGTCGGGCATGATTTCCGAACGCAGCGCGAACCGGGGTTCGTGCGCGCAGTCGTGTCGCAAGGACTATGTCCTCGATGACGTGACCACGGGCGAAGAACTCGACCGCGGGTTCCTCATCTCCGCCAAGGACCTCGCGGCGGTCGAGCATCTCGCGAATATCACCGACGCCGGCATCGGCTGCCTCAAGATCGAAGGAAGAAAGAAGCGTCCGGAGTACGTAGCGACGGTTACGCACGGCTATCGCACCTTCCTCGATCGCATCGCATCCGGCGATCGCACGCCGCCGCCGGCCATCGACGTCGAACCGCTGGCGCAGATATTCAGCCGCGGCTTCACTGGCGGCATGTATGGCGGCCGAGAGGGACGTGGCTACGTAACCCGCTCGCATCCGGACAACCGCGGCCGGGAACTCGGGATCGTCGTGGTGCACGAAGGCCGCGAGATCATCGTCGAAGTGAGTGCGCCGCTCCGAGTGGGCGATGGAGTGGGATTCGAGGCCCCGGACTCGCTCGGTGGAGCGGCCGTTGGGTTCACCATCGACGCGCTCCGTTCATTGAACGATCGGGCACCGTTCCGGCAGGCGATCGCGTTGCCGTCCCGTGTCAGTGTGGGAGATGGCTGGCGCGTGGTGCGCTCGTCCGAAGCGGCCTTGCTTGAAAGAGCGCGCGCTAGCTATGCCGCGCTTCCGGCCGACGCGCGTGCGCGGAAGACACGCCTGGACGTCCGCGTCTTCGGCAGTTCGGGCGGGCCGCTGAAAGTGGTCTTTTCCGCCGATGGCGAGGAGATCACCCTTCGAAGCGACGTGGGGCTCGCACCAGCGTCCAGGCACGCGCTGGACGTCACTTCGCTGCGGGAGCAATTCGGACGCCTCGGCGAAACGCCGTTCGTGCTAGGCGCGCTCGAAGCCGCGGCGCTTGCCGACGGGCTGTTCCTGCCAATTAGCGAGTTGAATCATCTCCGCCAGCGCGCAACCGACGAACTGCTGCAACGCCGCGACTGGGCGCGCCAGGCAGAGGTGGCGGATCGCCGCGACGTCATCGAGCGAGCGCTGCGGCTGGAGCCTGTCGACCATGCGCACGCGGAAGCCCGGCGGAATACCCCGTTCGATCTCGTCGCCACGGTGTTCACCCTCGACGACGCGCGCATAGCTGCCGCCGCCGGTGCCACCACGATCGTGCTGGACCCCTTTCTGCGACATCCCACGCCGCCCGTCGCGCGCGTCCGCGCGTTGGCGGATGAGCTCCGCGTGCAGGGCACCAGCCTGCGTCTGCGCACCCCCACGATCATACGCCCAGAGGAACGACGCACGACGCAGAAGTGGCTCGATGTCGGCCTCCCCATTCTCAGCGGTCACTTAGGGCTCGTATCCGAGCTAGGACGCGAGGGCCGCGACGTGATCGCCGACTACGCGGTCAACTGCTTCAATGCGCACACCGCGTCGGAGATTTTCCGGTTGGGGGCACGACGCATCGCCCTCTCCGTGGAACTCACGACGGAGGAACTCCTGGCCGTTGCCGCACCCTGGGAGGGCGCCGGATTCGACGTTCTGCTGTATGGACGACCGGAGGGCATGACCATCGAGCACTGCGTGCTGTCCGCGGCGTTCGATCGCGTTCCAACCACGTGCCGCGATCTCTGCGTGCAGAAGCACCCGAACGTGCAGCTCACTGACCCTGCTGGGTACAGCTTTGCGGTCGCCACGGACTCGGCGTGTCGCAACCGGCTCCTGCATTCGCGGCCCATCGAGGGCGGCGAATTCGTGCCGCGTCTGTGGCGCGGTGGCATTCGCAACTATCACGCGGTGTTCAACGTCGTCGGCGATCCCATTGCCCAGATCGTGTCCGGATACCGGCAGCAGCTGGACCAGCTCGCGAGCGGAATGGGGGGCGGCGTCAATGTGGTGCGGTCGGTCGTCGGAGCCGCGTTCACCCGCGGTCACTACGTTCGCGCAGTCTGACGGTTCGATCCGCCGCCCCGTGATGATGCGTCCTCGCGAGCGGCAGCGCAGGGTCAGCGAATGAGCGACATCCGACCAACACTGGACGCAGCGCGCGCGCTACTTCGCGCCCGATTCGGCTTTCCCGAATTTCGGCCGGGACAGGATCGCGCGGTCAGCAGCGTGCTGGCTGGCCGCGATACGCTGGTAGTGCTACCCACGGGCGGCGGCAAGTCGCTCTGCTACCAGGTGCCCGCCTTGCTGTTACCCGGCGTGACCGTCGTCGTGAGTCCGCTCATCTCCCTCATGAAGGATCAGGTGGACGCGCTCACGGCGCGCGACATACCGGCGACGTTCGTGAACAGTACGCTTTCGTCCGGGGAAGTTGCGGAGCGTATGGCGAGGGTGGCCCGCGGCGAAGTGAAGATCCTCTATCTCGCGCCGGAGCGGTTCGACGTCGGCACGGCGGCCGAGCGCCTGAAGGAGGTGGGCGTCTCGCTGCTCGCCATCGACGAGGCACACTGCATCAGCGAGTGGGGACACGACTTTCGACCCAGCTACCTTCGCGTGGCAAAGGTGCGCGAGCGTCTCGGGTGGCCACCCGCGGTGGCACTCACGGCAACAGCCACGCAGCACGTCCGTGAGGACATCGCCCGCCAACTTCGCCTGGAGAACGCCGAAACCATCATTACGGGGTTCGACCGCCAGAACCTCCATTACCATGTCGTTCCCACGCGCAGCGACGCCGAAAAAGACGAGGCGCTGATCGGGTTGCTCAAACGCCATGCCGGTGTCGGCATCGTGTATGCCGCGACGCGACGCAACGTCGAAAAGGTCACCGTCACGCTCGAGCGGGCGAAGATCAAGGCCATGGCGTATCATGCGGGATTGGACGACGAGCATCGACACGAGGTGCAGGAAGCATTCATGACGGAGAACGTGCGCGTCATCGTGGCGACGAACGCGTTCGGAATGGGAATCGACAAGGCGAACGTCCGCCTGGTGGTGCACCATTCCATGCCAGGTACGCTGGAGGCGTATTATCAGGAAGCGGGTCGCGCCGGCCGCGACGGAAGACACTCCGACGTGTATCTCCTGCACGCGTTCCCGGATCGCTTCACGCACGAGTTCTTCATCAAGGGCGCGCATCCGGAGCGGCAGGTCGTCGAGCGGGTTTACGCCCGCCTGCTGGGATCAGCTCGCAAGGATGGTGCTGTGCACGTTGATGCCGGCGCGATCGCCGCCACGCTGCCCGGCAAGGTGAGCGATCGCGAAGTGGAGTCGGCACTGCGGATCCTTGCACATGCTGGGGCGCTCCGTGCCGAGCCGGAGAACGGATCGCGGGTGCACGTTCGGCTCCTCGCCACCGCCGAGCGTATCAAGCGGGAGATCGGCGAGACGGATCCTCTCAAGCTTGGCCTCCTGCGCGCCCTGTGGAAGGTGAGCGGGGACGCCATCTACGACGGCATCACGGTCGATCTCGACACGTTGCCCGCACCCTTCCGCGGTTTGACCGGGACGATGCCGTTGCTGGATCAGCTCCAGCAGACTCAGTTCCTCGAGTGGCACCGGCTTGGGGGGGGCGACCGCATCGCAAACATGCGTCGCCCGCTGTCGGGCTACCCGATCGACTGGTCTGCGTTCGACCGTCGGCGGACGAACGAGCTGTCGAAGCTCGACGCCATGCAGCAATACGCGTACTGCAAGAGTTGTCGCCGGGCATTCGTGCTTCGATACTTTGGCGATCCGGCCGCCGCCAAGGACTGCGGCGGGTGCGATAACTGTCTTGGCACCCATGACGCGTCTCGGCGTGACAAGCGCACGGTCACTGCGAAACCCGCCGACACGCGTGCCGCACGTCGGAACGCCACACGCGTGGCGCGCGTCGAGCCTTCCGAATTCACACCCGGCGCGGGAGATGCCGTACTACTCGAGCACCTGCGCGCGCTGCGAACCAGGATCGCGAAGGAGGAAAAGGTTCCTCCGTACATCGTGTTTTCCGACAGGACGTTGGTCGAAATGGCCGTGCGCCGCCCAAAGACCGACTACGCGCTCGGAGACGTGCGCGGCGTGGGACCAATGAAGATCGAGAAGTACGGCGAGCGATTCCTCGCGCTCCTGCGCGCCGCCGACGAAACAGAAGCCGCCTAACCACATCGAAATCATGGACGACTCGCTGTATTTCTCCGAGCAGCACCTCGCGGTTCGTGAGATGGTGCGCAATTTCGCGCGGGACGAAGTCGCGCCCGTCGCGGCAAAATTCGACGCCGAATCGACGTTTCCGTGGGACAACGTCAGGAAGATGGGAGAGTTGGGGCTAATGGGCGTGCCGTGGGCGGAAGAGCTCGGAGGCGCCGGACTCGACCTGCTCAGCTACATGATTACCATCCAGGAACTCGCGAAGGTGGATGCGTCCACCGGCTTGACCATTTCGGCGCATACCACGCTGGGCACGTCGCCTATCGTCCACTTCGGTACGACTGAGCAGAAGGCGCGCTTCGTCCCGTTGCTGGCCAGCGGCAAGGTGCTCGGCGGCTTTGGGCTCACCGAACCCGATGCGGGCTCCGATGCCGGGGGCACCCGCACCACCGCGGTCAAGAAGAACGGGTGCTACGTGATCAATGGCACCAAACGCTTCATCACGCACGGCAGCGTCGGCGAAATTTTCATCGTCACCGCCGTCACCAATCCGGACGCGGGGACGAAGGGCATCAGTTCGTTCATTCTCACGAAGCCGACCTCGGACCTGGAACGGGTGCGCGGTCTCGGAATCGGGCATGAGGCGTCGCTCGTTCCCATGAAGGGCTTTCGAGCGGGCAAGAAGGAAGACAAGCTCGGGTGGCGAGCATCCGACACCGCGGAGCTGATCTTCGAGGATGTCCACGTTCCCGCGGAGAACCTGCTGGGCGAAGAGGGGCAGGGATTCGTCAACTTCATGCGCACACTGGATGCGGGTCGCATTGGCATCGCGGCATTGTCGCTGGGTATTGCCGAGGGCGCGTACGAAGAGGCGGTGCGATACGCCAGCGTGCGCAAACAGTTCGGCAAGGTCATCGCCGAGTTCCAAGGTATCTCGTTCCAGTTGGCCGACATGGCTACGGAAATCGAGGCCGGCAAACATCTCATGTTTCACGCCGCCTGGCTGGCGCAGCACGGCAAGCCGTTCAGCAAGGAAGCGGCGATGGCCAAGCTGTTTTGTTCGGAGCTCGCCATGCGCGCGACAACAAAGGCGGTACAGGTATTCGGAGGCTACGGATATACCAAGGACTATCCCGTGGAGCGAATGATGCGCGACGCGAAGATTTGTGAAATTGGCGAAGGGACCTCGGAGATCCAGCGAATGGTCATCGCCCGGCACATCATAAAGGAATTGGCCGGCTAGGCTCCCGGCGACCCTGCATGTGCATCATCACCCGCGGCGGTGTAACCCATTCTGGTAGACTGCCTTGCGCCTGTTGAAGTTGCGTTTGGCACCTGCTCGGGTTAGCTATTCACCCGTGACGTATTCCTTTGTCCTTCCGAATCCGGCGGCGCTCGGCGACTCGCGCGCCAACCGGATCGTATTGCGCGCAAGCACAACCGAGGCAGTCGTCGGTCGTGTCAGCGCGTTCGTCGCAATCATTGCGCGGTCCCGGCGTGTGCCGGGAGATCGCACGCTCCTCCGGTTACTGGTGTCCGCTATCGTCCACCTCGTCACTCGCGCGTCGCGCGGGTTGGTCGCGGTTCGACATGTGGTGCGCCCGAAGCGAGCGTGGCCGATCACGCAACCGATCGCGACGTCGAATCCTGTTTCGGTCGTCGGGCGCAGTACCACGCGCATCCGGGCCGTCCATCCTTTGCCCAGCCGTGCCGCAGTTGCCGAGTCGCCGGCAACCCTCGCGCGCGCGGTCACCGATGAAACGAGAGATCCTGATCAACGCGACCGCGCGCGAAACGCGGGTCGCCATTCTCGAGGACGACGAGCTCGTTGAACTGCTGGTCGACCGTCCGGACGCGCGCCGGATGGTTGGCGACATCTACCTCGGGAAAGTCGATGCCGTACTGCCCGGCCTTCAGGCCGCGTTTGTCGACATCGGCACCGAGAAGAGCGCCTTCCTCCATTCGTCTGACCTGGTCTATCCCGATACGGGCGATGGTGACGAGGACGAGGAAGACGGCGAGGAGACCTTTCACGAACCCGGTCGCAACGAGCGAGACATCCCGCAGATCCAGGATGTGCTGAAGCGCGGCCAGGAACTGTTGGTGCAGGTCAGCAAGGAGCCGATCTCCACCAAAGGCCCTCGGGTCACCGCCCAGGTGTCGATGGCCGGGCGCTTCCTGGTCTACATGCCCTTCGCGTCGCGCGTCGGTGTCAGCCGAAAGATCGGCGACAAGGAAGAGCGCAGGCGCCTCCGCGCGCTGGTCGAAGGCATGCTGCCGGAGGACTCAGGCGGTGTGATCGTTCGCACCGTGGGCGAAGACGTCACGCCGGAGACGATCGAACGCGAGCTCCAGACGCTCATGAATGGCTGGAAGCGCATCAAGAAAAAGACGCACTTCGTGCGTCCTCCATCGCTCGTGCATCGCGAGACGTCGCTCACGCGAGGCCTCATCCGCGACATCTTCAGCGACAAGGTCGAGCGGGTCACCGTCGACTCGAAGCAGGTATACAACGAGATCGTCGAGTACCTCAAGGGCATTGCGCCGGATCTCCTGGAGCGCGTGGTCCTCTACGAGGAAAACACGCCGCTCTTCGACAAGACGGAGATCGAGACGGAAATCCGCGACCTGTTCAAGCGTCGCTGCGACCTGCCTTCGGGCGGCTATCTGATCATCGAGCCCACTGAGGCGCTCATCTCCATCGACGTCAACTCCGGGCGCTTCGTGGGCAAGAAGGACCCGGAGAAGACGAGCCTCAAGACGAACATGGAAGCGGCCCGCGAGATCGCACGGCAGCTGCGCCTGCGCGACGTGGGCGGCATCATCGTCTGCGATTTCATCGACATGGACACCAGGTCGAATCGCGAGAAAGTCCTACAGGAACTCCGTCAGCATCTCGGACGCGATCGGGCGCGCACGAAGGCGTTCGCCGTCTCCGATCTCGGCCTGATCGAGATGACCCGCCAGCGCGTTCGGCAGAGCCATCTTCAGAGCATGACCGAGGCCTGCCCATCGTGCCACGGCACTGGACGTGTGTTCACGGCGGAAACGATCCTGCGGCGGATGGAGCGGAGCGTGAAGCGCATGGGCGTCGAGGGCAAGCGCGATCCACTGCTCATCAAGCTGCACCCCGACGTCGCCATGTTCGCGATGGAGAACGAGTCGGACATCATTCGGAAGCTGGAAAAGGCCGTTGGCTTCAATCTGGAAATGCGCGATGATCCTCTCTTGAAGCCGGATGAGTTCAAGCTGGTGGTGAAAAGCGCCGGCCGAGACGTGACGCAGCAGTACGCGGTCGCGTAGTCCCCACGATCCGATGCCCTGACGACCCCGTCGTCAGGGTACCACCAGCAGGCCCGCGCGCCCGCCGAAGTCATCATCCACGGCGGGCGTGTTCGCGGCGGGGCGCCACGCCCCGCCATCGACGCGCACAAGAACGCGGTGCGTACCGGCGCTGACCGCTATCGCGCGCTCGAACAGTTCGCCGTGGGGTGTGAGCGCAACCTCCTGCCAGTCGGTGAAGTCCCCCATCACGTCGATCCGACGCGCTCCAGTGGCCCGAACGCGCAGCACGCGTCCGTTCGTGCCGTCCGCCACTTGCACGACGGGAACGACACGTGCCAGACGTTCCGCTTCCGGCGTGGGCTGCATGAACCGAATCCCGATGCTCACGGCATCAGCGGCGTCCGCGCCGCGCACCCAATCCGGAAGCTGACGCGCGACGCTGACCACGAGCGCTCGCGTGTCGGTGCTCCAGAGCGACAGGGTTGCGCTCGCGATCGGTTCGATGATGTGGTTCGCGTCCGGATCACGCCGCGCGCCTGCTGTCGCGTCGAACGAGGCGCGATCTCCCTCCGCGTGCAGCGAGAGCAACGCATCGACGTACCCCACCGGCGTGGTGCCGGAAAAGCCGGTTCGTAATGGCCCAGTGAACAGCTGGGCCGAGGTCCACTCACGCGCGACGGTGAACGCCACGGTTGCACTCGGCGACGTCCACCACACCCCGGCATCCAGCCCGCGGCCGAGCAGCGAGCCTTGATCGCGAATGGACTGGCTGCCCGTCGCGTGAATCCAGGAGCCGCCGCTCGTAAAGGCCCAGCTCGCGCGTCCGTTGGCGATCGCGGTGCTGGCACCGCCGCCCGCGCTGGTGCCCAGAACGGACGACAGCTCCGCACCCAATTCGGTGCTCCATCCGCCGCGCGGCCGCGTGCGCGCTCCACCTTCCAGCGTGGCGTAACCGCTCGCGCTACCCGCTGTTCCCAGCGCGGCCCCGCTAATGGATGCAAACAGGGAACCATGCGTGCGAGCGGCCTTTACTCGCACCGCCGGTCCCACGGCGGTGAGGCCTTCATCCGGAAACCTCACGGCGGACAGCCCGACATCGATCGTGACGGGTTGCTGTGCGCCGAGCGGCCTGCTCATCGAAGCGATGACGAGCAGGCCCACGGAAAATCGCGTGGCGGACACGGGCACGCTTACGGCTTCCGCCTGGGGGGTGGCGACGTGGCTGGCGGCGGGGGAGTCGTTGGTTGAGTCGCCGCGGTCGTGATCTTGTCTCCCGTCGAACCAAGTGTGCCCTCGATACCGCGCATCCGAATCGTCGCGGATTCTTCCGGACGCAATCCGGAGGATACGTCGCCCTCCACCAGATTGCCGAGCGCGGCGAGTTGCGTTGGTGACGCGTTGTGTCGCAGGAGTTCAACGATCATTTGTACGGCGCGATGTGGTTGCACACCAGTCGCCACGAGCTGCGCCAGCGTTCCGATTGGGGCCGTGATCGTGCGACCGTTTGTCGCTGCTCGCAGTTCTCGCAGTGATAGTGTGCCCGCGCCGGCGTTGAGGGCGTCGGCGCCGGCGATGAGCTCCTCCGCGGTGGATGCGGGTCCAAGTGCCGCCCGCGCACTGTCCAGCCGAGCGGCAAGCCTGGCCACCGCCATCCGGATCTGCGTCCCTTTGGCGCTCTTGAGACGGCCCTCGCGCACCTTGGCGAACAGGGGTTCCACGGGAATGCTGCGATCGCGCGCGAGTGCGATCTCGCGTGCCACAACCGACTGCGTGACGCTATCCAACTCGGGTCCCACGCTGGCCGCGTACGTCACCTGTTGCCCGCCGCTGCCGCGCGGGCTGACCGTCAACACCAGGAGCACCACCCGGAAAAGCGTGCGCCTGCGATTCAGCGCGCTCGCGAGCAGTCCACGAGGTGTCAAGGAGATCACGGACGACCCACGAGCAGGACGGAGCCCGGTCGACCGAAGTCCGCATCGCGTGCCGCGAGAGCTCGTGGATCGCGCACCAGAAGCGTGTCATCCACCAGAAAGGCATACACATGTCGGCCGGGGCGCAACGAGAGGGTGGCGCTCCAAAGCCCGCTCCGAGGATCACGCGTCATCGGCGCGTGCTCCCCGTCCCACGAATTGAAGTCGCCAACCACGCGCACGGTCGTGGCGGTTGGAGCGCGGAACACCAGCTGAATGGGTTGCAGCGCGGATGCGGCATCACCGGCCGGGTCACGAGAAGCAAGCCGAGCCACCGAGTCCGCCACCGCGACCGCTGCAACTCGCACGGCAGGGGAGGAGCTGCCAGCTCCGACCGACGCATCGTACGACCTGGATGGTTGAAGAAGCAGGATCGCGGCAACCACCGCGGCGGCAGCGAGCCCGGCCGCTCCCGCGATCCATCGGGTCATGCGTCCCCGCTGGGTAGCGCGAGCGGGCGAGCGACGCACGCGTTCGCGCTCAGCGGCCACCGCGATGAGCACCCGGGCTTTGGCCTCGGCATGCCCTTCAGGCAGCGGCCGCAATGCGCCAACGATCCGATCGAGTAACTCATCGCGGTCCTCACTCACCCGACACCTCCGTCAGCCGCAGGCGAAGCGCATCGCAGGCGCGCTTCACCCGCATCTTGAGCGCGGAGACTCCCGCGCCTGTCGCCACCGCCATGTCCTCATAACTCAGGTCTTCGACATGTCGCATCAGAAACGCTTCTCGCTGGTCGGTCGGCAGTGCGGCAATCGCGAGCCCGATCTCCTCACGCCAGGCGATGGCGTTGTCGTGGCCAGGCGCCGAGGGGCGCTCGGGCACGTCTCCATATTCCACGACTTCGGCGCGACGCCGCTCGCGCGCTCCGGCTGTACGGCACCGATTGGCCAGGATACGAAAGAGCCAGGGCTCGAATGCCTCTCGCTCTTCGTACTTCGGCAAGGCGCGGTGCAGGCGAACGAACGTGTCCTGAACAGCCTCTTCGGCATCGGAGCGGTCGGAGAGCATGTGGAGGGCAAACCGGAGACAACGGGCGTAGTAGGCATCCACCAGCTCGGCGAATGCGCGAACGTCGCCTGCCTTCGCCGCGTGCACGAGCAGACTGCGCGGTTCGCGCGACACGTCCGCTTCTGTTCCGGTATCTCGGACAAGTTGCAAGGGTCGCGACAGGGTCATCGACTCACGAAATGGCGAAGGAGACCACATGCCGCTTTTCCGGCGGCGTGTACGTGCCTGAAGCGAAAGGTTGACCGGCTGAACCAGCCGCGAGCTCGGCGCGTCACAATTCCAATCTTGGATCCGCGCATTGTTCCGTGATTCGCGGCGAGCCGCAGGCGCAAGTGGGTCAAACTGTCCCACTGCCACCGCACACCGGTAATGTCCGATTTTGGTTGTGACATTCGAGGTTACCAGACATAGGGAAGTGGGTTGCCTGCGAAGGTGGGGGCCTGAATGCGATACTTGCCGTCCATGCGCATCAGAATGTCCTCTGCCGTCCAGACGCGATCCGTCAGACCCGCGACCATCGCCGGAGTCGTCTTGACGCCCTTCGCTGCTTTCGTGAGCGTCGCGTGCGGACGGCAGTAGTTGTAGTACATGAAATGCAGGCTCACGGCATGCGCGTGATTCTCGGCCTTCTTTGAAAAGCCGTTCGTCAACCGCGTGAAGCGGCGCATGTTCATGCGCATCGTGAGGTTCTGGCGCTCGACATAGGACGTCGAGACGCGGGACATATCCGGCGATCCGCAGACCGGGACTTTCTCCACCTCGACCACGACGGGACTTGGACTATACCGCCCCTGCTTCTCGATCTTCGGATCGGTCGCGAACGTCTTGGAAATCATCGCGTAGTCGATGCCGTCGTACCCGTAGGTGTCCAGCACAATCCCGCGATACCAGTTCAGCTTGTCCGTCGTAAGCTGAACGCGGTTCTTGAGACGCGAGGAGAGGTCGCGGATGAAGGCGCGGCAGGACGCGCCATTGCGGGGGCCGACCAGCCACGAAATGCCGAGCTTGGAGTCCGCGTCAATAGCGGTCCACGTCCAGAGGTCACCCTGCTCGTCGTGCGTCTTGTTGGCTTCCTTGGCTCCCACAAAGGCCCAAATCTCGTCCGCCTCAACGACCTTCGTGTTCAGGTGCCGGAGCGCGTGGTGCTGGTAGATCGACGAGAACTCGCCCACGTCGCAGAGGATGCGAAGGACGGTGTCCTTGTCGGTGTTCGTAATCCGGCCAGTGGCGCGGATGGACACCGAGTCAGCAAGGCAGCGAACCACAGCCGCGCGACGAGTCAAAGAGAGTGTGTTCATGGCGAGTAATATGCTTGTGCGTTCAAGCATTGTCAAGGGCCAGTTACACACCAAAAGAGCCGCCCAACCGTAGGCGGCTCCGAGAGTTAGCGGGGCGAGCGGGTTACGGATCTGGCTTGTCTTTCCAGCGTGCGGCAGCGGCCTTCTTGGCAATCTCTGAGCGCTGTTCAGGAGTGAGGGCAGCGGCACGAGCCTTTCCACCCTTGGGGCCACCGAGCTTGCCGAGTGCGACGGCAGCGGGATTCTTCTTCGGCGCACGCTCAGGCGCGCCAATAGGCTGGCCGGTCGCCCGAGCGACGACATCGGCGGCCCGCTGATTGAGGTCGCGGGAATTGCTACTGCTTGAACGTTTAGGCATATTTGCAGAGTAATTGACCTCATAGGACGGCGCAATGACCCACTGGGACA
Source organism: Gemmatimonadaceae bacterium (assembly GCA_025362035.1). Taxonomy (GTDB): domain Bacteria; phylum Gemmatimonadota; class Gemmatimonadetes; order Gemmatimonadales; family Gemmatimonadaceae; genus AG11. The sequence continues at coordinate 1,828 of JANYIN010000047.1, read as the reverse complement.
AATTCGAGCGGGCCCACAAACACCTGCACGACATCAACGACGTGATTGCGCGGTTTCTCGACATGAAACCATATCGCCTTATCGGAGAGTACGAGCCAAAGCATCCGTTCCCAATGGATGGATATGTGCGTTTCACGCTCCGCATGCACGCCCCGCTCCTGCCCCCCGACGAACTGCCCACATTGATTGGAGACTGTCTCTACAACTTGCGCGGGAGTCTGGACCACCTCGTCTACGGCATCGCACTTCAGCACACACGCCGAGATGAGTTGGCTGACCAAAAGGCATTGCAGTTCGCGATCTACGAAGAAGACGGGCAGTTCAGCGCGTGGCGTGGCAGGGTCGCCGCGCTCCTGCCCGCAGCGGTAATCGCGCAACTTGAAGAGTTTCAGCCGTATAAGGGATTCCCAGGACCGCCAATTACGGAAGAGCGGCACTTCGCGAGAAACCCCTTGTGGGTCCTGAACACACTTACTAACGCGGACAAGCACCGTGCCCTGATGCCTGTCACCAACTTGCGAGTCAGTGGGGTCAGGATTCAGAGCGACATGCCCGGAGAGGGACAAGGCATCGCATCGACGACCCTCAGCGGCACATTCAAACACGGCGAGGTAATCATCCCATACAACTTCCTGCCCGTCTCTCCGGACTCGGAAGTGACCATAAACCCGGACTTCACGCCCGACGTAGCGTTCAGCGAAGTATGGCCAGCTATGGGTCGTGGTGTGCGAGGCACACTTGAGGTACTCCGCGACTTCATTCGGGAGCAGGTATTCCCCGTCTTCGAACCCTTTCTCTGATTCAGTCATGGCCGGTCAATCCCCCGGCCACAGCAGAACGTTCCGCTGTGTAACGGCCAGAACCGGACAATACCCCGCACACCCGCCAGGTTGACAGCTAACTCCGCGCCACTTATCTTTTTAGGCTCTACGTCACACGTTCACGAGCCTTATTTATGTCCTACGCAATCATCCGTACCGGCGGTAAGCAGTTCCGTGTCGAATCGGGCAAGAAATATCGCATCCCCACCGTCGTCGGTGAGGCCGGTGGCGCGATCGAATTCAACGACGTCCTGCTGGGCAGCGACGGCCAGAACGTCATGACCGGCATCCCCACGTTGGCGGGCGCAAAGGTCACGGGCGAAATCGTCAAGCACGGCCTGGCGGACAAGATCATCGTCTTCAAGATGAAGCGCCGGAAGAACTACGCCAAGAAGCAGGGACATCGGCAGGGCTTCACAGAAGTTCAAATCAACGACATCACTCTCCGCTGACGCGAGGAGAACATGGCTCACAAGAAAGGCGTCGGCTCATCGCGTAACGGCCGCGACAGCAACCCCAAGTATCGCGGCATCAAGAAGTTCGGCGGCGAGCGGGTCATCCCAGGGAACATCATCCTGCGCCAGTGCGGCACCGTCTGGCATCCGGGCAAGAACGTGGGCTTGGGCACTGACTTCACCATCTACGCCCTCATCGAGGGAACGGTGAAGTTCGAGCACAAGAGCAAGACGCGGCAGAAGGTCAGCGTCTACCCCGAAGTACGCACCGAAGAGACCAGCGCCGCGTAACCAGCACGGCCGCAGCAGCAGGCGCCTCCTTACGGGGCGCCTTTTGCGTTTCGGCCCCGTGAGCGCAACTTTTGCACATCGGTGTACGTACGGTAAGATGCATCTTCCGGAGGAAATCCATGTCCATATTGAACACGCTCAAGCGCGAACTCGACAAGGCGGGGCAGGCCGCGCAGGGCGCACTTGACGAAGGTAAGCTGCGGCTCGATGTGCATCGAGCCAAGCAGCGCGCCGAGGCGGCTGCGGCCTCACTCGGATTCG
>JANYIN010000031.1 GCA_025362035.1 Gemmatimonadaceae bacterium | reverse complement strand
GATGGTGATGCCGGGGGACAACGTGCAGATGGTGATCGAGCTGATCACGCCGATCGCGATGGACGAAGGCTTGCGCTTCGCCATTCGCGAGGGCGGCCGCACGGTCGGCGCCGGCGTCGTCGCCAAGATCCTCCAGTAGTCGAACCAGGCAACCGAGAGCGGCAATTCACGAAACAATCACCAGCGCGCCTACGGGCGTCGGGAACACGAGCGCCGCAACCCAGGTTGCCGCTTCCCCGACGGAGCAGGACCCGGACGCGGACTGACTTCATTCAAGGAACGAGACAATGGCGCGCGAAAAAATCATTCTCGCTTGTGGCGAGTGCAAGAACCGCAACTACTTCACCATGAAGAACAAGCGCCTCCACCCGGAGCGCGTCGAGTGGAAGAAGTATTGCCCCCGCTGCAACAAGCATCAGACCCATAAGGAAACCAAGTAATGGCCGTCGACGGCACTGCGCCTCCGGCGCCTGGGAACAAGATGGTGGCCAGCGTGCGTGGCATCCCGTCGTTCTATCAGGCGGTCATGGTGGAGATGCGCAAGGTCACTTGGCCAGAGTTCAAGGACGTGCAGCGCGCGACCGTCGCGATCATCGTCTTCGTACTCCTGCTTGGCTTGTTCATCACCATCCTGGACTACGCACTCGGCGCCATCCTCGGCAAGCTCATTCCCTCGTTGTTCGTGGGGCGCTGACGCATGGACCATCGCTTCTACGCGATCCAGACGACGGCAGGCCATGAAAACAAGGTACGCTCGCTGATCCAACGGAAAATCGACACGGAGCCGCGGTCCGCGGAGGAGCGTCACATTCGGCAGGCGCTCGTCCCCACGCAGGACGTGGTCGAAATCAAGAACGGAAAGAAAGTCACCGTCGAGCGAAAGATCTTCCCGGGCTACGTGCTCGTCGAAATGCTCATGACGCAGGAAACGCTGCACCAGATCAACGGCATTCAGGGCGTCATCAAGTTCGTCGGACACGAACGGCTTCCGCAGCCGCTTCGCCCCGACGAGGTGAATCGCCTGCTGGGGATCATGGACGACGTCGAGGAAGCCGCCCCAAAGGAAGAAATCCCGTTCCTGGTGGGTCAGGCGGTGGCGATCACCGAAGGACCATTTACCGACTTCAACGGCACCGTCGAGGAAGTGATGGCGGACAAGGGCAAGGTTCGCGTCTCGGTCAGCCTCTTCGGCAGACCCACCTCCGTTGAACTCGACTATCTGCAGTTGAAGGGATATTAGGACCTGAACAACGGCGCGAGCCGTCCCGTCGCACACCACGGCGACACGAAACAACAGTGGTAGTTCGACCCGCCTGTCGCGGGCAAACGTAGAGGAGAATCATGGCAAAGAAAGTATCGGGTTTCGTGAAGCTGCAAATTCCGGCGGGCAAGGCCAATCCAGCCCCGCCGGTCGGCACGGCGCTCGGCCCGCAGGGCATCAACATCATGGCCTTTTGCAAGGAGTTCAACGCTCGCACGCAAGGTCAGGACACCATCCTGCCGGTCGAAATCACGATCTTCTCCGACAAGTCCTTCACCTTCATTCTCAAGACGCCACCCGCGGCGATTCTCGTGAAGAAGGCCATCGGACTCGAGAAGGGATCGGGACAGCCAAACCGCAACAAGGTGGGCAAGATCACCAGAGCCCAGGTCAAGCAGATCGCCGAGATCAAGATGCCTGACCTCAACTGCGACTCCATCGAATCCGCCATGGCCATGATCGCCGGCGCGGCTCGATCGATGGGCGTGGAGGTGGTTGACTAATGAAGACGCATGGCAAGAAGTACAACGCCGCGGCCAAGAACCGCACCATCGGCACGGCATACCAGGCACAGCAGGCGCTCGAGATCGTCAAGACCAATGCATTTGCCAAGTTCGACGAGACGGTTGAAGCGGTGGTGCGCCTCGGCGTCGACCCGCGTCATGCCGATCAGGTCGTGCGCGGCACCGTCGTCCTCCCGGAAGGCACCGGCTCCACCGTCCGCGTGCTGGTCATTGCGGTCGGCGACAAGGCCCGCGAGGCCGAGGCCGCCGGCGCCGACTACGTCGGAGCCGAATACTTGCAGAAGATCAAGGACGGATGGTTGGAGTTCGACGTCCTCATCGCCACCCCCGACCAGATGGGCCAGCTCGGACAGCTCGGCCGCGTTCTCGGGCCGCGCGGGCTGATGCCGAATCCCAAAGCGGGGACGGTCACGTTCAATGTCGCGCAGGCGGTGAAGGAAACGAAGGCGGGCAAGATCGAGTTTCGCGTCGACAAGGGCGGCAACGTCCATGTGCCGCTGGGCAAGGTCTCGTTCGCCGTGGACGCGCTCGTCACCAACTTCCAGGCGTTCATGGACCAGATCATTCGCTCGAAGCCGAGTGCGGCCAAGGGCGTCTACGTGCGCAACGTCTCGCTCTCCAGCACCATGGGGCCTGGCGTTGCCGTCGACACCACTCCCTACCGGTAACGCGCTATGAAGAGACCCGACAAGGAGCAGCTCGTCAGCGAGCTGAAAGAAAAGATTGAGGGCTCCAAGGCCCTGTACTATACGGACTTCACGGGTTTGAACGTGAAGCGGATGACCGAGCTGCGCCGCCGCTTCCGCAAGGCCGGCGTCCAGTATGTCGTCATCAAGAACACGCTTGCGCTGCGCGCCGTGAACGAATCAGGACTCGTCGGCGAACGGCTCAAGGGACCCACCGGTCTGGTCATGGCGACCGATCCGGTGGAGGCGGCGAAGATCCTGACCGATTTCGCCAAGGCGAACGAGCAGCGTCCCGCCGTGAAGGGTGGAATGTTCGGTGGCCAGTCCATCGACGCCGCCCAGGTCAAGCGGCTCGCGGCCATGCCATCGCGCGAGCAAATGCTGGCCGAACTCGGAGCGGGCCTGCAGTCACCGCTCAGCGCCATGCTTGGCGTCATGAACAGCCTGCTGACGAACTTTGCTGGTGCACTCGAAGCGCTCAAGACGCAGAAAGAAGGCGCATAATTCCCAGGCGTACGCCTGACTCACACGCCCCAGGGTTCCCTGGGAACACTTCAGGAGAGAACGATAATGGCTACCATGAGCAACGACGAGATCCTCGACGCGATCGGCAACAAGACGGTATTCGAACTGGCTGACCTGATCGAGTCCTTCAAGCGCAAGTTCAACGTCGCTATCTCGGCCGCCCCGGCCGCCGGTGCGGCTCCGGCCGGCCCGGCCGCCGCTGTGGCGGTGGAAGAGCAGACTGAGTTCACGGTCGTGCTGAAAGAGGCTGGCGCCAAGAAGATTCAGGTCATCAAGGTGGTCCGTGAGATCACGGGCCTCGGCCTGAAGGAAGCGAAGGATCTGGTGGACGGCGCGCCGCAGGCCGTGAAGGCCGGCGTGTCGAAGGACGAAGCGAACACGCTCAAGACCAAGCTGGAAGAGCAGGGCGCAGCCGTCGAAGTGAAGTAAGGGCCGCTCGCCGGTCGCGGCCGCTGCGGGCGTCATCCGGCGCCCCGCCACCCCGATCGCTCGTGCTACCTGACCTTCACCTTGGCGCCTACGTGCATCACTCTCGTTGCACGGCACCACAACTGAAGCAGTACGACGGCTCGCCCCGGTCCCCGCGCGTTTGCGCGAGCGGCCGGGGCCACCGCCGTTTTTCCTGCCCCCGCGGGTGAGATATGCCTGAATTGATGAAAGAAATTTCCTTCGGTAAGCTCGACGATAAGGGGATGGCCATGCCCCATCTCCTCGACATCCAGACGCGCGCCTTCGAAGCGTTGCTCCAGCTGGATGCGGCCTCGCACGACCGCGAGGATATCGGCCTCGAACGGGTCTTCAAGGACCTGTTCCCCATCACTGACGTCCACGAGAACTTCTCGCTGGAGTTCGTGCGATACACCCTCGGCGAACCGAAATACACGGTCGAGGAGTGCATCGAGCGCGACATGACGTACTCGGCGCCCCTCAAGGCCACGCTGCAGCTCGTCATCAATGAAGAGGTCAACGGCGTCAAGCGGCCGCGCAACATCATCGAGAAGGAGGTCTATCTCGGTGAACTCCCGCTGCTCACGCCGCTCGGCACCTTCGTCATCAACGGCGCCGAACGCGTCATCGTCAGCCAGTTGCATCGGTCGCCTGGCGTCGTGTTCGAGGAAAGCACGCACCCCAACGGGCAGCGGCTCATCTCGTCGCGCATCATCCCATTCCGCGGGTCGTGGGTCGAGTTCACCGTCGACATCCACGACATCGTGTATGTCCACATCGACAAGAAGAAGAAGTTCCCCGCCACGGCGCTCCTCCGCGCCTTCGGCTACGGATCGAACTCCGATATTCTTCGTCTGTTCTTCGCCGTCCGCGATCTCGATCTCACGAAGGAACGGGAAAGCCGCACCGACATCCGTGAAGTCATCGGCGCCATCATCGCCGAAGACATCGAGCTGCCGGGTGAAGCCACCGCCGACGACGCGCCCAAGGCGCGCACCAAGAAGGCGAAGGCCGAGCGCGAGCGCTCCGAGAACGCCCTGCTCGTCAAGGAAGGCGACGAGCTCACGGAGGAGGTCTACAACCGCCTCCGCCGCCAGGGCGTGAAGATCGTGAAGGTCTTCGCCTCGTACATGACGATCGATCTCCGCGACGAGCAGGACGCCATCGAGCGCCAGGAGCGCCCGGTCCGGCGCACGCTCGCCATCGACGTCGTGAATTCGGACGGCGAAGTCATCGCCGAGGCCGGTCAGAGCCTGTCCGACTCGCTGATCAAGAAGATCCGCAAGGCGGAACTCAACAAGGTCAAGGTGTTCGTGACGAGCGGTCGTGCCGAAAGCACGATGGTGAAGAACACGCTCGCCAAGGATCCCACGGCCCGCTATTACAAGAAGGAGGGCGGCGAACAGCGCGAGTACGCGGTCGACTCCAAGACGGGCGAGGAGTTGGCGTTGAAGCAGATCTACGGCCTGCTTCGGCCGGGCGACGCGCCGGATACGCTGACCGCGAAGCAGGCGCTCGAGCGCCTGTTCTTCTCCCCCAAGCGGTACGACCTCGGTCGCGTCGGTCGCTACAAGATCAATCAGCGCCTCGGCCTGAACACGCCGTCTGACCTCACGGTCCTCACGAAAGAGGACTTCGTCGAGATCGTGCGGTACCTCGTGGAGTTGCACGAGGGTCGCGGACACGTGGACGATATCGATCACCTGGGCAATCGTCGCATTCGCTCGGTGGGCGAGCTCATCGCCAACCAGTTCTCGGTCGGCTTGAGCCGCATGGCGCGCCTGGTCAAGGAGCGCATGTCCATCAACACCGATCCGGAAAAGATCTCCCTGGACGACCTGGTCAATGCCCGTACGGTCAGCGCGGTCATCCAGGCGTTCTTCGGCTCGTCGCAGCTTTCGCAGTTCATGGACCAGACCAATCCGCTCGCTGAATTGACGCACAAGCGACGACTGTCGGCGCTGGGACCTGGCGGTCTCACGCGTGAGCGCGCCGGCTTCGAGGTGCGTGACGTGCACTACTCGCAGTACGGCCGCATGTGCCCCATCGAAACACCGGAAGGCCCGAACATCGGGCTGATCACGTCACTCGCGTGCTACGCGCGCGTGAACGATCTCGGATTCGTGGAAACGCCGTACCGCATCGTCAAGAACGGCAAGGTCACCAACGAGCTGGCGTGGCTCGATGCGAACAAGGAAGAGGACGCGATCATCGCGCAGGCGAGCGCGCCCCTCAATCCCGATGGCAGCTTCATGGAGGAGTTGGTGCTCGCCCGGCAACAGGGTGACGTGCCGCTCACGCCGCCGAATCGCCTCGACTACATGGACGTCGCGCCGGAGCAGCTGGTGTCCATCGCGGCGGCGCTCATTCCGTTCCTCGAACATGACGATGCCAACCGCGCCCTCATGGGCTCGAACATGCAGCGTCAGGCCGTGCCCCTGCTCAATCCCAAGACACCCTTTGTCGGGACGGGCCTGGAAGAAAAGGTCGCCATCGATTCTGGCGCGGTCGTCATCGCGAAACGCGCCGGCGTGATCAGCCGCGTCACCGCCGACGAGATCATCGTCGATGCCGGCCCGAACGAGATCCGCCAGTCGAAGCAGGAAGGCAAGGTGCTCGTCCGACTCACCCAGCACGACCGCTACAAGCTGCGGAAGTACTGGCGCACCAACCAGGACACGGCAATCAACCAGCGTCCACTCGTCAAGCTCGGCCAGGCGGTCGAGGCCGGTGACGTGTTGGCCGACGGTGCGGCCACGGAAATGGGACAGCTCGCGCTCGGGTCCAATGTCGTCGTCGCGTTCATGCCCTGGTACGGCCACAACTTCGAAGACGCCATCGTTCTCTCCGAGCGCCTCGTGAAGGACGACGT
>JANYIN010000176.1 GCA_025362035.1 Gemmatimonadaceae bacterium | reverse complement strand
GTCGCGGTGAGCGTGCCGCCTTTCACCATCTCGGCGACGAGCTCGCCGATCCCATGCTCGACGATGGTGGCCGTGCCCGATTGGATCATGTCCACCTTGCTCCGGCTCACGTCCACGCCGACGACCGTATGCCCTTCGCGCGCGAGGCATGCCGCGCTCACGCAACCCACATAACCGAGACCGAATACGCTGACAGAGTTTGACATTGCGGGGAAAAAATGGACGCCTACGTTGACATCGCGAAGGTGACTGACGTGGGACGAACGACGGCGGCGCGAAGATCGTTGCATGGCTCACCGTCGAACTGCATTCGCTGCCACATTTCCAGATTGATGAGCGACCAGATTCGCTCCGAGTGGTTCGCCTCACCCGAGGTGTGACTCGCGACGAGGCGTCGAAGTGCCCCCTCGTCGAACAGACCGCGCGCGAGGGCGCGCGGTCCGAGGATGAACTCATCGAGCACGTGCCGGTACGGACCGCGCAACCACGCGCCAACGGGAACGGGAAATCCCATTTTCCGACGCTCGAGAATCTCCCGCGGAAGCACGCCCGCCATGATCTTCCGAAGCACGTACTTCGTCGTCATCCCGCGAACTTTCATGGACTCGGGCATTCGCGCCGCAAACTCCACGAGCGGATGATCGAGAAATGGCACGCGGCTCTCGATCGACGCCGCCATGCTCATCTGATCCTGCTTCATGAGGAGCTCGTGCAGGTACGTTTTCGTGTCCACATACAGCAGTTTGTTGAGCATCGTGTGCGCATCGCTGCTCGCGTAGTATCGCTCGGCGGTCGCGTACGGCCGAAGCGATCCGAGGCTGTCGCGAGTGGCCGCCGACCAGAGGTGGTCGAGGCGCGCGCGCGAAAACACGGCGAAGTTGTCCATGTACAGCGCGGTGACGTCAGCGGGGAGCGTCAGAAACGTACGATCCAGCTTCTGCCGGATCCTCGACGCGCGTGGGAGCGAGTCGATCGCGCCGCGGACAAGCGCCCGGCCGGCCGATGGCACCATGCGCTCGTAGATCGATCCGAATCGCATGTTGTACATCGTCATGCGATACCGATTGTATCCGCCCAGGACCTCGTCGCTTCCTTCACCCGTGAGCACCACCTTCACATGCTCCGCGGCGAGTCGCGCCACGAAATACAAGGGGATGCTGGATGGGTGCGCGATCGGCTCGTCCTCCTGCCAGATCATCCGTGGCAGTGTGTCCCAGAACTCCGCGGGCGAGACGACCACTTCGCGATGTTCCGTCCTGAACGTCCTGGCCACCAGCCGGGCGTATTCCAGTTCGTTCGCGTCGCGTTCGGCGAATGCCACCGAAAAGGTGCGCACCGGCTCGTCGATCAGCGTCGCCATGACGGCCGTGATCGCGGCTGAATCAATTCCTCCCGACAAGAAGGCGCCGAGCGGGACGTCGGCCATCAGGCGCATCCGCACTGCGTCGCGGAACATCTCGTCATATTGGGCCACTATCTCCGCCTCGCCGCGCGCGTCCTCTCCTTCGTGCGCGAAGCTGAGGTCCCAGTACTGCGCTGTCGTGACCTCGCCGTCGCGCCACGTGAGCGTGTGCCCCGCCTCCAGTCGGCGGATGCCGCCAAACATCGTGGCCGCCCCGAAAGTGGAATGACTGGACAAATACTCGGGAAGCGATGTGAGGTCGAAGACGCCCGGAATAGCGCCGCTGGCGAGCAGGGACTTGATTTCCGAAGCGAAGTAGAGCGACCCGTCGCCCGTCACTGCATAGTACAGCGGCTTGACACCGAAGCGGTCCCGGGCAATGAACAGGGTTTCGCGCCGCTGGTCCCAAATCGCAAAGGCAAACATCCCGCGCAACTGTGTGGGCGTTTCCGTCCCGTATTGCTCGTAGAGCTTCAGGACACTCTCGGTGTCACAATGCGTGTGATAGCGATGGCCTTCGCTTTCCAGGCGGCGAGCAATCTCTGGGTGATTGTAGACTTCGCCGTTGTAGACGATCTGAATGGCGCCATCGTCGCTCGCCATCGGCTGCTGACCGGCCGCGGGATCGACGATGCTGAGACGCCGATGGCCGAGGCCGATGCGCCCCTGTACGAAGAGACCGGCGCCGTCCGGGCCGCGGTGCGTCATGACATCGCGCATACGCTCGATGGTCGAGCGCCGCACTTCGGCGCCCGATCGGGAAGAGAGCGCTATTCCACAGATGCCACACATGATGACCTCACTTCCTCAGTTGGGCGCTCGATTCGGACGCGATCGATTGCCGCTCTTGTTTCGGAGTAGCGACCGCTCCATTTCCTTCGATCGACCAGCCAGTATCCGTCCGTGTGAATTCAGCGGCACCGCTCGCCTGAAAGCTCAGCCCATCCGTTCTCACGCTGGCCGCGTCGCCAAAGAGAGCCACGGCGTTCACGATGTCGTCTTGCGATTTCCGCCGAATCAGTGCCGCGTCGGCTTTCATCTCCAGTCCCGTCAGTCGAACTGCCTCTCCCGTACCGAAGATGAGGAGATCGTGCCTGCCGGGTCGATCCACAACCACGGCATGTCCGTGTGCCCGCTGTGTTGAAATCTCTCGCACTGACACGTCCGTGTCATCCGGCGTCGGACACAGAATGGAGACGATGTCCCGACGGCCCTGTCCGTGGGTCCGCACGTGAGCGCAGGGCGCCCGCGCCCGGATCCCGTAGGATGAGGAAACCCACTCCTCCGACCATGTAAGCGTGTCCGCGTCACCGGCGACGGCGAAGAACAGACGGCTCCGTCCGTTCGCGCACGGTACGTCGATGTACGAACTCGACGGCGTTACCTGGCTCACGCGAGCGCCCAACGCGGTGTGAAAATGTGCCGTCGCCTCATGAACTCCGGACGAGAGGATCGAGTCCAGAAGCACCCAGTATTCCCCGCGCACGAAGATCACGCTACGGCGATGGACGGCTGGATCGGTGAGGCGCTGGAAGCCGCCGTGACTGCCCACGAACCGATCGATTGTCGCACCGGCCCACCAGCTCTCGACGTGTGCATCCGCGCGAGACGACCAGGAGAACGGACCATCGGGCACCGACGCCGACTGACCGTCCACCGTGACGGTGTTGTGCGATGCCGAATGGCGAAAGAGGTCACGGTCCGCAGCCGATTCCGTGTATGTGTACGTGCCCGGATCGATGAAGACTGGACATCCACCCACAGCCACTTCGATCGCGAGCGCATCGGAATGCGCGTGACCACAGTTCAGCGCACCAAGCGGACCGCAATCGATCACCGCGTGCAGCGCGAGTCCGTCCCACCTGTCGCGAAGGATCGCGTAGCCACCCACGGCGAAGAGCCTGGACTGGTGCGATGGCGGCGCCGTGCCCACCGCCAGGTCGACCTTCCGTACCCCATCACACCCGAGTAGCCAGAGCACCTCTTCTGATGCCCGTCCCGCGACGGCGGCGAGCTCTGGCTTGTCGAGAATGACGGACGCCGTCGCCAGTGTAGACGTGACATTCGCGAATTCTCGCTCTTCGAGCAACACGAGGCTGCCACCATCATCATCGCCGATGATCGGTACGGAGCCGTCTCCGCGCGTCAGGTCGGCAAGATGATCTGCGGCCAACGCGAGTCGGTTACGCATGGCCGTCGGCACGGGCATTCCGTTTCGCTCGGCGAGGAGCAGTGCGTGCAGGTAGATGTCTACCGTGTACCGATGGTAGTACGTGGCCTGTTCGAAGTAGACGCCGTCCGAGTGCACTTGGCGCGGCAACTCGCGCTCGAGAATCCGCCAGCCCAACTGGCGCCAGCGCTCCGCGCGCCGAAACTCCGGAACGAGCAGTCCCAGGTACAGGAGACCGAGTGCTTCACCCGTGAGATGCGTATTGGGGCTGAAATACGTGGAGAGGTACCGCTCCAGATGTCGCCCATGAATGTAGAGGTACTTCAACATTCGTGTGACGACGTGTTTGGTGAGCACGGGAGAGGCGCGGAAGAGTTCCATCGCCCACAACCATGCGATGGTCCGGTATGCCACCTCCAGGCTGCTCGCCCAATTGACTCCATCCTTCGGGGGATTCTCGTCCATCCAGGAGGTGATGTGCGCGACGAAGCACTCGGCGTACCTGGGATGCCCGTTCGCCTGGAACGCGCGGCCCAGGATGAAGAAGTGCTGATGCCGGTTGATCTCCCAGATGACCTTGTGATCGCCGATCCGCTCCGCATCCAGATACGGAATTCGGCTCCAGTGAATGCGAGGCGCGCGCTTGCCGGACACGGGATCGAGATGCCAGTCGATGGGTGATCCGAACGACAGTCCGCGGTGGCCGAGGAGATCGAACGTGCCGTTCAACACCGCGTCGGCTGCTGCGAGCAGTCGAGACAGCTCGCCGGACCAGCGCGGTGTGCGCAGTTGTGCGGCAGACGATCCGTCGCGCACACCGGCGAAGAACGGCGGCGATTCGCGCGACGTGAAATGGCTATGGAGCCGCTCGGTGAGGTCGCCGCTGCCCGGAATTCGCGTGTGATCGAGCGCGGCGGAGAGCGTGCTGTCGGAGAGCTCCCCTACGGTTGGCGCGATGCGCTGGCGTTCCAGTTCCGCCTCGAGCGCCTGCAGCGCGCGCTCCCGAACCTCCGGAATCGATCTGCCCTTCAACTTTCCCAGCCGGCGCATGATGGCCCGCAGGCGCCAGTCGCCGACCGTGGTCACGCTCGTCCCGATATCGTGGTGGGCGACACGGCGTCGGTGCTGCTCTCGGCGGTCCGCCCGAGGCCCCAGTACAGACTCTCCCATTCCCCCGCCACCGCCTCCCATACATAGCGCGTCAGACAGACTTCCCTGGCGCGCAGGGCAATCTCGCGCCCGAGCGCCGGCGTGCGCATCAGCGTCAGCGCGAGGCGCGCAAGCCCCTCGTGATCGTCAAGCTCGACCATGAGCCCGGTCTCGCCATGCGTGACGATGTACGGGATGCCGCCAGCGTTCGTCGTGACGACGGGAATGCCGGACGCGAACGCTTCGATGATCGAATTCGGCATGTTGTCGATGTTCGGCGAGTTCACGTACACGTCTGAGGCGTCGTAGAATTCCCGCATACGCTGCGGCGCCACCTTGCCGACGAACTCCACATTCCTCAACCCCAGCCGCCGCGCCAGCGCCTCGAGCGCGTTCCGCTCGCTGCCATCGCCGACCACGGTCAATCGTGCATCGGGCTCCTCGCGCTGGACGATGGCGAACGCGCGCAGCGTACAGCCGACGTTGTACAACGGTTCCAGATTCCGATTGCTGAGCAATAGTGGACGGGTCTCGGTGCGCACCCGATACTCGAGATTGTCCAGATCGACGAAGTTGAGAATCGCGCGTGCCTGCAGCCCGAACCGCGCGAACACCTCCACCAGATACCCGGACGGCACCACGATCTCGTCGGCAAACCGCATCGTCCGCACGGCCAATCTCGAACGAGCGAGATGATCCGGCGCCTCGCCGCTCCGATAATTGAGCACGATGCGCTTGCCGTAGAGGCGCGCGATCAACATGGCCGGCAGTGGCGCGAGCAGGTACGACGTGTAGGACGCGGAAAACGCGTGAACGACGTCGTACTTTCTCAGTTCCATCAGCAGCGAGAACACGTACGCGATGGACGTCGCGATCGTGCGCACATACTTGATGCGCTGGAACAACCGAAGCGGACCTGAGAGACGCGGGTTGACCGGCAGGAATGCCACGTCGATCCCCTCGAGCTCGCGCAAGCGCCGCAGCAATCGCGCTACCTGGACGGCCTGGCCGCCAAGAATGTCCATCGACGGTCCCACGAGCACCACGCGAACCGGAGACGATTCGGTCATGTCGCGCCCGCGCGCTGAAGTGGTGTCATGCAGTGGCGCGCGTCTGGCGAGCTCATGTCGCGGGCACGTCGGCCGACGATACCGTCTTCAGCACGCGGCGCGCGGCGATGAACAACGCGACACTGCGCACCATCGTCGAGATTGCCGTCGCCGTCGCCGTACCGATCATCCCCATGCGGTAGGTGAGCACCAGCGCGAGAACGACGTTCAGTACCGCGCTCGCCCCGATGATCTTCGAGGCGATCTGCTGGTGCGACGTCATGGTGAATAGATAGCCGAGCAGCATGCCCACCACCGCCGCAACCAATTGCGAAATGGCAAGCACGATAAGCACCGGGAACGCCGGTGCGAAATCCGTCCCGTAGATGTGAATCAGCAGCGGCCGCCCGAAGATGGCGATGACGATGAACGCCGGAACCGATGCGGTCAGCGTCAGCATGACGATCTGGCGCGAGAGCTTGATCAGCGCGGAGATCTGACCCCGCGCATACAGGTCGGCGATCATTGGCTGCGCGATGACCATGATGGCCGCCGAGCCGAAGCCCACCAGGGTCGCCACCTGGCTGGCCGCCCCGTAGAGGCCGACCTCGGTCTTGCCGAGCAGGGTTCCGACGAAAACGAGATCCGACTGGGTGGAGAGCACGAGCTGCGAGATCGAAATGGCAACGAACTGGCCGCTGGTCCTGATCCACTCCACCGTGTGATAGATCGGGGTCGCTTGACGCGTCTCGACCGGGGTGGCACGCCGCATGTACCACGCGGTGGTGATCAGTGCGACCCCCGTGGCGAGCAGCTGCGCGAGGACTGCGTCGCCCGCGTCGAATCCCGCACCGAGCCAGCGTGCCATGGCGAGCAGGAGAACTGCAAACAGAATCGGCCGCATGATCTGAAACGGGACCTGCGACTGGCGAACGCGCTTCCATCCGAGCAGGCACGCGGCCTGCAGCTGCACCAGCGAAGTAAGGGGAAAGACAGCACATGCCGCGAGGAGGCAGAACTGCGTTTCGGGACTCAATCGACGCGTCATGAGCAGCGCCGCCACGCACAATAAGCCAACCGTTCCGGATATCCCGCCAACGATCTGCTGGCTGCGACGGATGAAGCCGCGCAAGCTCCCCCAATCGTTGGTGGCGGTGTACGCGCTTACGTACCGCACCGCGGCGTTCGAGAACTCCAGGGCGGACAGCAGCCCCGCGACGTTCGACCAGCCGAGCACATACAGATAGAGACCGAACCCCGTCGGCCCGAGCGTGTTGGCCAGGATCTTCTGGGTCAACAGTCCAAGGAGCAGTCCGGCTGCGTTGACGGTCAGCGCCCAGAAGGCGCCATATATCAATGTCGGATCGACTTCGCCCGTTCCGGATCCCTTGCGAATGAATATCGCACGGAGATTTTTCACACTCGTCACTGAGCCGCCACGACCGTCACGCTGCTCGATCGCAAAGCCAGGAGCCAAAGGTCGAGCACGAGGATGCGCCAGAGAAAGCCGCTGTGGTCCCGTCGCCCCGTGACGTGCTCCTTCATGAGACGCGTGACGCTGCCATGATCCACGTATGCATAGACCGGTCGGTCGGGCCGCACGAGAGTGTCCAGCCGGTGACGGAGGTCGTTCCGCAACCAGTCACTGAGCGGGACCGCGAACCCGCGCTTCGGCTGCGACAACACCCCATCGGGGACCAATCCCTTGATCGCCTCCCGCAGGATCCATTTCCCGGTTCCATCGCGCCGTTTCAAGGATCCCGGGAGGGCGACCGCGAATTCCACGAGCGGGTGATCCAGCAACGGCACCCTCGCCTCGAGTGAGACACGCATGCTGGCCCGATCCACCTTCGTGAGAATGTCGCCTGGCAGGTAACTCGCCAGATCGACCAGCGTCATCTGTGTGAGAAAATCGCGGCCGGCAGCGGGATCGAACCACCGGTCGAGCAATGTGTCGAGCAGAAGGCTCGCATCGACCTCCCGCAGCGTCCCACCCTCGTTGATCGGAAGCGCCTGCGCCACCGTTGCCGCGTAGCGGCCTCTCCGCCCGCGGGAGAGATCCAACAGCTTGTTGCGTCCATACGCCGAGTGCGACAAGCGCATCGCCGCAGCGCGCGCAAGTTGCCGGGCCGCGCCCGGCCTCAACTGGCGCGCGTTCTCCATCTTGGCGTAGCGGGTATAGCCGCCGAACAGTTCGTCTCCGCCGTCTCCGGACAGCGCAACGGTCACGTGTTCACGCGCCAGACGCGAGACGAGCAGTGTGGGGAGGGCCGACGAATCGCCGAACGGCTCGTCGTACGTGTCCACGATCTCCTCGACCAGCGCGTCCGCGTCGGGCCGTACGATCAGCTCGGTATGCTTCGTTCCCAGTTCGCGCGCGACGCGCGCCGCGTGCGGTGCTTCGTTGTACTCCGGTTCATCGAACCCTATGGAAAACGTTTCGACCTGGGTGTTCGAGAGCTGCGCCATCTGCGCCACCACCGTGGACGAGTCGATGCCGCCCGAGAGAAACGCACCGAGCCGCACTTCGGACTCGAGATGGGAACCGACTGCGTCGGTGATGAGCCTACGAAGTTCCTCGACCGCTTCGCGGTCATCGGAAATCGGCGCCTCCGGCCGAACCGCAGTCCAATATTGTTCCGTCTGCACCCCCTGCGCGCGATCCCACGTCAGCACGTGGCCCGGCGCAAGCTTGCGAACTCCCTTGAAGATGCAAGCGGGATCGGGGACGTAGCCGAGCGCGAGGTACTCGTGCACGGCACTGACGTCCACCTCTCGCGGAAACTGTTCCAGCACCAGCAGCGACTTCAATTCGGACGCAAACGCGATGCCGCCATCGGCTTCCCAATAGTACAGCGGTTTGATGCCGAGACGATCTCGCGCGAGCAGCAGGCGCTCGCGCTGATCGTCCCAGATGGCGTACGCGAACATGCCGCGTAACCGCTGCACCATCGCCGCACCGTCCTCCTCGTAGAGATGCACGAGCACCTCGGTGTCCGACCGCGACCGCAGGACGTGGTTGCTGCCTAGCTGGGCACGGATGGCGCGGTGGTTATAGATCTCGCCGTTGAAGACGACGTGCACGGTGGCGTCTTCGTTCGAGATGGGCTGATGGCCACCCGCGACGTCGATGATGCTCAGGCGCCGCATGCCGAGTCCCACACCATCGCCGATGTGGTGCCCTTCGTCATCTGGTCCGCGATGCCGGATCGCTCCGCACATGGCCGTCAACATCGCTTCGGAGTTGTCCACCGGTCGACGCCAGCCAGCGTATCCCGCAATGCCGCACACTTAGGCGCTTGCTCCGTCGTGGTGGGCCACGGCCGCGGGCGAGTATGCGCGCGCAGGACCGGACCGCAATCGCGGCGCCGTGTTTCCTCCCGCTTCAACCAGCAGGCGAGCGCCAACGTACATCAAGACCAGATGCACGAATGTCGGCACTGCTTCGCCATATGATCCCCAGATGCCGGCCACGAGGTACGCATACAGCCCTACCTCCATATGGAACATTTGAACCGACAGGGCAGGCGCGCGCGCTTCCATGGTCTTTCGTGCTCGCCGGGACGTTCTGAGCGTCAGAATAATCATCGTCGCCCACAACCCAAAACCGACTAGCCCCGTTTCAGCCATCAGGTTGAGGTAAGTCGAGTGCGTGTCCCGGTGGCCTCGCGCGATCCAATCGGATCCGGGGCGCAACGACACCGCGTAATGGGCATCGGGGTACGCGCCAAGGCCCACGCCTACCAGCGGGTTCTCTGCGATGACGGTTGTCGCCACACCCCAGATGGCAAGTCGCTGCTGCGACGATCCCTGGTCCTGCCGCGTTTGCAGATCCATGAGATCCGGATCGAGATCCTCCCGCTGGGTCGCGGTCGAAATCGTCGAGAAACGCCTCCACGCGCTACTCGGTGCGGCCAGAAAGATGAATACCGCCAGCCCGAGGATGGAGAGGACGGCTGTTCGGTTGCGCAAGAAACGCCGTCCACCGATCACCGCAAACACCCCGAGGGCGATGATGGCGCCTCGTGATTGCGTGAGTACGACGATCAGCACGAGCAGGCCGATCGTAACCCGCGTTCCGAGCACGACCCATTTCTTCCGTTCTGTGGCCAGAATGCCGATCGCGACGGAGAGCTGAAGCAGGCACAGCGCCGCGAGGTCGTTGGGGTTCGAGTAGATGTAGTTCCACGCTGCCCGCCCTTGCACGTCGCCGTGGTACACGAAAAACGCCAGGAGCGTGCCGCGCACCGGGAACAGGAAGAAAAGAATGATCGACCCGACGATGAAGGCGCGGAAGCGCGCGCGCGTGACGATCACGTTCACCGCGACGAAGGTAACGGCGCACACCTTCGCAAACTCGGAGACATGTTCGGTAACGACCGTCGGATAGCTCGTTGACGCGAGCCCGACCAGCGACCACCCCACCAGCGCCATCGCGAGGGCCGCGACGGCCGGAAAGCGCAACGCCTGCTTTTCGAGCGGGAGGGCAAGCAGCGCAACGGACATCGATGCCGTGCCGATCGGAAACCGGTACGTGATTATCGCAAAGGTATACGCCGCGAATGCCAAGTACGCCGGCGACCATTCGATTCCGAAAAACGGGTTGGAGTCGAAGCCGGTCTGGAGCGAATTGGCTCGCGCCTTCTGCGCCGATTCCACGGCAAAATTGGAGCGGCGTCGTATAGCCGGGGCAGTCATCGCATCATCCGGCGGTTCACGTCAGGAAAAAGCTCACGGAGTAGGACGACTGTGGCGACCGATTGTCTCTGACCCGGACGCGCATCCGCTAGTTCCATCCTGGGGGCACGGAACGCGGAGAACGGGCTCCTGGCCGTGAGTGGGAACGTCTCTCCGTAGCGCGCCGAGGCACGCCACCGTATCCGAGAACGCTTCATATTCGTAGGGAGCCCCACGGTCCACAAGGGGCTCCCCGTCGCCGACGCGGGCGTACTAGCGATCGAGTGATTCCCAACGCCAGCCGGGAACGTGGCTAGAGACCACCCCTGCGGAAAATCATCACGGGGAGCGTCATCGTCATGATCCGGAGATCGTGCGCCAGACTCTGACGGCGCATGTACTCGAGGTCGAATTGAACTTTTCGGCGGACATCGTCCACGCACGCGTCGTACGCCTGATTGATCTGTGCCCAACCCGTGATGCCGGGCTTGACCCGCTGACGCATCGGGTACTCCGGAATCTCCCGACGGAGATCGGCAAAGATCGTTGGACGTTCGGGACGCGGGCCGACGATGTTCATGTCGCCACGCAACACGTTGAAGAGCTGCGGCAATTCATCCAGACGAGTCCGGCGCATAACCCGCCCAATCGACGTCACGCGTGGATCACTCTTGGCGGCCCAGACCGCACGACCGTCCGCCTCGGCATCCTGCTGCATCGTGCGGAACTTGAACATCATGAACGGCTTTCCGCCATGATCGTAACCGCGACGGTTGAACTCGGACAGCTTGCCGTACCGGCGATCGACGCCCACACGAACCTGCGTATAGAACACCGGACCACGCGAGGTCAGCTTCACGGCCAACGCGATGAGCAGCAGAAGCGGAGCAAGCAGTACGACAGCCACAAGGGCGATCACGACATTCGCGACACGACACAGCAGCTCAGAGCGCTCACGTGGCTGAACATTCTCGATGGACTGTGCCTCGAACTCTACGACGCTCAGTTCGCCAGCGATTGCGTTCCGAGAAATATCCATCATGCCGACAGTCGAACCGGGAGCACGCTCCGGCCGATTCCCGCGCCGACGGCGCGTAGCTGGAAGTTCGAGGGCTGCCGAAACCGCTCCCTGCATGTCGTAACGTCCTCAATAGAACTGTTTGTCCGTCTCGGCAGCGGGATAGTCATCCCGCCCCGGCATTCGACAAGCATCTGTGCAGTCCGCGTGCTCAGATTTCCGAGTCTCGGCATGCGCAGCAAAGTGTTGATCTGAAATGACTTAGGAATATGGTTGCAGAACCGCCATCACGCCGCCGCTGCGCGGGTGTTGCTCGAATCCCACACAAACTCCGCGCCGCCGCAACAATGAAGGTTTCGTGCCAACCGAGCCTGAGAATGCAAAGCGCGGCGGATTCGTGACCCCGCCGCGCTCAGGCTACCCGCCCACGCAGAACGCGCGCGGGTTGCTACGAAATCTGCGCCACCTGTCTTCCCTGCTCCAAACCCTCGGTGCCATAGCCACTTACATAACCATAGTACTCGTATTCGCCATTCGACGGCACCGCGTTCAGGACACTCCCGATGACGTTGATCGGGAGCCGATCGACGAGGAGGAGCTTGGCCGCTGCCATGCGCTTTTCTGTTTGACCAATTCGGAGCACCACCAGCAAGCTTCCCGTCGCCGCGGCGATCGCATAGCCGTCGATCCCCGCCGCCAACGGCGGTGTGTCGAATATCAAGACGTCGTACCTCGAGCGGAGATCGGTGACGAGGCGTCCCAGGGCTGGCGACGTGAGAAGCTCCGGACTTCGCTGCCGAAGGTTGCCGGTAGGCAACAGGAACAAGTTGTCATGCCCGGTGGCGTGGATGATCGCCTTCTGATCGGCCTCACCGGACAGGAAATCGGTCAGACCAGCAGACCGAGGCAAGCCGAACATCTCATGCAGTGCACCGCGGCGTGTGTCGCCGTCCACCAGTACCGTCCGGAACCCCGCATCGGCAAACGACATTGCCAGGTTCGCCGAGATGAACGACTTGCCATCT
This sequence comes from Gemmatimonadaceae bacterium, assembly GCA_025362035.1. GTDB lineage: Bacteria > Gemmatimonadota > Gemmatimonadetes > Gemmatimonadales > Gemmatimonadaceae > AG11. The sequence goes on along the minus strand of JANYIN010000176.1, from coordinate 22,932 downwards.
CCGGGCGAAGGACTCGACACCGCCATCGCGATGCCCGTTCCCCCAGCATTCATCACGTTCATGCGCATAGTTCGAAAGGATTCAACGAGTTGCGAAATCTGCTCCGGAGTCTGCTGTCCCCCCTTTGGGAGCTCGGGTACGGTGGCTGTAATGGACAGCCCGAGGTCCTTGGACGCCTGTTCCGGGTAGCGGATGCGGCCATCGATGCTGTCAAGGAGGATCGCCACACCGATGGCCAGCGCAAATCCACCGAGGATCGCTACGGCCAGAATGCGCGGCGCCGTGTTCTTGCTGGGCTTCTGCGGTGTGACGGCCGAGTCCATGATGTTCACGTCCGGCGTGGCGCCCGCTTCCGCCAACTTCGCCTCGGCGTAGCGCGCCTTCAGATTCTGGTACAATCCATCGTCTACGGTCACAGAGCGCCGAAGGCGCATTTCCTCAATGGTGCGCACCGGGATCGACTGTAGATCCTGCGACGCCGTACCGATGCGCTTGTCGTAGTCTGCCTCGCGATCCTTGAGATTCGTGAGGACTTCCCTCGCCTGCATCGGAATGGTCTTCTTTCTGAGCGTCTCGGCCTGTCCGATCAGGTCTTTCAGCGGTCCGTATTCGTCCTTGAACACCTGCCGCTGGGTATTGATATCGGCCTGCAGTTTGATGAGTTGACCGAACGACTGTCTGAGCGGTTCGCCCGCCACCGACTGCGCAACGCTCGGGACGAACAGCATCGCTTCCAACGGCATGGATCCATCCGTCGCTCCGGCGATCGCATGTTCCAGCCTCTCCCGGTCGCTCTTGATGTTGTCGTACTCGATCTTCTTGTCGAAATACGCCTTCATGACGGGAGCGCGCGTGTCCTCCAGCCCTACGGCCACCGGGCCGCCCTCGGCCGGCAACGTGATGGTATGGACGCGGAAATTCTCCAACGCCGTTTCCGCGTCCTTGAGCTGCGCCTCTCCGAGCTGCAACTGTCCCTCGAGAATCTTGGCGAACTCCGAGACGTTCTTGCTCTTCAACTCGCCTGCGACCTTGACATATTCGTTGCTCAGCGCGTTCAAGGTGCGCGCGGCGAGCTTCGGGTCAGTCCCGGTCAATGACAGGCCCAGGAAATTGCTCTTCCCCGGCAGCACTGCCGTGAGCCGCTTGTTCAGGTCGAGGGATGTCTCCCGCGGGGTCGCGATCGTGAACTTGACCTCGTGATCGCCAATGCTTGCGATCGTCTTCGCGTCCGGCGCCCACTGCAAACCCATCGGACGCCCGATGGAGTCGCCGGCGGCACCGCTGTCCGCCACCGGCGAATCCGCCATGGTCAGGCGCCACCGGTGCGTCTTCTTGTCAACCTTCAGCCCATAATCGCCAGGCAGGAAGCGATCGCCAACCGAAAGTCCGTGCAGGTAAATCGTGTCGCTCTCTCTGGCCGCCTGCACGTACAGCGCGAGCTGCCGCACGACCGCATCGACGATCCTGTAGCTGCGGAGCAGATCGACCCATGCCGTCGGGTTCAGCAGTTCGCGGGTACGAATTGGGCCGCCGGCGTCCTGGGGCGTCTGCGACGCGATCCACAACGACGCTTCGACCTCGTATTCCGGCTTTACGAATTTTGTCGCCAGGGCTCCACCCGCCGACGCGAGCAGGACAATTCCAATGAACAGCCACTTGTACCGTCGAATTGCCGCGACCGGTCGCTCGAACGACGATGCGGGCGGGGCGATCGTCGGACCATTCCCCCAACCCTCTGGAGGGGTCGCGGCAATCACCGGTGACGGTGTAACCAACTGCATCGAGGTTCCTTCTTGAGACATATCGGACGACCCCACGTAGGATTTGCCAGGCTACACGATTGATGCAGAGGGCGCGAACTGCACGGCTCTGGCCGTTGAGGAATCAGCGGACATGATACGGCCTGCCGTTCATATCCGTCGCAGAAGGATTACCATGCTGAGAATCGGGCCCACGACCTGAAAGATCGTCTGCCACGGAATCGAGCCCTTGAGGTCGTCCACGTACAACTCATCTCCCGCTCGCAAGTGCAAGCGATCGAGTGTCAAGCCGTCACTCAACGCGGTGCGCGTGTCCACGGCGTTCCAGATGACCTTTCCATCACGGCGGATGACCATGTTCCCCACGTCCGCCGTCGCCAATGGGCCCCCGGCCTTCATCACGACTTCGCTGAGCAGCACGTCGGCCTGCGTCCAATAATAGCCGGGAGTCTTGACCTGCCCCAGCACGGCCATCCGTACGAGCGGCGTCGCAAGCACACTCGAATCCCGGAGGTACTTGGCGATATGACTCTGCAACCTGGCAGTCAGTTCGGACCGAAGGACCCCGTCGAGCGGCACTTCAGCCATTTGCGGGAGTGGAAGCATCTTGCCGGCCCGCAGAGTAATCGTGTCGTTCGGCGGGAGTGTGTTGACCATCCCAGCCGTGCCCAGGAGCCTTACGATGATTCGGTCGCCATCCTGGAAATCTCCCTTCTGCAAGCGGCTTCTCAGGATCCACGCTTCCGACGTCCGATGCTGTTCCTCCGCATGCTTCGCCTGTACCTCGAGCTGCGCTCGCGTCTCGCCCTCCACAGTCGGATCGACTGGCGGCGAGGACTGGGCGGACGCTGACCGAACGAGACCGAGTGCCCCAAGCGACGCCACGCCAATGGCCCTGCGCCAATCCATGCTAGACATCATGTTGCGATTCTCATTGCAATTGAGCTGACTAACCCGGCGAACCAGAAGCCCGCAATGGCTTCTGAAGCACGGACGATACCGACGGAACCACCTGTACTACCTTAAAGAGCGCAGTGGGGCGATCTTGTCGCCAAGAGAATATTTTACAAACGCGTAGCCATTTAATGTATCGGCCGGTGCGCCCAAAAAATGCACCACCGCAACACACGTGCTGCACCGCCGCAACAGAATGATGAGTATGCACTACAAAACCTAACGGGGCAAATTCCGTACATGTCAAACTGGAAAGAACGACGACCGCGGGCACGCCGTGACCGCTCGGACCGAGTCGGCGTCTGGGGTGTAGCAGCATCTTGACGAATCGCCCCGATGAATGGGCACATCACACCCTATACGGCGGGTTATGAACCACGCCCGCAGAGTGGGTTGTTCTCCTGCCGTACCCCGGTATGATGTTCGCGATCCGTCGCAACCACTTCGCATTCAGACTGGCGCAGCTTCGCTTGTGCCCGCCCTCCTTTTCTCAGTCGCGTGACGTCCTTCATGTCGTTCGGCCGGTTCGGTGTCCAGCGCCTTCTGGCGCAACATACTCCGGAAAGAATTCGCTTCCTGGGTCTCTCCGTACTCGTGCTCGTCGGGTCGATGGGCTGCGGCAGTAGCACGCCTCCCGCGGTCGTGAATCCCAATATCCCGCAGAGCATAGCAATCAACGGCGGCGCATTCCAGATCGAGCGCGGTTGGCACACCCCGCTGACGACAACCGTCGTCAGTACCAGCGGGGCGATCATCACGGTTCCGATCGCCTGGCGCTCCCTGAATGAAAACGTGGTGACGATCGACGCCAATGGCGTCGTCACCGCGGTTGATACGGGCACGACGTTCATTTTTGCGTCTTCGTTGAACGTCACCTCGCAGGGCATTGGTGTCAGGGTCGCATGGCAAGGCCCTGCGTCGATCGCCACCTCGTCCTTCACTCCGCCCGCGGCCGTTTCCCCCGGCGCCACCCCCGACTCGATACGGGTGTTGGTCTCCGACCGAAACGGGAAGCCCGTACCCTTCGCCTCGCTCGTCAAGTTCGTCGTCACTAGTGGAGGCGGCAGTGTGTCCCCCATCTTCGCCACCACAAATCAGCTCGGCATCGCCGCCGCACGGTGGACGCTGGGAAGCGTCCTCGGTGTCAACACCGTGAGCGCGACGGTCGTGGGTCAGGACAGTGTTCCATATTCATTTGTCAAGCCCAATACGGCCACCTTTTCGATCCGAACGATCGCCGCGCTCGTCGCGGTGGCGGGCGATGGTCAGACCGGACAGATCCTCGCCGCACTTCCCGTAAACCCGTCGGTCAAGGTCATTGACACGACTGGCAAGCCGCGTCCGGGCGTGCCAGTTACGTTCGTGCCAACTGGCGGTGGTCGAGTCGCCACCACCACGGTGTCCACGGGCGCGGATGGAATCGCGTCCCCAGGCGTTTGGACCCTCGGGGACACGCCGGGCGCAGAGACTCTGGTTGTTACGGCTGAAAAGGCCACGCTGACACTGACCGCCACGGGGACCGGCTCGCCGATTCACCTGATGCCGAAAGCAATCGCCCTGGCGGGCGGCGCGACCTGTGCCATCATCTCGTCGGGAACAGCGAGCTGTTGGGGTGGCCAGCCAAACGTCGGTGACAGCGGCAAAGTGAACCGTTCGTCGCCAACGCCCACGAGGAGTGCCGTAACGTTCGTGTCGCTCACTGGCAGTCCATCCACGACGAGCCACTTCTGTGGAGTCTCGGACACGAAGGACATCTACTGCTGGGGACTCAACGCGCTGGTGGACACGAGTGGCAAGGTCGCCACAGAGTTGGTGCCCACGCGACTTCCCGGAACGACGGGTTGGACCACGGTGGCGCCGGGCTTCCAGCACAACTGCGCGCTCGCGACCGATCAGACGGCACAGTGCTGGGGCGACGATCAATTCGGCCAACTCGGTGATCGGTTGACGGCGATCCGTTTCGTCCCTGCACCGGTGTACGGCGGGTTCCAATTCACGAGCATCGTCAGCGGATCATTCCACTCGTGCGCGCTCGTCGTGGACGGGTCGGCGTTCTGCTGGGGGCTGAACAACACTGGACAGATCGGCGACGGTACTACCGTCAACCGATTGTCTCCCACGGCGGTAGCGGGAGGCATCACCTTCCAATCGATCGGTGCTGGGACCAGTTGGACCTGCGGGCTTGCCACGACCGGGAAGGTCTATTGCTGGGGCAACCTGCTGGTGGCCGGCTCGACTTCCGTGACCACGCCGCGTGTGTACGCCACCACTCAGAACTTCACGGTGCTGGCAGTTGGGGGCGTTCACGCCTGTGCGCTCACAGCAGACGGCTCAGCGTACTGCTGGGGCTTGAACAACGTCGGCCAGCTGGGCGACAGCACGCAGGTGGATCGTCAGAACCCCGTACCGGTGGTGACGTCGCTCAAATTCAAGGGCATCACCGCGGGGTTCAATCACACCTGCGCTTCCATTTCGGATGGATCCATCGCATGCTGGGGAGACAACTCCGTGGGAGAGTTGGCGGACAGCACGGCGGTGCTGCGCACCACGCCTCGATTCATCGTGACGGGCGTCAATCCGTAACTGTCTTGGTATGAGTCTCAGCACTTCGGTGCTGGTGCGACGCCGCTCATTCGGCGCGGCATCGCGAGTAGAAACCGTTTTTCGACCCGAGGTCAAGACAGCTGATGATGCGTCGCACTGGCGGATTCACTGCGTTCTGCCTTTTTCTCCTGGTGGCGCTGCCAGCCGCGGGATCGGCCCAGACTGCCGTGACCGTCATGGGACACGTCTTTGCGGCATCCATGCCGGTTCGCGGCGCGAGCGTCCGCATCGAGCAACTCGATCTCGGGGGAATCACCGATGCCGACGGGCGGTACAGCTTCATCGTTTCGTCGGCTCGGGTCCAGGGGCAGACGGTCACTTTGAGCGTGAAGTACCTCCGGTATCGTCCTCAGGCGGTGCCGATCGTTCTCGTGGGCGGTGCTCTCGTGCAGGACTTCGACCTGTCACCCGGTGGTGCAGTTCCCCGAACTGATCTGCCCGGTCAGGGTGCCCGCCCCACTGAGCCCACGGCGGCGCCCGACAGGATAGCGAGACCCGCTCCGGTCGGACCGGCGATCAATCCCGGTCTGCCATCTCAGTCCCGCGTGACGCGCTTGTCCGTCCCAGCGGCGGTGGACAGCTCGGCGTTGATGGATCTGGCCGGCCCCGTGGATTTGACCGCGGCACTTGCGGGCCGACTGGCCGGCGTCGAGGTCGTCACCACATCGACACCCGGCGGGTCCAGCAGCATGCTGGTGCGCGGAGCGCACTCGCTTTTCGGGCTCACCCAACCTCTGCTCGTGGTGAACGGCGTCGTGATGGACAACAGCAACGTCACAAACGCCGTGCAGAGCGTCGGACTCGGCGGCTTCGACTACGGCACCGGGATCAGCGATATCAATCCGGACGACATTGCCACGGTGGACGTACTGCGAGGACCCGCTGCGGCGATGCGCTATGGTGGACAGGCCGCCAACGGCGTGCTGATCATCACCACCAAGAACGCGCGCGGCCTCAACGGCTTCGATGCGGCAGGCAACGTGGAGTACTCGCACGAATCACTGTATCGGTTGCCGACGTATCAGAATCTCTACGGCCAGGGTCTGGGCGGAAAGTTCGCATTCTTCGACGGCAAGGGGGGTGGCGTCAACGACGCCACCGATCAGAGCTGGGGACCAGCGCTGGACGGATCGCTGGTGCTTCAGGCGAGTTACCAGTCGGCGGGGCGGGCGGAGGTGCGCCTATGGACTGCGCAACCTGACAATGTCAAGGACTACTTCACCAGAGGCACGACACTTTCGGTGAACGGATCGGTCCAGGGAGGCACCGATAACGGTCACTTCCGGGCATCGATCGGGAGCCGCAATTTTTCTGGCGTGACGCCGCAGAGTTCAATTACGCGCCGATCCGCCCTGTTCACCGGGAATACGCAGGCAACGACTCGTTTGAGCGTGGCCGGCGATCTCATGATATTTTCGGATCGCGGCGAGAACCGTCCCGGCACCGGCTTCGACCAGAGCAATCCTGTCTCGGGCTTTGCGCACATGGGGCGACAGGTCAACGTCGACACGCTCGCCGTGCACCGGCGTGACTCACAAGGGCGGCAGATCAGCTGGAACTACAGCGGTCAGAACAACCCGTCATTTGCGGCGTTCGAGAACAGCAATCACGACGATCGCACGAGGTACGCCGCAGGTGCCTCGCTCACATACGCGCTCTCCCCCTCGTTGAGCGCCACGGCGCGAGCGGGCACGGACCACTCGAGCGACACGCGCAATTTCAGCGTCGCTGCGGGCTGGATGGGTGGTTACCCCTACTACCTCGGCCGCGGTGATTTCTCGACCGGCGGGTTTCAAAGCGACGACATTACGTGGTCCCGGACGAACGTCGAACTCCTCTTGCGCGAGGCGCCCTCGTCGACCGGTGCCGTTTCGTATGTGTTCACCGGTGGACTCGCTCTCCGGAGCGATGACCTGAACACCAGCGTTCAAGGGTCGGACAAGTTGGGCAGCGGTGCGACGGTCGCTCCGATGACGTGGGCCGGTAGTTCGAATACGAAGTCGCTTTTTGGCGGCGTCGAGGCTCAGTTGCACGATTATGCGTCGCTGATCGTCAGCGCGCGTACGGAATCGTCCACGCTGCTGTCCCAAGCGAGCAATACGACCGTGTACCCTGCTGCGCTGGGCGCATTCGATTTCGCCCGCGCGAGTTCGGACGGAATGCTTTCCGGCGCAATCGAATCATTCGTGGTGCGCGCCGGCTGGTATCGCTCTGGCAACGACGCCTCCTCAGCGTTCGCGCAGCGACTCGGCGTCTCGGCAGCGACGTCGGCTACCGCCCTGGTCCAGGCGTCAGCGCCCGAAGTGACGAGCGGCTGGGAAATCGGCAGCGATATCCGTGGACGCCGCGTGGGACTGGAGGTCTCTCTGTATGACGAACGTAGTGAGAATCTGATCATTCCCGACGGGGTGGGCTTCGTGCGCACCGGGACGCTGTCCAACAAGGGTGTCGAGGGTGCAGTGACGGTCATCCCTCTTCGCGATGGATCCGATCGGGAATGGAGCGTTCGGGCTACCGTCGCCAAGAACACCAACGTCGTGGAGTCGCTGTCAGGGGGTGCCAGCGCCCTGGCATTGGGGTCGTCGTTCGGAGGGCTTTCCGTTCAGGCGCGCACAGGCAGTTCCCTTGGCACGCTAGTCGGAGTCGGCTTCCTGCGCGATCCCACGGGGCAGCTCCTGCTTCGCGACGGACACCCGCTGCCCGACAGTGCAACCGGGCCGAGGGTGCTTGGCGAGGCCTCGCCGTCGTGGATTGGCGGAGTATCCAGTTCCCTGCGCATCGGAGTCGTCGAGTTGAGTGTACTTTTCGACGCCCATCAGGGCGGCAAGGTGTTCAGTGCGAGCAATCGCGCTGGAGCCTACTCCGGCGTCCTCGACGAGACCTCGTTTCGACCCGATACGGGTCTGCTGATCGCGGGAGTGGACGCGGCAACGGGCAAGTCGAACGCGGTGCATGTGACGACGGAGGATTACTACCATTCCCTGGGGGCGATCACGGAGCGGTGGATCTACGACGCGAGCTTCGTCAAGCTTCGGGAGGCCCGGGTGAGCATTATGCTTCCCCTTCACATCGTGAACGCTCTGAGCGCACAGAGCATCCGATGGTCGCTCATCGGTCGCAACCTCGCGTTGTGGAGTAGCGCACCGAACATCGATCCGGAAACGGTGTTGAGCACGGCGACCTTTCGTGGGGCCGAGATGGGCCAGCTACCGACGACGAAGAGCCTTGGTTTCCAGGTGACGCTGACGCCGTAGGATTTTTTCCACACGATACGGAGACGACTGTCCAAGTGTCGTGCTGTGCTGGACAGTCACGACAATTGTGCGGGACGTGCGCGACAGTTCCTGCGTCGTCGTGCGAACTCCACTTTGCATTTTTTTCCATAAGTCATTGTCGAGAATAGACTTAATACCATTTCTATGTTTATCGCCGTGGGGAATGGAAGATGCCCCGCACTTGCTCATTGAACAGTTCCCTTTTTCGCAAAATGACAACCCCCCTTGGTCGGTCGCGGTATCAAGCCGTTCGTGATGAACTTGTCGCGAACCCGAAAGTCTGGTTGGTGACCGGAGCGGCGGGTTTCATCGGCTCCAACCTGTCACAGGAGTTGGTGGCTCTGGGGCAGACGGTGGTGGGTTTCGACAACTTTTCCACCGGGTATCAGCACAATCTCGACGAGGTGGTCGCGGGAGGCGAAGGGAGTAGCGGCAGCCTCCGGTTCATCGAGGGAGACATTCGCGACATTGACGCCTGCCGTGAAGCATGCCTCGGTGTCGATTACATATTGCATCAGGCTGCGCTCGCGTCGGTGCCGAGGTCGATCGCCGACCCGGTGCTCAGCTCGCAGGTCAACGTTGATGGCTTCATCAACGTTCTGGTTGCGGCACGAGACGCGTCCGTAAAACGGGTGGTGTACGCTTCGTCCAGTTCCGTGTACGGCGATGCGACGACAATCCCGCAGGTCGAGGACAGGACGGGCAACGTACTGTCTCCGTACGCCGCCACGAAAGCCACGAACGAGTTGTACGCGTCGGTCTTTCAGCGCACGTACGGGTTGCAGGCGATTGGTCTCCGCTATTTCAATGTTTTCGGGCGGCGGCAGGATCCCAACGGGGCATACGCTGCGGTAATTCCCCGATGGATCGACGGGCTGTTGAAGGACTCGGCGTGCACGATTTTCGGGGACGGGGAAACGAGTCGCGATTTCTGTTTTATCGCCAACGCGGTACAGGCGAACATTCTCGCCGCGGTGGCCGGCGGCGAGGCGACCAATCAGGCGTACAACGTGGCGTGCGGCGAGGAGACGACACTCAACGCGCTGTTTTCGATGATTCGATTGGGGCTGGCGGCGCACGCGCCGTTCGTTGCCTCGGCTAGCCCGGTGCACGAAGCGGCCCGACTAGGAGACATTCGCCGATCACTGGCTGATATTGGCAAAGCGCGCCGGTTGCTCGGCTACGAACCGACGCATCGCGCGTCCGCGGGTCTGGTGGAAACCCTGCAGTGGTATGCGGCGCAGTTGCTGGCGCTCCAGCCGGAATCAAGTGCCATGCAGTAGCATCACGAAATTGCTGTCCCGCGTATCCTTCTCTCGCCCCAATTCGAACCGCAATGGTTGAGCTTTCGAAACGCCCGATGCTCGTACTGATCGCCAGCCACGGTGAGTGGGTGGGCCGGTCGGTCGAGAGCGTACTCGAGTTGAATGGTTACACGGTGCTGCGTGTGGCGGGTGGCCGCCGAGCGCTGGATCTTGCCAGACGGATCAATCCGGACGCGGTTCTGCTCGATGACTCGCTCACCGAGATGGGCGGTGTCGAAGTCTGCCGGGCCCTTCGAGATGACCCGCTGTTTGATCATTCCATTCCCGTATTGGTCACGTCGCCCGCGCCTGCTTCCAATCGCGTTCGTCTGGCCGCCTACGAAGCGGGGGCGTGGGATTTCTGCAGCCAGCCGCTTGACGTCGAGACGCTGTTGCTCAAGATGGGGACGTTCGTGAGGGCGAGGCGGCGCCTGGAGGATGTGGCGGCCACGTCACTCATTGATCCGCTCACCGGCCTCTACAGCGTATATGGACTGCAGCAGTGGGCCGAGCAACTCGGCGCCCGGGCCGTCCGGAAGCACGAGCCATTTGCGTGCGTCGCGGTGACTTCGCACAGTTCGTCCGACGGCGCGACAAATGGAAAGCCTGCCAGCGCGGAACTCGCGTACATGGCTGATGTCTGCAGAGCGCAGAGCAGAAAATCCGATGTGGTCGGTTATGTCGGCGAGAGCCGCTTCGCCATTCTGGCGCCCGACACGGACGAAACGGGAGCGAGGCAGTTCGTTGACCGGCTCCAACGCGCGGTCTCAAAGACCTCGGCAACGGTCGAGGTGGATCAGCCCTATGCCGGACTTCATGCCGGGTTCTATGCCGTGCCTGACTTCAGTGCGGCAGGGGTTGACGCGAACGAGGTCGTCCGACGCGCTAAGGCTGCGCTGCAACATGCGCAAACGCAGATGCTCGGGCAGCGAACGAGCGGGGCCTTCAGCTTCAACGAACTGCCGGTGAGCTGACTCAGTCGCTGTTGCGATACCGCAACAGACTCGTCTTTCAGCGGAGAAAAGCCCGCGATCAATTCGGGATTGATCGCGGGTTTTGACGTCCGAGATGTATTCTTTGGCAAGAACAACTTGACAAGAGCGGGGAAGCGCGAAAGGTTGTGACGCGCCTCACCTACTGTTGCTGTTGTAGACAAGCAACACTGTTGCATCCTCAGGTAGCGCCTCAACCCCCGACGCCGGGACGCAATGTCGATCTCTGGTAGTGGCATCCCGCCGCACCCCTCTTCCGATTCGGACACCGTTTCTCGTGTCACCGACTCGGCGATCTCCCTCCGGGCACCTGCGGGTGAAACGCCGGTGCCGGACTCCGCGATGGTTCCGATCGAGGCACGCGCGTCCATACGCGTCCTCGTCGTGGATGACGACCGAATCCTGCGGGAAGGCTGCGCAAGTGTATTGCAGGTCGAGGGTTACAATGTCGCGTCCAGCGGGCGCGGGGACGAGGCTATCGAGCTTTTCCGTCGCTCTCGGTTCGATATCGTCCTCGTCGATCTCTACATGACGCCGGTGCCGGGCATCGAAATCCTGAAGGCGGTGTTGGAGTCACAGCCCAATACCATCGTCATCGTCATGACAGGGAACCCGAGTGTGGCGTCGAGTCTCGAAGCGATGCGCATCGGGGCCTGGGACTACCTGCCCAAGCCATTTTCCGGCACGCACCTGCACCTCATGTTCGGGCGCGCCGCACATGCCGTCCTGACGAACCGTGCCCGTAGCGAGGCCAATGCGGACCTCGTGACTCAGCACGGCAACAGTGACCAGATCACCTTGCTCGGGGTTTCTCCCGCGTTTCGGGCCGCAGTCGAACTGGCTCGGAAGGTCGCGGCGACCAATGCGTCGGTGATGCTGGTGGGCGACAGCGGTACTGGTAAGGAGATGTTCGCGCAGTTCATCCATCGTCACAGCCGCCGGTCGAACGAGGCCCTCGTACCGATCAATTGCGCCGCGATGCCTGAACACCTGCTCGAGTCCGAGATGTTTGGACACCGAAAGGGGGCATTTACTGGAGCGGATCGGGAGAAGACCGGTCTCCTCGAAGCCGCGCACGGCGGGACCTTCTTTTTGGACGAACTGACGGAAATGGCACTGCCGCTCCAGGCAAAACTGCTGCGCGTGGTGCAGGATGGCGTCGTGCGGCGCGTCGGCAGCGAGCAACAGGACGCGCAGGTCGATATCCGGTTCATTTCGGCGACCAACCGTGATCCGCGACTGGCGATCCAGAGCAAGCATCTTCGTGAGGACCTGTACTACCGGCTCAACGTAGTGTCCATCGCGCTTCCGCCGCTCCGATCGCGAGTAGAGGACATTCCGATCCTGGCGAATCACTTTCTGGCGCATTTCTGGAAACGGCACCATACCCAACGTGACGCACTCCCGCAGTTCAGCGATTCAGCGCTGGAATTCCTTCAGGGGCGTGCGTGGCGCGGCAACGTTCGTGAGCTGCAGAACGTCGTGGAGCATGTGGTGGTGCTGACCTCGGCCGGCACCCTCATTCAGCGCGAGGACATTCCCGTGCAGAGCCAGGACGATGCCTTCGCGGACCAGGGGGTCACGGTCGGGATCCCCATGCATGACGCGTATCACGTTGCGAAGGAGCAGGTATTGGCGTCCTTCGAGAAGGAATACGTGACGCGACTGGTTTCCAGGGCCTCGGGGAACATGTCGCGGGCGGCGCGGCTAGCCAGCGTTGACAGGACCACGCTTTACCGCCTCCTGGAACGCCACGGATTTCGCCGCGATTCCAACGAGACGCTCACGCTCTAGACCGTCAGACCATACCTTAACCAGCATATCTTGGCTCGAGTTGCCGCCCCCGCCGGGTGGGTAGCACTCTTGGCGAGGGGCAGCAATTTTCCATTCCCACCGACCTGCAGCCTAACACGCGGTTGACTTCATCACATGTCGCGACAGACATGGTGAGTCCGTCGCTGCGGGATCTGCTCCTCCTTGCCGCAGAACGTGCGGCGACGGAGCTCGCTCGCATCGAACGCATTCCCGTGTCTGAGATTCAGGCGCAATTGAGCCGGCTCGTACGGCTCGGCCTAGGCGCATCCGCGACGGAGCGAAGTGGCGCATTCGACGTGGAGCGGATTGCGGCGCAGCGGACGGTGCCTCGCCACTACACCGACGCACTTCGTGGGGAGTTGCTGAAGGCAGTGGCAGAGGATCGGCCGGGCATCGACGGCGGCGAGCTGGCGACGCTAATGACGGCGATGGAGTCGTCCGATATCCTCCTCTCGCCCGAGAACCACAACGAGTTCACGCGTCACCTGGCGAACGCCGATGCGGTGAACGCGGTGGTGGAGATCGCGCATGACATGCGGTCCCCGCTGACGTCAATCCTGTTCCTCGTCGAGACACTTCGTCGCGGGCAGAGCGGCCAAGTGAATACCGTGCAGGAGCGACAGCTCGGATTGATCTACGGCGCGGCGCTCGGCTTGAACACATTGGCGTGCGACGTCATCGACGCGGTACGTGGGGGGCAGCGGTTGGTGGACGGCCGGCCGATTCCATTTTCCATCGCGGAAGTAATTCTTGGCGTGTGCGATACCGTGCGACCGATCAGCGAAGAGAAGGGGCTGCCGATCACCTATGTTCTCCCCGCAATGGACGGACGCCTCGGTTATCCGGGGGCGATTGGGCGTGTCCTGCTGAACCTCACGACGAACGCGTTGAAGTACACCACCGAGGGCTCCGTGACCGTGGGCGCCACCGAACTCGGGGACACACGGCTGTGCTTCTGGGTGTCGGATACCGGTCAGGGTATTCCACCGCACGTCATGAACATGCTCTTCGACGGCTTCCGTCCGAGCGCCTCCGGAATGCGGTTCTCGAATGCCGGGCTTGGCTTGGCAATCTGCCAAGACTTTCTTCGCTCGATGGGCTCGTCACTCCAGGTGGAATCAAGTCCGGAAAAGGGCACCCGTTTTTCCTTCGAAATCGATCTGCGCAGGGCTTAGGCCCCCCCAGCGAGCGCTTGCGCGCGCTGTTTCCGACTCAAAACGCCACCTATTGACCACATGGACAACTACCCTCGTCTGGCGCCAGTCGCCTACACCATTGCGCTCCTGTTGGTTGCGATTCCGCTCTTCGACAGCGCAATGAGCGTGGCACCCTTTCACCCGGGCAACTCCCAATGGCGCTTCGGCTTCTTCGGTCTCATGAGCAACGCGTTGTTGATTCCGACTGTGGGCGTGCTCCTCGCGGTCGTCGCGTCACTGACCTATGAGCATGAGGGCGCACAGAAGGCACTCTGGGTGGGGTCGTGGCTCATGGCGGTTGTGCTTCTGATAGCGATGGTGGCCTTTTCGCTCGATTCGCTACAGACGCGGTCCCATGTCCGCCCGGAAGTTCAGGCTTCCTTCATGATGGCCAGCCTGACAGGCCTGTTAAAGCTCTTCGCGACAGCGGTCGTGTTCGGCCTGTTCGGGTGGGCGATACCTGGCGCGGAGCTGTTCAACTTGCCGGAGTTTCGATTCCGTCGGTCCTGACGACGGTTCGGCATTGCCAGCAGCGTTGATCGAGTCGGTCGCCGAGCGTTGGAGGTCGGTCAGACGCGCCGACAAATCCCGTCATTGATTGTCGTGGGGGCGCCACAGTTCTGTGGCGCGGCTCGCGGGTTGTGGCCGGGTATCGATCGCGTCGCGCCCCAACGAGCCAAAGCGCAAAGCACTGTATGACAACAACTTATGTGACTTACGCTCCCAGATCCAACGGACGGGAGGGCGGGAACGAATCATGCCAGAGGAAGTTTCGTCCATCATGTGTGCGTGGCCCTCTGCCTCGCCCCCACGACTTTCGAAAAGGTACTCATGCGTTCTCGGATCGCTGCGCTGCTCCTGACTGTGTGTGTCGCAGGACCGCTTCAGGCGCAGACGTCGTTCACGTACAACAACCCGGGGGCCGGGTACACGGCGAATGGGTTTTATGTCGGGACCTACAGCGGAACGGAGGGTGTGGGCAGCGGGGCTACCGCGGTGGGCTTGAATTGCGTCGATTTCTTTCATCACGTCACGAGCGGCGAGCAGTGGCTCGCGAAGGTCGAGAGCCTGGGCTCGAGCATTTCTGGCAGCCGTCATCCATCGGCCTTGACGCTGTATAAGGAAGCGGCATGGCTCATCACGCAGGAAACCGCCAGCAACGTTGGCGCCGTTCAGGGAACGATCTGGAACCTGTTTGACCCCGTGCCGGCCTTACCGTCCAGCGCTTCCTGGCTCGCGTCGGCTCAAGCGCAGGCGACGTCCGGGTTTGTTGGCATCAACTGGAACGACTGGTATGTCGTCACCGACTACCGATCCGGAACGGCGTGGGATGCGTCTGCCGCTCAGGAGTTCCTGATGTACCAGCCGGGTCCTCATACGACGACCACGCCCGAGCCGGCTTCAATGGTCTTGTTCGGCACCGGTCTGCTCGGACTGGCAGCCGCGCGGGTGCGCCGAAAGAAGAACTAAGGCCCTTCGTTCGAGATACGGGCGGAGTCCACTCGCCCGATGGGTACAAAGGAGATTAGGTCCCGGGCAAGTCGCCCGGGACCTGTCTTTTTCTTGTCGCGTGGAGACGGCTGGCCTGCGCCGGGCTGCTTCGACTAATCGGGCCCACACATCGCCCGGCGGCCTCGGCGTCCGGCTGTGCATACTCGTCTAAGGATGCGCCGATTGCTCGTGGGCACGCCGAGAACGTCGTGAGGGCAACGATCGACGAATAGGCAGGTGCTCCCCGTGGGGTTCGCGCGTCGGAACCATCCAGAGGCCGATTTGCCGTACGGGACCAAGCGACGGCAGCTGAGCCCGCATTGAGCGAGTGCGGTGGCGCTCTTCCAATAACTTCCGGGACGATGCCGAACGGGACCTCAACGACGGGGACTGGGGCGTCTTGCGACAGCAGGGCTCAGGGGTGACCGCACCCTGCCCAGTGAACGCCAGCATCCTTCGGATAACGGAACGAATTCCGGTCAAGTTCGGGACATTCTGGCCGACATTAATATCTGGCATCTGTATACCCTCTTCCCTACCAGGTCATCTTCATCATGACGTGTTCGAGATCTCTGGTTCATTGCGCCGGATTCGCATTGGCCATCGCTGTCACGTGTGTCGTCACGCCCGCTTCGCTTCGCGCGCAGAGCGACGCCCATGAAATGTCCGAGCTCGAAACCATGCCGAGGTTTTCTTCGGCGGCGGCGACGGCTCGTCTTATTCAGCGGTCATATCCGGAGGCGATGCGGCGGGCCGGAATCAACGGAACTGTCCAACTCGAGTTCGTCGTCGGCGCGTCGGGAAAGGTCGAACCCGGTTCCGTGCAGGTCGTCGCCGCGTCGACTCCGCAGCTTGGGGAAGCCGCCAAGACGATTGCCGAAAAGATCGAATTCACACCTGGAATGATCAAGGGCGAGCCTGTTCGTGCGCGCGTCTTACTACCGCTCGTCTATAAGGCCCAGTAAAGGCAACTCCCTCATTCGTCGCGGACAGGCGTGCAGCCTGGCCACGATTTCACCCGCGGCAGCGCTGGGTGACTCCCTCGGTCGAGACAGGCGTATGCGTTTCCGCTCTCAGTCGCTTCGCAGCAAGTTGCTCATCGTTCTGTTGGGCGCGGCCGTCGTGCCGCTCACGGTGGCTACGCTGTTGGCCGTACGGAGCAGTCAGACGGCGGTGGAACGTCAGGTGGGTGATGCGCAGATGGCCTCCGCGCAACAACTTGCACGTCTCATCGATCGTATCATCTACGAACGCGTAATCAACTTGCGCGCCGCTGGCGGCAGTGGAGAACTTGCCGGCGCGGCACTCGGCATGGGTGATTCCACGCAGACGGGCAGCGCGCTGGTAGCGGTGAAGACGAGTGCCGGTATCGCGCGCGCCGTGCGGATGTATTCACTGACCGGCGCCCTCGTCGGCGCCAGCAGCGCGAGCGACAAGGCGGACGGTGAATCGAATCCGAGCACCTCGCTGTGGTTTCGCGGCGGTCTGGCACCACGGTCAACGTTCATCGGACCCGTCATGAAGGATGCGTCCGGGCACTTCATTGTGCGCCTCGCGGACGCCGTCACGTCGGCTCGTGGCGATCGGCTCGGGGTGATCGTGATGGATCTCGATTGGGAGGCGTTGAGCGCCGAGGCGCTCGGCCAGATCGAGAAGGACGCGCGAGCGTCCGGGATCAACTCACTGCGCGTCGTGATCGCCGACAGCACAGGCGTGATCGTGGGTTCGACGGTGAATGGCGACGTTCTGGCACGCAGCATCGATACCGACGCGCTCAGGGGCAAACTCCGTTCGCGTAACAGCGGCGCCACGGTCTCTGAATTCCTGAGCGGAGACAAGGCGCTCGTCGGTTTCGCCCCACTCGCGAGCGGTCGGGTCGGTGATGCGCGTTACTCGGGATTCCAGGGTGGAACGGCCACCGTGCTCGTGGCGGAGAGCGCGAGCGAAGCCTTTACGGCAGCAACCCAACTGCGCAATGAGCTGCTGGTGGTATCACTCCTCGTCGCGCTGATCGTGGGCTGGTTCGCCGTCACATATTCGCGCCGCATCGCCGACCCACTCATCGCGGCGGCGGACGTCGCCGAACAGTTGGCACTCGGCGACACGCGAGTCGTCCTGCAAGGCGGCACCGGTGCGGACGAGGCGGGGCGTCTGAATCGCGCGCTGGGCGGATTGCTCTCGTACATGCAGGAATTGCGCTCAGCCGCCGACAAGGTCGCCGCAGGCGACATGAACATCGCGCTCACGCCCAAGAGTGAGCATGACGCGCTTTCCGAGGCATTCTGCACCGTTGCGCGGGTGAACGCCGCGCTGCTCGCGGAACTCGGCCGCATCACTCGGAGCGCCGCCGATGGCAATCTCGCCGACCGCGCGGAAGCGTCGCGCTTCACCGGCGGCTATCGCGAGCTCGTGGAAGGCGTGAATCACACGCTCGACGCCGTCATCGCGCCCGTCAACGAAGCGTCCGACGTCCTCGACCGGCTGGCAGCGCGCGATCTGCGTGCGCGCGTAATCGGTGAATATCGCGGCGACCACGCGCGCATCAAGAACGCACTCAACAAGGCAGCGGAGAACCTCGATACGGCGCTCGCGGAAGTCCACGCGACATCGGAGCAGGTCACCAGCGCTTCGCGTCAAATCGGCGAGGGCAGTCAGTCGCTAGCCATGCGCGCCAGCGAGCAGGCCGAGGCGCTCGACAAGATCTCGCACAGCGTCGAGGAATTGAGCGGCATGACGCGCCGAAATGCCGACAACGCGCAGGAAGTCACGGCGCTTACCCAGGCGGCGCGCACGAGCGCGGAGCACGGTGGCGAAAGCATGGCTCGCCTGTCCACCGCGATCGGGCGGATCAAAGCGTCGAGCGACGCCACGGCAAAGATCGTCAAGACCATTGACGAGATCGCGTTCCAGACGAATCTGCTCGCGCTCAACGCCGCGGTTGAAGCGGCGCGGGCGGGCGACGCCGGCAAGGGCTTCGCGGTGGTGGCCGATGAAGTGCGCAACCTGGCAATGCGCAGCGCGGAGGCGGCGAAGAGCACCTCGGCACTCATCGAGGAGGCCGTGCAGAATGCGGACGGCGGCGTGTCGATCAACAAGGAGGTCCTGGTCCAGTTGTCCGACATTACCGCCCGGGTAACGCAGGTGGGCGACGTGATGCGGCAGATCGCGTCGGCGAGCGCGCAACAGCTGAAGGGTACCGAGGAGATCAGCGCCTCGGTGAAGCAGATGAACTCCGTGACCCAGGAGGTCGCGGCTCGCTCAGAAGAGTCGGCCAGTGCGGCGGAGGAGTTGGGCGGTCAGGCCGAAGGCCTTCGCGAGATGGTGAGCAACTTCGAGCTCACGACGAAGGGTTCTCAGTCGGGGCATTCTACCCGTGAGTCGCGTGGCATCGGGTCCAGCGGAAGCCAGCGGGCAGAAAGTGCCATTCCGTTCGGCGGTTCGCGACGCCCGTCGAACGGCAATGGTCGTGGGAGTGGATACGGCCACGGGAACGAGGCTTCCCACAAAAATGGCAACGGAAATGGGAACGGCCACGGCAAGAACACCAGCCGGATTTCGGCGCTCGATCAGTTCTGATGTGAAGCGATCGACCTTGCGCGAGTGGCGGGAGCAGTGCGGGCGGCGGACCTCGGTCAGCCGCCCGCCTTCGCGTGAGGCGCAGGAAGATCGGGGTCGAGCGGGTCGGCGTCGACGCTGCCCAACATCCCACTGCGGCGTACGGCGATGATGGCTCCAGCCAGCAAGAGCGCCCAGAGACAGATGGAGAGTTCGCTCTGTTGCAGGGCCCGGAGCGTCATGCTCGGCCAATCGTGGAACTCTGCGCGCGCGGTCCCTTCCGGCTCGTAGCCGAGCGCGATGAGTAGCAAGCTGGTCGACATCTCTCCGACCACCTCCAGCAGAGCGAAAAGCGGTGCGCGCCAGGACCATGTCCGCACGGGAAAGTTCGCCAGGTGCGCCGTGGTCATCCCGATGAGGAACAGCGTACCGAGAGTGAAGAGGAGGCCGTAGTACAGCCAACTCGCGCGACCGAGGATGAAGGTGAGCGCGCGGATGGCGCGCAGCGCGACGCCGGTCAGGAGCGCCATCTCGAGCAACGAGAGAGACAGCCGGCGGAACGCGGGAGGCTCCTCCAGTCGCCACTCGATCGTGTTCCGCGGAAAGAAGGAAGGCATTGGACTCAAAGTGTCACCCGTCAATGGCGCCGGCAAGGCGGCCTGGACGGCTCCGATGACGCGGTCCGGGCGCTCAACCCATTGGACAATGGGCCGGAGCGAAGCGTTGCAAATTCAGCTCGTGGCCCGCGCCGCGCGGTCAGTCGGCACGTACGGTGAGCCGCGCATGACAGCGATCAACGCCTCTTCGACCATGTCGAACGCGAATGGCTTGGTGAGCACCGGCTGGCGGGACACGCTGCCGCGCGTGGCCGTGGTCACGACGTCGCCCGTGACGAAGACCGTACGTGCGGCGAGGCCAGGCCGTTCGAGGCGCAACCGCTCATGAAACGCGTATCCGTCCATCCCGGGCATCCGCAGATCGCAGACGACTGCATCGACGCCACGCGACAGGGCGGCCTCGAGCGCCGCCTTCCCATCAGAGGCGACGACCACGGTGAATCCCCGCATGATGCCAAACGCCTCCATGCCACTGCGCAACGCCGGCTCGTCGTCCACGAAAAGCAGTCGGATCCCGGCCAGGGGCGAGCGCAGTGTGAATGGGCCGCCCTCGCGCACGCCAACCGAGTCCACCGCGGGCGACGAGACCGAGGGAAGCGTGACGCGGAATGTCGTTCCCGACGGGCTGCTTTCAACCACCTCGATTTCCCCTCCGTGTGCCGTGACGATGCCATAGCTGACGCTCAGTCCCAGTCCGGTTCCTTCACCCTCCTTCTTCGTCGTGAAGAAGGGCTCGAAGATGTGCGCGCGAATGTTCGATGCGATCCCCTGCCCCGAGTCACTCACTTCGAGCCGGACCGCGTCTTCGACGACATAGCTGCGAACGGTGAGATCGCCGCCTCCGCGCGCAATCATGGCCTGTACGGCGTTCGTCAGCAGGTTGAGACAGACCTGCTGAAGCTGGCGCGCGTCGCCCATGACGGCTGGCAGGTCGTCCGAGAGTTCCGTGGCGACGCGGACGGATGCCTCGCTGAACTGGTACTGACGCATGCGAACGGTCCGCGCAATGACCGCGTTGAGATCGAGGGGCGACTGTTGCGGCTCGCTTCGGCGCGCGAATGCGAGCAGGTCCTTTACCACCTGGCTCGCTCGCGTCGTTTCTGACCGGATGACGTCGATGGACTCGCGCTGTGACGGCGAAAGGCTAGCATCACGCAGCAGCAATTGGGCGAATGCGCTGATGCTGCTGAGTGGATTGTTTACTTCGTGCGCGACCCCGGCGACGAGTTCGCCGACGGCGGCCAGTCGGTCCGACTCCATGAGGCGGACACGCATCTCCCGTTCGTGGGTCATGTCCCGCCCGATGAGCAGCACGCTCGGCGGATCCGCTTCGGGTAGTCGACTTGCGGCCAGCGCCACTACGCGCGTGCCTCCGTGCGGAAGGTGCACCTGCACTTCGACGCGCGCGGCGATCCCCTCGAATGCGGCGGCGAGCGCCCCGTCGACCGTTTCTCGGTCACTATCGAGGATGAGGTCACCGAACGCCCGCCCCACGATGTGCTGCGGTTCGATACCGAACACATCGCGCACGGCGTCGTTCGCTTCGCGGATGCGGCCCGTGGCGTGCAACACCGTCAGAACGGCATCGGGAGCGGCCCGAAAGAGCGTCCGAAAGCGCCATTCCGCCTGCTTCATCGTCTGGAAGAGCTCAGCGTTCGCCAGCGCAACTGACATCAGGTCGGCCATGGCTTCGACGCGTTCGAGCTCGAGCGGTGTGAACGTGCGAACGTCGTTGCACGCGATCGTGACGGCGCCGATGCGCTCGCCCCGGCGCTGCACCGGAACGATGGCCATGCCGCGCACAGGTTCCGCAGTATTGTCGTAGAACGCCGAATGCACCTGACCGCGATGCTCGAGAACGTCGGCGACCCCCCAGCTTCCACCCGAGCGCATGATGCGGCCCATGGCCATTCCGGCAACCGGCAACCGGTGGCCGGTGAAGGCTGCGAGCGATCCGCTGGCGGCAGCGATCTCGATCATCCCCTCGTCCGTCCAGAGACCGAGTGCGGCACCGTCAGCCTGAGCCACGTCGGCTGCTGCTTCGAGAAACCGATCGAGAACGCGACGAGGATCCAACTCGAGCGTGATCTGCTGGCCGAGCCACCACATTCGGTGCAACACGCGTTGCGCGTCGTCGAGTTCCAGCGTGCGCTGCACGACGCGCTGCTCCAACGTCTCCTTGATCTCCTGATCTTCCGACATGCGGTGCTGCAGCGTTTCGGCGGCGAGTCGTCCTGCGGAAAGCGCACGGTTACCGAAGAGGGCCAGGAGGGCCGAGGTAGCCGCCAGCGCGAACGTCGCACAGGCGAGGGCAAAGGTCGAACCGACGAACGGAACCGCGGCACGACCATATCTGAACAACGCGACGCCGAACAGGACGACGAACACCAGCTGTGAAACCGCGATGACGCTCGAGATACGCGAGGCAGGTGGCGCGGGCGCACGCGTCACGGACGGATCGCGCCATGCCGATCAGCGAATGCGCGTGCCGATGCGCCCCCACCGGATGTCGGTGATGAAGGACAGCGGGCGATCCGACTCGTCGCCGCTGCGATACGAGTAGTACACGAAGATGGGCCGCCCGCGAATATTCTCGCGGGGAACGGTGCCCCAGTACCGACTGTCCTTGGACTCATATCGATTGTCGCCCATCATGAAATAGCGGCCCGCGGGAATGACGAGCGGACCCCAGTTGTCGAGCTGCGGCTGCGTCGGCGCAGGCCCGAACCGTGACTGCTTGAGTTCGATCTTGTGCTGCCAATCGAACAGCTCGGAGATGTCGGCGGGCTGCGAACCGTTGGCGCGCGGTGTACTGACGATCCCGAATCCCTGACGCTGCGCGACGCCGTTCACGTACAGCAAGCCGGCGCGCATGTACAGGGTGTCACCAGACACGCCTACCATCCTCTTGACGAGCGTGGGGGTCGGATCGTCTCCACGACCCGCTTCATCCGCCTGGTACGGGGAGACGAACACGATGACTTCCCCACGCTTCGGCTCGCTGAACGACGGTAGGTGCGAATCGGTGAATGGCAGATGGGGGCCGTAGACCGCCTTGTTCACGAACAGCCAGTCTCCGATGAGCAGCGTGGGAATCATCGATCCCGACGGGATGCGGTAGGCGGCGACGAGGAAGGTGTTGAGGACGAGATAGATCAGGATCGCGCCGGCAAGCGACTTGATGTTCTCCCAGAGTGCGCGGAGGCGCGAACCGCTGGCGGATTTCTTTCCACCACGGGCATTCGCGACGACGTTTGTGGCCATGGACGGCGGTCAGTGGTGGGATGGATGACTGCGGGTACTTCTTCCTACGTACCGGGAACGGGCAAGGTTCCTCCGGGCGCGAATGCACCGAGGGGCGCGCCGACG
>JANYIN010000078.1 GCA_025362035.1 Gemmatimonadaceae bacterium | reverse complement strand
CAGAACGTGTTCCTCGTGCAGAAGGGCGTGGTGTTTACCACGCCGACGAACGGTACGCTCCTTCCGGGGATCACGCGCGACAGCATTCTCACGCTGGCGCGAGGCGCGGGACTCGACGTGCGGGAACAGCCGCTGCAACGGGAGATGTTGTACACCGCCGACGAGATTTTCCTCACCGGCACCGCATCGGAGGTCACGCCGGTGCGCAGCGTGGACAAGATCAAGGTCGGCGCTGGCCGCATCGGGGAAGTGACGCGGGTGCTCCAGCGCACGTTCCTGGATCTCGTGCATGGGAAGTCCGAGGACACGCATAACTGGTTGTGCCACGTGCGCGCCGAACGGGCCAGCGCGACGTGACATCCCACGAGGTCGCGGCGTTGCCGCGGCTCTCGTGGTTCGCCCTCACATTCGATCGCCATGTCACGTCTACTTCTCCGGTTGAGCCTCGGATGCGTGGCGGGCGCCCGGATCCTCTTCTGTCCGGTGGTCGCCGACGCACAAGTTCGACGTGCGATGTCGATCACGGATCTGCTCACCGCCATTCGCGTGGGCGATCCCCAAGTGTCGCCGGATGGACGCCGCGTGCTGTTCGTTCGGACGACAACGGATCTGTCGTCCGGAAAGCGGAACGCGGATATCTGGGCGGTTCCTGCCGACGGCTCCGCCTCGCCCAAGTCGTTCATCGAGAGCCCGAAGAGCGATGACACGCCCCGATTCCTGCCGAGCGGCCGGGTCGTCTTCCTTTCCGCGCGCGACGGCACGCCCCAGGTCTACGTCGCCGAGGAGGACGGTTCCGGCGTGAAGGCTATCACACACCTGTCCGCCGGCGCACAGGGTCCCGTCGTCGTGTCCCCGGATGGGAAGCTGGTGGCATTCGTCTCGGACGCCTTCCCCGCGTGCGCAGACGAGGCGTGCAACGCTCGCACTCGCGAAGCGGCCGAAAGGGATCCCGTCAAGGTTCACACGCTGACGCGCCTGCCGTTTCGGCACTGGGACGAGTGGTGGGAAGCTGTGCGACACCACGTCTTCGTCGTGGAACTGGAGACCGGCGCGACGCGGGACCTCACGCCAGGGGATTTCGACTCGCCGCCGCACAACTACGAGGACGGCGCGATTGCCTTTTCGTCGGACAGTCGCGAGCTGGCGTTCGTTTCGAAACGAGGTGCGCGAGATTCGGAGATGTGGACCACGAACCACGACGTGTGGGTCGTGCCCGTTGCCGGTGGCGCCGTGCGCAAGGTGACGTCGAATCCCGCCGCGGACATGCAGCCGACCTACTCCCCGGACGGGCGGTCGATCGTTGTCCGAGCCCAGCGCCGGCCGGGATTTGAAGGCGATCGCTGGTATCTCGACATCTACGATCGCGGCACGGATACCAAGCGCACCCTGTTCACGTCTCCCGATCTGTCCGTTGACGACTTCCGGTTCTCGCCAGATGGAAAGACGATCTGGTTCACGGCGGCCAGCAATGCCGCGGAAAACTTGTACACGATATCGGCGAATGGCGGCACACCCACGCTCGTCGTGCGGGGGGGCGCCGTGGCCGCGTTCCAACCGGGGCCCTCCTTCGCCGTCTACGTGAAGTCGTCGCTCGTCGCCCCCGCGGAGGTGTATCGGGTAGACTCCGACGGCGGCACGCGCCAGCTGACCCATGAGAACGCGGGGTGGCTCGCGACGGTGGACATGCCTACGCCGAAGAGCTTGACCGTAGTCGGCGCCAATGGCGCGCGCGTGCAGTATTGGCTGTTGGAGCCTCCCCATCTTGATCCGTCCAGGAAGTATCCCGTCGTCTTCCTCCTCCATGGGGGGCCACAAGGTGATTGGGCGGACGGCTGGTCGAACCGATGGAACCCCTCGCTATGGGCCGCGCAGGGCTGGATCGTGGCCGCGCCGAATCCGCGCGGATCCACGGGCTTCGGCCAGAAGTTCGTCGATGAGATTTCGCAGGATTGGTGTGGCAAGGTCATGACCGACTTCAACGCGGTATTCGACGCCGTGGCGAAGTCGCCGAACGCCGATCCGGCACGAATGGGGATCGCGGGGGCGAGCTACGGCGGCTACGCCGTCGATTGGCTCATCGGGCACACGAATCGGTTCAAGGCCGCGGTGAGTCACGATGGCGTGTTCAACCTCGAGTCGATGACGCTCGCGACCGAGGAATTGTGGTTCACCGACTGGGAGTTCGGTGGTGCGCCATGGACCGCGGCGGCTCGCAGGAACTTCGCGAGGTGTTCACCGCACCTCTCGGCCGACAAGATCAGGACGCCCACGCTCGTGATCACGAACGAGCAGGACTTTCGCGTGCCGGTGGATCAAGGGCTTCAGCTCTTCACGGCGCTGCGGCGGAATGGAGTGCCGTCCCAGGGACTTGTATTCGAGAACGAAGGACATTGGGTGCTGAATGCGCTCGACAGCAAACGCTGGCACGAGACCGTCTTTTCGTGGATGCAGACGTATCTCGCGCCAATCACGCCATGAGGCGGTGAGGGCCGCGAGCGGGAAGGTCAGCGCCCCATCTTCTTCACGAGCGCTTCGAACCGCGGGTCGGAACGCAAGGGGTCGACGACGGGGTTCACGGTAAGGTACGCGAGCCAGCCGCGTCGCTCGTCGTACGCGCGCTCTGCCCAATCGAGCGCTCGTTGACGATCCCCCAAGCCGATCTGTAGCGTCGCGAGCGCAACGGGCGACACATAGCCTTCCCGGCGTTGGCGCTCCAAACCCGTGAGCAACGCCCTTGCCTCTTCGGTGTTGCCGGAGCGGGCGAGCGCGTAGCCGAGCGACGCGGTGGTGTAGCTGCCCGCGCCGTGCATCGCCACCGCTTCCCGCAGTACGCGCACGGCGTCGTCCATCTGCCCTTCGAGCGCCAGCGTGAGGCCCAGCACGCGATAGCTCTCCTCGGCCGTGGGGTTCATCGCGATAGCGCGGCCCAGATGATAGCGGGCCTGCTCGTACCGGCGCGAGTACACGTAGAGCCAGGCGAGACTCCGTCGTACTGACACGGACGTCGGATCCAACTCCTGAGCGGTGTGGCCTTCGATCAACGCCTCCTCGATCCTTCCGCCGGAAGCGAGGAGAAACGCGTACCATTGGTGCGCAGTGGCATACCGCGGATCGAGCTCGATGGCGCGACGGAACTCGAGAGCAGCGCCGGTCCAGTCCCAGTCGAACGCGAAGAGACTCCACGCCAGTGAGGCGTGCGCCTCCGCCAGCGTGTCGTCCAGCTCGAGCGCTTTGCGCGCGTGGACCTTCGCGCGCTCGAACCCCGCCGAGACCGGAACGCTGCGGTAGTCGACGCCGAGCGAATACGCGTCGGCGAGCCCGGTGTAGGCGAGGGCGTACGCTGGATCCTCGGCGATGGCCTGTTCGAAATACTGGATCGCTTCGCTCACGCCCTCCTGCGATCGCTTGTTCCATGCGTATCGTCCCCGCAGGTACAGGTTGTACGCCACGATGTTGTCCGTATTGCGTCTCGAGGCTGGGGCGATCAGATCGGCAAAGGCCGTGGAGCGGAGCGTGTTCACGATCGTGCCGGCAATCTCGTCCTGAATAGCGAAGACGTCGTGGAGAGTGCGATCGTAGCGCTGCGACCAGACGAGGCGACCGTCGTCCGCGGACGTGAGCTGCGCGGTGATCCGCAGCCGGTCTCCGACCTTCCGCACGGTGCCTTCGAGGATTTCACTGGCACCCAGCAGCGCGCCGATGGCGCGGACGTCCTGTGGCTTTCCCTTCAGCGCAAAGACGGACGAGCGCGATGCGACACGCAGTCCATCCACCTTCGTCAGCGCGTCGATCAATTCATCGGTGACGCCATCGCTCAGATACTCGTTCTCCGGATCCGGACTCACATTGACGAAGGGCAGCACCGCGATGCTGCGCAGCACTATCGCGGACCGCCTGGCGGGCGACTCGGCATCGAGACGGAGCGCGGCGATGAACTCCGCGATGTTGCGATATCGATCGTCCACGGCCTTCGCCAACGCCTTGGCCAGAGCGCGTTCCACCGCGAGGGGCGCGTCGGGTCTACTGCTCCGAATTGGGGCCGGCACATCGGTGATCTGCTTCATCAGGGTGGCGCGCATCGTGCTGCCCCGGATGGGTGGCTGCCCGCTGAGCATCTCGAACACCACGCATGCCAGACTGTACACGTCGCTGGCGGTACCGACATCACGGTCGCCGAAAGCCTGCTCGGGACTCATGTATGCCGGGGTGCCGACGGCGATGCCGGCGCCCGTGATCTCTCGTGAAGTCGTTGATGCGTCGGCGGTGGACGCCACGCGACACGCGCGCGCGATACCGAAGTCAGCGAGCACCGCGTGTCCGTCTGCGAAGAGAATGTTCTCCGGCTTCACGTCTCGATGCACGAACCCGATGCGGTGCGCAAAGTCGAGCGCTCCCCCGATTTCCTCCGCGATCCGAATGACATCGCGAACGGCAAGCGGGCCCTTCGCAGCGAGGCGATCGCGCAGCGACCCGCCAGCGATGAAGGGAAGCACGTAGTAGAGCATCCCGTCCGCATCGCCGGAGTCGATGAGGGGCACGATGTGAGGATGCGCGAGCTGCGCCACGATCTCGATCTCGCGAAGGAACCGCTCGGCGCCAATGGACGCCGTCAGTTCCGGGTGCAGGACCTTGATGGCCACCTCTCTCGAGTGCTTGCGCTCGACGGCATGGTAAACCGTAGCCATGCCGCCCGCGCCAAGCTTCCGCCCGATGGCGTATCGCTCGGCCAGCGTTCCGGACGGGGAGGGAGGCAAATCGGACACGATGCGGAATATGGTGGCCACATGTGCGCCGGGGCAGGGCGCGGAGACGCGGTCTCCTCTTCCCGCCGTTTTTCCCCGCCCGTAGCTTAGCCGCCGACCTCGTTCCAGGAGTACGCACCCGATGGCCCAGCAAGTGGTACAGCTGACTCGACGCAAGTTTGGCGAGACGACGCGACGCGATGCGTGGTGGGTGCCGCAGCTCGGCGCCTTCGTGGTGCTCGGCTCCTTCCTGGCGTATGCGACGTGGGCTGCCTTTCAGAACGCCCACTTTTCCTACGGCGCGTATCTCTCGCCGTTCTACTCTCCGCTGCTCTTCGGTGACTCACCGCATGCGTGGTTTTCGAAAGCACCAGCGTGGCTCCCGGCCATTTCTCCGGCGTTGCTGATCCTTCCGTTTCCGGCGGGTTTTCGCTTCACGTGTTACTACTACCGCGGCACATACTACAAGGCGTTCTGGGCGGATCCGCCGGGCTGCGCGGTGGGTGAACCCCGCACGTCCTATCTGGGCGAGCGGCAT
>JANYIN010000084.1 GCA_025362035.1 Gemmatimonadaceae bacterium | reverse complement strand
CCCTGTGGCGCCGGTCGAACCGGTCGTTCCAGTGGCGCCGGTCGGTCCGGTGTTGCCCGTTGTACCCGTCGGGCCCGTGTTCCCGGTCGAACCCGTCGTTCCCGTGGTACCGGTCGGTCCAGTGTTACCCGTCGTGCCGGTCGGGCCGGTATTGCCGGTCGAACCGGCTGTTCCAGTGGCGCCCGTCGGTCCAGTGTTACCCGTCGTGCCGGTCGGCCCGGTATTGCCGGTCGAACCGGTTGTTCCAGTGGCGCCCGTCGGTCCCGTGTTACCCGTCGTGCCGGTGGGGCCGGTATTGCCGGTCGAACCAGTTGTCCCGGTGGTGCCGGTCGAACCGGTCGTTCCAGTAGCGCCGGTCGGTCCGGTGTTGCCCGTTGTGCCCGTCGGGCCCGTGTTGCCGGTTGAACCGGTTGGGCCGGTGTTGCCGGTCGAACCGGTCGTTCCCGTCGCGCCGGTGGGGCCAGTGTTGCCCGTCGTGCCAATCGGGCCGGTGTTGCCGGTCGAACCCGTCGTTCCCGTCGCGCCGGTGGGGCCAGTGTTGCCCGTCGTGCCAGTCGGGCCGGTGTTGCCGGTCGAACCGGTTGTTCCAGTGGTGCCGGTCGGGCCGGTGTTACCCGTCGTGCCTGTCGGACCCGTGTTGCCGGTCGAACCAGTCGTTCCGGTGGCGCCGGTTGGGCCGGTGTTACCCGTGGTGCCAGTCGGGCCGGTCTGGCCGGTATGACCGGTCGTGCCCGTGGCGCCGGTCGTACCGGTTGTTCCAGTGGCGCCGGTTGGTCCCGTGTTACCCGTTGTACCCGTCGGGCCGGTGTTGCCGGTCGAACCGGTTGTTCCGGTGGCGCCGGTTGGCCCCGTGTTGCCCGTCGTGCCCGTCGTGCCCGTGTTTCCCGTTGTGCCAGTCGGGCCGGTGTTGCCCGTCGTGCCGGTGTTGCCCGTCGTGCCGGTTGGTCCGGTGTTGCCCGTGGTGCCGGTCGGCCCTGTACTGCCAGTCGGGCCAGTATTGCCCGTCGTGCCTGTCGGGCCGGTGTTGCCAGTCGTGCCGGTCGGGCCGGTGTTGCCGGTCGAACCGGTTGTTCCGGTGGCGCCGGTTGGCCCCGTGTTGCCCGTCGTGCCCGTCGTGCCCGTCGTGCCCGTCGGGCCCGTGTTGCCGGTCGAACCGGTCGTCCCCGTGGCGCCCGTCGGTCCCGTGGTGCCCGTGGTGCCCGTGGTGCCGGTTGGACCGGTGTTGCCGGTCGTACCAGTAGGTCCGGTGTTACCGGTCGAGCCAGTCGTCCCTGTGGCGCCTGTTGTTCCGGTGTTGCCCGTCGTGCCCGTGGGTCCGGTGTTGCCAGTCGTGCCAGTTGGTCCCGTGCTCCCGGTTGTCCCGGTGGCGCCGGTCGAGCCCGTGTTCCCGGTCGTGCCGGTTGGTCCGGTATTGCCGGTCGACCCAGTCGTCCCGGTGGCGCCCGTCGGTCCCGTGTTGCCCGTCGTGCCGGTGGGTCCGGTGTTGCCCGTCGTGCCCGTGGGTCCGGTACTGCCGGTTGAGCCGGTCGTCCCCGTGGCGCCCGTCGGTCCGGTATTGCCCGTCGTGCCGATGGGTCCGGTGTTGCCAGTCGTGCCGGTTGGTCCCGTGCTCCCGGTCGACCCGGTTGTCCCGGTGGCGCCGCTCGAGCCCGTGTTCCCGGTCGTACCGGTTGGTCCGGTATTGCCGGTCGTGCCGGCGGCGCCGGTTGGCCCGGTGTTACCCGTCGTGCCAGTTGGCCCCGTGTTGCCGGTCGAACCGGTCGTCCCCGTAGCGCCCGTCGGTCCAGTGTTGCCCGTTGTCCCAGTTGGGCCCGTGTTGCCCGTCGAACCAGTCGTCCCGGTGGCGCCCGTTGGTCCCGTGTTGCCCGTCGTGCCGGAGGGTCCGGTATTGCCGGTCGTGCCGGCGGCGCCGGTTGGCCCGGTATTACCGGTCGTGCCGGTTGGGCCCGTGTTGCCCGCCGTGCCGGTCGGTCCGGTGTTGCCAGTCGTGCCGGTTGGTCCCGTGCTCCCGGTCGACCCGGTTGTTCCGGTTGTCCCGGTGGCGCCGGTCGAGCCCGTGTTCCCGGTCGTGCCAGTGGGTCCGGTATTGCCGGTCGACCCAGTCGTTCCGGTGGCGCCGGTCGAGCCGGTGTTCCCCGTCGTGCCAGTTGGTCCGGTATTGCCGGTCGACCCAGCCGTTCCGGTGGCGCCCGTCGAGCCGGTGTTACCCGTCGTGCCAGTTGGTCCGGTATTGCCGGTCGCTCCGGTCGTTCCGGTGGCGCCTGTCGAGCCGGTGTTACCCGTCGTGCCGGTTGGCCCGGTATTGCCGGTCGACCCGGTCGTTCCGGTGGCGCCGGTCGGGCCGGTGTTGCCGGTCGAACCAGTTGTCCCGGTGTTGCCGGTCGACCCAGTCGTCCCAGTGGCTCCCGAAGGCCCGGTGTTGCCGGTTAGTCCAGTTGGGCCCGTGCTTCCCGTCGAGCCCGTCGTACCAGTCGCGCCAGTGTTGCCGGTCGGGCCGGTCGGACCTGTGCTACCGGTCGAACCCGTGCTGCCTGTCGGTCCCGTGCTACCCGTTGGTCCGGTGCTACCTGTTGGCCCGGTGCTACCTGTTGGTCCGGTGCTGCCTGTGAGGCCCGTCGGGCCCGTATTTCCCGTCGGGCCCGTCGTACCAGCAGCGCCAGTGTTGCCCGTCGAGCCCGTTGGCCCGGTGCTGCCCGTCGAACCCGCGGAGCCGGTTGGACCTGTGCTTCCCGTCGGACCGATCGCGCCCGTGGTGCCCGTGGGACCGGTGTTGCCGGTTGAACCGTTCGCGCCAACAGGCCCGGTACTACCAGTTGACCCGGTGCTGCCTGTCAGGCCGGTGGCACCCGTGCTGCCTGTTGAGCCGGTGTTGCCCGTGAGGCCGGTCGCGCCTGTGCTGCCCGTCGAGCCGGTCGGACCGGTGTTGCCTGTCGAGCCAGTCGGCCCCGCGCTACCAGTAGAGCCGGTCGTACCGGTCGCGCCCGTCGGGCCGGTTACGCCGCTCGGGCCCGTGCTTCCCGTCGAACCCGTTGTACCAGTCGCGCCCGTGCCGCCGGTGGCGCCCGTGGGCCCGGTGCTCCCGGTTGAGCCGGTACTGCCTGTGAGGCCAGTTGCGCCCGTGTTGCCGGTCGTCCCCGTCGCGCCAGTCGGACCAGTACTGCCGGTCGGGCCGATCGCGCCCGTGGGGCCAGCGCTGCCAGTTGACCCGGTCGTACCGGTGGCTCCCGTCGGCCCGGTGTTGCCCGTCAAGCCCGTCGGGCCCGTCGGGCCCGTACTCCCGGTCGAACCGGTGGTGCCGGTCGGCCCCGTGTTACCAGTCAAGCCCGTCGGGCCCGTGCTCCCCGCCGTACCGGTGGTGCCGGTCGATCCCGTGTTGCCCGTCAGGCCCGTGGCGCCCGTGCTGCCCGCCGCACCAGTTGGACCGGTGTTACCCGTCGACCCGGTCGTGCCGGCGATGCCGGTCGGTCCCGTGCTTCCCGTTGAGCCTGTCGCTCCGGTGGGTCCCGTACTCCCAGTGGCGCCCGTGAGGCCGGCGGTGCCCGTACTACCCGTCGAGCCGGTCGCTCCAGTGCTTCCCGTCAACCCCGTAGGACCCGTGCTCCCGGTCGAGCCGGTTGTGCCTGTGGGCCCCGTCAGTCCGGTGTTGCCCGTCGCACCGGTTGGACCGGTGTTACCCGTCGACCCGGTCGGGCCGGCTATGCCGGTCGGTCCTGTGCTTCCTGCTGTGCCCGTGGCGCCAGTCAGTCCTGTGGCGCCCGTGGTACCCGTCGGTCCGGTATTTCCAACAGCGCCCGTCGGTCCGGTACTGCCAGTGGTGCCCGTCGGTCCGGTGCTGCCGGTGGTCCCGGCCGGACCGGTGCTCCCTGTGGACCCAGTGGGACCCGCGATACCCGTATTGCCCGTGCTGCCGGTGGGTCCCGTCGCGCCGATTGGGCCCGTGCTTCCCGTGGAACCGATTGCGCCCGCGGTGCCCGTGCTACCGGTGGAACCAGCTGCGCCGGTGCTCCCCGTCAATCCGGTCGGGCCCGTCGCGCCCACGGATCCGGTCGCGCCAGCGGGGCCAGTACTACCGGTGGATCCGGTCGCGCCAGTGGGGCCAGTGCTTCCGGTCGAGCCGCTCGCGCCCGTGAGTCCCGTGCCACCCGTCGCGCCTGTCGATCCGGTGGGTCCAATCGGCCCCGTGCTGCCAGTCAGGCCGGTCGCGCCGATCGGTCCGGTGTTTCCGGCGGGCCCCACCGCGCCAGTGCTGCCGCTAGACCCGGTGGCGCCAGCCGCGCCTGTGGGTCCCGTGGGGCCTATGGGACCGGTTGCACCCGGCGCTCCAGACGGTCCGGCTGTGCCGGTCGCGCCCACGGAGCCGGTGCTGCCCGGTGACCCCGCCGCGCCGTTGAGGCCAGGACTCCCTGTCGCCCCCGTCGCGCCGATCGGTCCGGTACTTCCAGTCGACCCGGTTGCGCCGGCTGGGCCAGTGCTCCCTGCGGATCCCGCCGATCCAGTGGTCCCGGTAGCACCCGTCGGCCCCGTTGCGCCAGCCGAGCCTCCCGCGCCCACCGGACCCGTCGCGCCGGTTGCGCCAATGGCGCCGGACGGGCCCGTGGCGCCGGTGGATCCGATGTCGCCCTTTGCCGTCATTCCAAACGAGAACTCCTGCGCGCCCGTACCGCACTGCTTCGGCGTGCCGGGGGCTTTGATCCGGTACACGGTCCCCGACATCAGCACGTAACACGCGTGGACGATTGCTGACGTGTCCCCCTGCGACTGGCCCCCCGAGGCGCCCCCTTGGGCGGCGGCAGACTGGACGGCGCCGCCAAGCCCGATAGCAACCGCAGTAGCGGCGAACACGCCGAGCGCGCCGCTCCGGAAACGAGCGGCGTTCGTTCTTGCGCAACCTATTGTCGGGGGACCCAAAGCTCTGGTGGTGGACCAGACCCGGCGCGCACGCTCCGCACCAACGGTGGCGTGATCGCGCTCCGATCGGCTTGGGAACGTCGACGGCGAGTCACGCTCACGCCGTGGTCATTGGGAGAGCGTTCTGTACGATTTCGATTGCGAGCGACAAGGCTTCGAGATCGGCGAGCGCATTATCGTCGCCCATGTAGACGCTCTGCAGTTGCGTCAAGGACGCCGAGCAATCGCCAAGCGCCGCGCGCGATTCCTTTACGCTTCCGGCGTCGAGGGCGTCGGAGAGCTTCTTGAGCGACCAGTGCAACTGGTTGCGCTGTGGAACGTCCGGCAGTGATTGGATGACTCGCATGGACTCGCCCGCAACCAGCACGGCGAGTTGCGACCCATCGAAGAGCACGGGGACGGGCGCCCGCGGACCGGTCGAGTCGCTGCATGCAGAAAGGGCAAGCGCGATCACGGCGAGTCCTGCAACGCCGACTCTGCGCGTGCGCGCCAGGACGCCGTGGCTGTTCCGGCCAGCGGAATTCATTGCGCTCATGTTCTTCGGCATGCGTCTCCCGATGAGAACGACCGCGCCTCCATGATCGACGCGGCGGCCCCAGAGTGAGGCCGAACAAGATGAAGCCTGCAGAATGGAGTATCGGCCTGGGGCGGGACTTTCCAGCTTTTTTCGAAATGCCGTCTGAACTGCTCGACCCCGTCTCGAACTTCACGGGCCACGCCCGCGGCAGACCCCTCAGGAGGGATCCGGGCGCACGCGACAATTCGGGCGATACCCGCTCCCCCGGTCTTCTACGGTCCATCGCGGGAAGCCTGCGCTGGGGGAGCGCGGCGAATCCGTCGCGGCGGATGACCTTGCATGCCAGACGTCTCAAGCGACCGAATCGCAACCACCGCGTTCCCGGATCTCGCGGCCATGACTGACGACAGCCCCTCGTGAGGCGCCACAAGTTCCAATTTGTGCAAGCTCGGCGCCGCGCCGCGCGACATGCGCTCGCACCGATGCGACGCGAGCCTGCGCTCAATCGTCGCTGCCCGGCAATATCGCGAGGCGGGACCTGGTCGTCGCCACGGCAGACTCTTTCCCTGCCACGTCAGGCCCCTTGGCGCCGACGAGATGTTGCTCTGCTCCGATGCGAGGTTGCTCCGACGCGACGACAGCGCGCGCGTCCCGGACTCAAGGCTGGGCCGCATCCTGGCGAGGCTGCTCCACTCCGCCCACAGGCTGCTCCGCTCCGAAGATGGGCTGCTCCCCTCCGCCGACAGGCTGCGCCGCTCCGCCGACAGCCTGCTCCTCTCGACCAACAGCCTGCGCCGCTCCGTGGACGGGCAGCTCCGCTCCGCCGACAGCCTGCTCCGCTCCGCCGAGAGCGTGCGCCGCTCCGCCGACAGCCAGCGCCCCTCCAGCAACAGGCTGCGCCGCTCCACCAACAGGCTGCGCCGCTCCCCCAACTGGCCGCACCGCTTCGAGGAATGGCTGCTCCGCTCCGCCGACAGCCTCCGCCGCTCCTCCAACAGGCTGCGCCGCTCCGCCGAGAGGCTGCTCCGCGCCGACGAGAGCGCGCTTCGTTCCGCCATTGGTAACGGTTCGCTCGTCGAGAGCCGTCTTCGCGCCGACGTGCCCCGACGATCGCACCAGCCAAGAACGGGCGGGACCGAGGTTACCGCTGCACTCGTCCCGTTTCGTCGCCGGCGAGCAGCGCGTCCACCTCGGCGGCGCGGACGCGATTGACGTCGCCCGGAATGGTGTGCTTCAGGCACGACGCTGCGGTCGCGAAGTCCAGCGCGTGCTGGAGATCGCCCTCTCCCGCCGTCACCAGCGCGTGAATGAGGCCGGCGGTGAACGCGTCTCCGGCGCCCATGCGGTCCACGATGTCCTCAATGTCCCACCGGCGGCTCCGATAGCTCGCCTCGCGAGTACGAAGCAGCGCCGACCAGCCGTTGCGCGACGCGCTTCGGCTCTCACGCATGGTGATCGCCTGCATGCGCATCAACGGGAATCGCTCGAGCACCTGGCCCGCCAGAGCGTCGAACGCGTCGATATCCAACTCGTGCGAAGACGCGCTGGTCTGCAACGGCATGCCGAGCATGTTCTGGATGTCCTCGCGACCGGCGATGCCGATAGTTGCATGCTCGAGGATTCCCGGCATCACGTCGCTGGGAGACGAGCCCCATTTCCACAGGGCGGCGCGGTGATTGAAGTCCACGGAGACGGTCAGGCCCGCCATTCGCGCGGCCCGCACCGCGTCCGTCGCGATGCGAGCCGACGACGCGCTGATCGCGGGCGTGATGCCGCTCACGTGCAGCCATCGCACGCCATGAAGCAGCAAGGTCCAGTCAAAGTCCTCCGCGCGGGCGGTGGCCATCGTCGAACCTTCACGGTCGTAGAGCACGCGCGGCGGCCGATGCCCTGCCCCAGCCTCCAAATAGTAGAGGCCCAGTCTGCCCGGAACCCGTAACACGCGCGAAACGTCCACGCCAAAGCGGCGAAGTTCCGCGAGCGCAGCGTCACCGAGCACACCAACGGGCACCGCCGATACGAATGCGGCGGCAATGCCGTCCGCCGCCAGCGCCGACACGACGTTCGCCTCGGCCCCGGCAACGATCACCTCGAGCGTTTCCGTCTGGAGCAGCCGCTCGTGCCCGGGCGACTTGAGGCGCAGCAGCAGCTCCCCCAGCGCGAGCACCGTCATTCCGCCACCGTCGGTTCATGCCCGCGCAGCAGGTTCACCACCTGTGCCGTCTCGTTGCGCACGCGCTCGAACTCCTTCGCTTCGATCCAGTCGCTGGGCGCCATCCATGATCCTCCACATGCGACTACGCGCGGCAAGTCCAGATAGCCGCCGATGTTCGCGCGCGTGATGCCTCCGGTGGGCATGAACTCCATCTCGACGTAGGGCGCAGCGACGGCCTTGAGAAAGGGCACGCCGCCCATCGCCTGAGCGGGAAAGAACTTCACGAGGCGCAGGCCAAGCGCCAGGGCTGCTTCGATGTCGCCAGGCGTTGCGACGCCCGGATACATCGGGAGTCCGATGCGTTCGCAGTGCTCGACGACTCGCGGGTTCAATCCGGGTGCGACGGCGAACTGTGCCCCCACGTCCCGCGCGCGATCGGCCTGTTCCGTGGTGAGCACGGTGCCGGCCCCCACGACGAAATCGGGCCGGGCCTTCGCGATGCGGTGCAACGCCTCCGCTGCGCGCGGCGTGCGGAAGGTGATCTCCGCCACGGGCAACCCTCCATCGGCAAGCGCCTCGGCGAGCAACAATGCGTTCTCCGGATCGTCGATCACGATCACGGGGATTACCCGAAGGGCGCGCAGCCGCGCGGCCATCCGATCGCGAGCGGCGGGGGTCACGTCACGCCCGGAGCAAGATGGTCCGCGAGCGCCGCCTCGACGCCAGCATCACGAATGCGAAGCAGATACTCGGTGACCACGTCCACGAATTCCGGCACCAGCGTGAGATCGGTGCCCCACAACACCTGGTCGCCGCACACCGAGAGGACCAGTCGTTCGATGGCGTTGTCGGAACCATCCGGTATGGCGGCCCAGAGTCTCGAGAGGTGATCGGCGCGATCGTCGGCCGGCATCGGCAGGCCCTGTGCGAGCCGCGCGGTTCGGAAGTCTCCCCGCATGAACGAGAGGAACGCGGCAAACCCGAACGCGAGCGATCGCGGCGCATGCTGTGTGCGCTCGGCGTAGGCACGAATGGAAGGCACGACACGCACGCGCATCTTCGTCGTTCCCTGAAGAGTGATGTCCACCAGCGAATGTCTAATGAACGGGTTCCGAAACCGCTCGAGAACTGCCTCAGCGAACTCGGTGGCGCCGTCCGCGTCCAGCGAGGGGGCTATTTCCTCGAACATCGCCCGCTGTACGAAGCGCGACAGAAGCGGATGCGTGACCGCCTCACGCACCGTTTCACATCCCGCTTCCAATGCGGCCGCGACGAGCAGCGTGTGAGCCCCGTTCAGCAGTCGGACCTTTCGCTCGCGATAGGGGGAAATGTCTGGAACGACACGGATGCAGGAATCGGCACGAGTCCACGAAAGCATCTCGCGCAGCTCCGCGCCGCCTTCGATGGCAAACAATCGATACGGCTCGCACGTGGTGAGGAGAGGATCTTCATAGCCCAGCAGTTCGGCCAGACGATGCGCTTCTTCGCCGCGCGGAGTGCCCGACACGATCCTGTCCACGAGCGTGTTGCAGAACGTCACGGAGGCATCGAGCCAGTGCATGAACCGCACGCCAAGTGCCCATCGCTCCGAGAGCGCCACGGTGAGCTCGCGCAGCCGCGCGCCGTTGTTTTCGATGAGCTCGCACGGCACGACTACCACACCGCAAGACGCCTCGAATTCAAACGCGCGCGCACGCTCGAACAGGAATCGGGTCAGCTTGGCAGGGAACGATCGCGGGGGCGTGTCATGCATCCGATCGTCCGGATGGAGCGCGATGCCCACTTCCGTGGTGTTCGAGAAGACGAACCTCAGTGTCGGCGAGCGCGCGAGCTCGAGCACGGCATCCCAATCGTGAAGCGCCGAAAGGGCGCGGCTCACCGACGCGATGACGCGAAATTGCCGCACTGGCTGACCGTCTTCGATCCCCTGTACCGCCAGCGTGTAGAGGCCATCCTGGCCGCGCAACACCTGGTCTCGCGCGCTCCCAGTGGAACCGACGGCCACGATGCGTCCGTCGAACAGCCCCTGCTCGTTGGCGCGCTGCAGGAAGTCGTCCACGAAGGCACGGAGAAATGCGCCCGTGCCGAACTGCACCGCGCGCTCCGGCAGTTGGAGCAGCGCGTCATCCGGCACGGACACGGCGTGATTCGATTGACGAATCTCGTGCAGCCGCGCACGACAGAGGAGAGGGTAGACGATCTGCTCAGGCGGGACGCTCATGCCGGAACCGTATCGTCCCCGTCCAACGCGCCGTGCAGTCCTTCCCACAGCCCTTGCAGATACATGGCGCCGAGGGCGCGGTCGTGCAGGCCGTAGCCCGGTCTTCCGCGTTCGCCCCAGATCATCCGGCCGTGGTCGGGACGCATGGGCCCCTTGAACCCTGTATCATGAAGGGCCTCGAGCACGCCGCGCATCGGCACGTCGCCAAAGCGCGATGGATGCGGGGATTCGTGAAACTGCTTCGGGCCCGTGACGGACACGTTGCGACAGTGCGCGAAGTGAATCCTGCCACGCTCACCGAGCCGACGTGCCATGCTCGGCAGGTCGTTGCGCGGATCCGCACCGAGCGACCCGGTGCAGAACGTCACGCCGTTGGCTGGCGTATCGACCAGGTCAATCAGGCGCTCCAGTGCGGCACCGTTCGTGATGATGCGCGGCAATCCGAAGATGGACCATGGAGGGTCGTCCGGATGAATGGCCATGCGCACACCCGCGCGTTCCGCTTCGGGCGCGACGCGCTCGAGAAAGTACGAGAGGTGCTCCCAGAGCCGCTGCGCGTCCACGTCGCGATACGCGGCAAGCAGCGCGGCCAGTTGGGGGGCGGTGTAGGCCATGGCCCATCCCGGAAGGTCACCGGTACCTCGCGAGAGGTCGATTCGGGATAGTGCGTGGTGGTCGTACGCCAGCGCGGTGGCGCCATCCGGGAGCAGCATCGCCAGGTCGGTGCGCGTCCAGTCGAAGATCGGCATGAAGTTGTAGCACAACACCCGGACGTCCACCGCGCTCATGGCGTGGATGCTGGCGCAATACTGGTCAATGAACCGATCGCGCGTCGAGCGTCCAAGCTTGATGTCCTCGTGCACCGGAATGCTCTCGACGACAGCGAAGGAAAGGCCGGCGGCGTCGATTGTGTCTCGCAGGCGCGCCAGTGCCTGCACGGACCACACATCGCCGACGGCCACGTCGTACAAGGCGCTGACTACGCCGCTTACGCCAGGAATCTGTCGGATGTATTCCAGCGGAACGGGGTCTTTTGGGCCATACCAGCGGAAGGTCATTTGCATTGGCCGGCCTCCACTTCTTCTTGGCGTTCTGGGAGCCTGGATGCAAGTCCAGGTACTGCCGTTGTCCGGTACTTCATTCTGCAGTGTGCAGTTGGTGCACGTGCATGGATGCGTCGGTCACTCTCCGTCCACGATCGGCCGCAGACGCGGAGCGAGCAACTGGATGAGCGCCCAGGCCGTGACATACGCCAAGCCGCAGACAACGAATATGGGCCGGTAGTCGTTGTGATTGGACTGGAGCACCTGGCCCGTGAACCGCTGAAAGAGGAAGCCCATAGTCGCTCCCGCGAAGCCGCCGATGCCGGCCACGGAACCCACCGCCCGTGTTGGGAACATGTCGCTGCTCAACGTATAAATATTGGCCGACCACCATTGATGCGCCGCGGCCGCCAAGCTGACGATGAGCACGGCGGTCCACAGCCCCGTCACCCGCGGCGCGAGCATCGTGGGGACGATGAGAAGGGCGGGAATGAGCAGCGCTGTCTTTCTCGCGCTGTTGAGCGACCATCCACGCCTGATCAATGGGGCGGACAGCCATCCGCCGCCCACCGACCCCACGTCGGCCACCAGGTAGATGACGATGAGCGGCGGGGCGAGCGTGGCGAGCTTGATGCCGTACCGCGCATCGAGAAACTTGGGCAGCCAGAACAGGTAGAACCACCACACGGGGTCTGTCAGTCCCTTGCCAACGACGACGGCCCACGTTTGCCGGTAGCCGAGGAGGCGGAGCCATGGAATGCGCGTGTTCGGCTGCGGACCGTCGCTGCGGATGTACGCCAGTTCGGCCGACGACAGACGCGTGTTCTCGTCCGGCGAGCGGTACATCGCCAGCCAGAAGGCCAGCCAGATGAATCCGAGCGCCCCAGTACAGAGGAAGGCTGGGCGCCAGCCCCATCGAAGCGTGATCCACGGCACCATGAGCGGCGCGACGATCGCGCCGACGTTTGTTCCTGCGTTGAAGATGCCCGTGGCGAACGCCCGTTCCCGCCTCGGAAACCATTCGGCTACGGTCTTGATGGAGCCGGGAAAGTTCGCGGACTCCCCCAAGCCAAGCGCGAAGCGCGCCGCACCGAATCCCCCCGCGGTGAAAGCAAGGGCGTGTCCCATGGCGGCGAGGCTCCACGCGGTGATGGCGCCGGTGAAGCCGCGCCGCACGCCGACCCAGTCCATGAGGCGGCCCGCAAACAGGAAGCCCAGCGCGTATGCGAGCGTGAAGTACGAAACGATTACGCCGTACTGCGCTTCCGACCATCCGATGTCGCGCTGGAGGGTCGGCGCCAGAATTCCCAGCACCTGGCGATCGACATAGTTGATGGTGGTGGCGAAGAACAGCAGCGCACAGATCGTCCAGCGGTAGCGGCCAACGGAGGCTGTCCCGAAACTCTTCGACGACGCGGCGATCACAACGCGCCGCCGCGCGGCTGCATTGTGTCCGGGACGGTTGCGAGCTTGTAGGTCTGCCGGGGAAGATCGTAGGCTAGCGCGCGCGCCATCTCGCGCGCGTCGGGCATGCCGATGACGTGTCGCGCCACCAGTCCACCAAGAAAGTTGGCGTCCATCCTGCGCGCGAGGTCGTGGCGCGCCGGAATGGAACAGAATGCGCGCGTGTCGTCGTTGAAGCCCGCCGTGTTGTAGATGCCCGCCGTTTCCGTGGTTCGTTCGCGAAAGCGGCGCATGCCTTCGATCGAATCGTGGAACCACCAGGGCGGTCCGAGCGTCACCG
The DNA here is from genome assembly GCA_025362035.1 of Gemmatimonadaceae bacterium. GTDB lineage: Bacteria > Gemmatimonadota > Gemmatimonadetes > Gemmatimonadales > Gemmatimonadaceae > AG11. The sequence continues at coordinate 5,750 of JANYIN010000084.1, read as the reverse complement.
CCGGATAGTGGCCGGCGAGTGGCGCGAGTTCGCGTGCGTAGGTGGCCTCGTCCAGCGTGAAGAGCACCAGCGTGAGCCGCGCGTCGTTGCCGAAGGCGTTCAGCAGCGGCTGCAGATTGCGGGTGAACTCCGTGGCGACGGGGATGTCCCCGCCCTTGTCCGGGCCGAACCGGTCGAAGAGTACGCGATCGTGATTGCGCAGGGCGCCCGCGTGGAGCTGCATCACGAGCCCGTCGTCAATGGACATCCCAGCCATTTCCATCAGCATGTGCGCTTCGAACCGATCCTGATCGTCCGCGGTGGCGTCACCGCGCACGGCGCGTTCGAACACGTGTTGCACTTCAGCGGCAGGCAGCCATCCGGTGCGAGGTACCACCACCGCGTGGTCGGTGGAGGTTCCGCCCATCTCCTGGAAATAGCGGCGGCGCGCCCGGAGTGCCTCGCGGAACGCATGGTAATCGAGAAGGTCCACGCCCTGCGCGCGCGCCAGCTCGGCGAGCTCCGCGCTCCACTGCGGCGACGCGATTCGGAACAGCGCATCGGGCCGGAAGGTCGGCAACACGCGCCCGGACCAATCGGAGTTCCTGATGGTTCGATGGTGCTCCAGCGAATCGGTGGCTCGGTCGGTGGTCACGAGCACTTCGATGTTGAAACGGTCGTACAGTGCACGCGGCCGGAACTCGTCGCTCCGCAGCTTTGCGTCGAGCTCGTCATAGATGCGCTGCGCGGTGCCGCCGGTGAGCTGCCATTGCACGCCGAACACTTCCGACATTTCGTGATCGAGCCACGCACCGGTGGGGGTGCCGCGAAACAGATAGTAGTGCTCGGCGAACAGCTGCCAGATGCGGCGGGGGTTGCCCTCGACCGGCGCGCCGTCGCGCGTCGGAATGCCGAGCGCCTCGAGCGGCACGCCGCGGGAGTGCAGCATCCGGAAGATGTAATGATCCGGGAGGATGAGTAACGCCGCCGGTTCGGGAAATGAACCGTTCTCGGCAAGCAGTGCCGGATCGACGTGACCGTGCGGACAGACCAGAGGAAGGTCGCGAGTCTGCTCGTAGAGTTCGAACGCGGAGCGACGCACCGCAGCATCCGAGTCGAAGAAGCGATGCTCGTGCAGCACGAGGCGCGAGGCGCCGGGTGGCGCCGTGCTCACGTCGAGTGGCGGCGGACGCAGTACGACAGGTGGAGCACTCTTATATGGATCAAGGCATCATGCACGATGAGGCGGGCACGCCAATGGGGCGAACTGACGACTCGCGGATGATGAGGTCGGCGGAAAGGTGCGCCGCGCGCCATGGTGCGCGTAAGTGCCAGAGGCCGTGAGATTCGGCGCGGCCGCTACTCATCGCGTGAAACTGTCGTAGTACGGTTCGATGTCCTGAGACGCGACCTGTCCGGTCATGATCAACACTTCATGACGAAAGGTGACCGACTCACCGGCGGCGAGCTGAAAGTTCAACTGCTCGTTGCCGTTGCTGAAGATCTTTTGTCCGAACGGATTGGCCGCGAAAAGGCCGTATCCGCGCGCATGCCAGTAGGTCGGGAAACCCGGATTCTTCGGGTGATCAAGCATCGCGATGCGCACTGGCTCGCCGTTCACTACGCCGGTCAGCGTTACCCAGCGTCCACGAGTGCCCCAGACGGCGTCGCCCGCCTTGCCCTCGGACGAGAGATACCTTCCCGCCGCGCCAGTGTTATCGAGCACTGCCACGGTTGTGGTGTGTCCGCTCGCATCCGTGAACTTCTCCGGAACGTTCGAAGGCTGCTCCAGTCCACGCGCGACGCGCATGCCGATCAGCCCCTCCTTGTCGTCGGTGAACAGCACCGGCTGACGGAGGGCTGTGAGCGTTGTGATGCGATCGATCGTGCGAAGGTCCGTCCTGGCGCGAAACACGAAGTGGACGTTCTCGCGGAGGAGTGGTGTGCCTCCGGCGCTCACCCACAGGGAGGTGGCATCGAGGGAGCCCTCGCCGGGGCCACTGTGCGTGCCATCCACCGAGCGATGCAGGATCGTCCCCATCGTCGCCGCATTCTCCGACTTGATCGCGGTGGAGTTGTTCCAGAAGTCCAGCCCGTTCACGTTGCCGTAGTTGAACCAGAGGCCGGCGTGGTGGGGATGATCCACGCGCTCGCCTGGCCGCGGCTCCAGCGGATAGCCGCGCGTCACGATCGTGCCGCTGGCAGTACGCAGGGGGAAGAGCACCGGCTTCTTGAGACTCGCCGGATAGATGTACGACGTGAACGGCTTTTCGCCAACGAGAACGTCAACGCGCTTCTCGTCGAGACGTGGGATGACCTGCACCTGGTCGGCTGCACTCGCCATGACGCTGACGACGTTCGCCGCCACCGATGCACGAGGGGTGGAGGCGCCGGACGAGCATGCCGCGGCCCCTGCCGCGAGGCACAGACCGAGACGCACCGGGTCGGCCACGGAAGGTCTGCCCAGTCTCATTTCGCGGGCGGCGCCTTTCGCGGCGCCGGTGCGCCCATGCCGCCCAGCACACCGCGCATGTAGGCGAAGGACTGCTTCATCCCCGGCAGCGGATCGTCCGCGTCGATCTCGTACTCGAGATTGACGAACCCCTGATACCGGATGGCTTCGAGCGCGCGAAAGATGTCGGGAATCGGCAGGGCGCCCTCTCCGACGATGCACTGACTCTCCTTGTCTTTCAGATCGCGTAGATCCTTGGCGTGCATGTCGAGCAGACGCGGGCCGGCGTCGGCGATGGCCTTCACGACATCAGTCCCCGTCCGCGCCGTGTGACCGATGTCGATGCAGAGGCCCATCCGCGGATCCATGTCCTTCACGTACTTCAGGACGTCGTACGGTGAAGGGAAGTGCGGGTCCTCGGTGCCGTGATTGTGGATGGCCACTTTGATGTCGTAGTGGCGGGCAAACCTCTCGACTCGGGGAAGCACGGAGGGCGCGCCAGTGGCGACGATGAGCGGCATGCCGGCCGCGCGCGCGTACTCGAAATACCGAGCCACATCGTCGTCGGTGTCCCTGGAGAAGGTGATCGTGCCTCCGCCGACGATCTGGAAGCCCGCATCCTCGATCTGCTTGCGCAACTCGCCGAGCTCCTGCGCTGACTTCTCGTAGGGAAGATGGAACGACTTGAAGTTGACGTACGGGGTGCGCAACGCCCGGATCATGTCCAGCGTCTTGCCGAGCGGGAAGTTGCGCAGGGAATAGCTCGCTACGCCGATGCGTACCGCGGTCACGGTGTCCGGCGTCAGGTGCGTCGGGGCAACGCGCGGCACGGCGGCCTGTGCGACGCGGCCAAACCGCGACGCGCCGAGCGCGGTGCCGACGACCGTCGCAGCCGCAGCGGTGAGAAAGGTGCGACGCGGGACGTGGTGATCGGACATACGCGGTTGCCTCGGAAGTGGAGATGTGCAGGCATTCGTGAAACGATCAATCCTCGAGGGCCCGACGTCGGTGCTGAAAGCGCACAACCGCAAGACGCGGTCGCCGTCAGGCGATCGCCGGCACGACGAACGGCGGCCGGTACTCGCGCGTGAGCATCTCGTTGGCCTGCTCGGCGTGCGGGCCGCTGAACCGTTCCCGCGTCGCGTCCACGAGGAGCGGCACGCCGGCGGTCAACGGCATCCGGCCGACGTCAACGTCGTTCGCGCGAAGGTGCTCCAACATTCGTCCCACCGCTTCCGTGAGGAGAGGGCTCGACCGCGTCTTCTCGCCCATCTCACCCGTGCTCGTGTGGCCGAGCCGGTGCGAGATGTTGCCAAGGTGACAGAGGGAACTCGACACGTGGGCTTCCTCGATCGGGCCGTAGAGGTCCTCTCTCTTCCGGCTGCGGACCACGTCGATGAAGTTCTGCATCTGCCGGTCCACGCCCTTGAACTCACGGATCACCTTGCCGCGCCCGTCCACAGCTGTGGCGGTGAAGTAGTCGTTCGTCATCACGCTGCCGCCCTCGCAGTCGATGACGTTGCCGATGCTCACGCCTCTATAGTGGTCCATCCCCGCGCTGTCCGCATTTGCGCGTGGATCGGCGTTCGATCCGGCCAGTCCCACCTTGGATGGGAGACCGCGCACTTCGAAGATGAGCGGAGCGGTGCGATACTCATGGATGACGACTTGGGAATTGGGCGTCTCACCGTCGTCCACGTAGCCGAGCCGGCCGCCCACACTGAGAGTGCTCTGTGGCAGACCGGGCTCGCCGAGGAACCAGCGTGCGACGTCCATCTGATGAATGCCCTGGTTGCCGACGTCCCCATTGCCGTAGAGCCAGATCCAGTGCCAGTCGTAGTGCACGGGGCCGTTCCTGGTGTTGCGGTACGGCGGGACGAGCGGTGCTGGTCCGCTCCATAGGCTGTAGTCGATCGACAAGGGCACCGGTTGCGGGCCGGAGGTCTTGCCGATGCTGTTGCGCCGCTTGTAACAGAAGCCTCGCGAGGCGGTGACCTTTCCGATGTCGCCTGCCTGGACAAACTGCACCGCTTCACGCAGACCCTCGCTCGAACGGATCTGCGTGCCTGCCTGGACGACGCGATCGTACTTGTTCGCCGCAGCGACGAGTTGGCGGCCCTCCCACACATTGTGCGACACGGGCTTCTCGAGGTACACATCCTTTCCCGCCTGCAGCGCCCAGATGGCCGCGAGCGAGTGCCAGTGGTTCGGCGTGGCGATCGTGACAGCGTCTACGTCCTTGTCGGCGAGCAAGGCGCGAATGTCCTGGTACGTCTTGACGTTCCCGCCGTTCACAGTGGACTGCACCTTCGCAAGCACCGAGGTGTCAGCGTCGCAGAGCGCCACCACGCGCACCCCGGCGACCTTCGCAAGGCTCGCGAGATGATCCCGTCCTCGGCCATTGAGGCCGATGACAGCGACGCGGATGTCGCTGTTGGCCCCAAGCGCCTTCGCCCAGGCGTTCACGGGTAGCGAAGCACCGGCGGCAGCGAGGGCCGACGTTTTGAGGAAGGTGCGTCTTGAGAAAGAGTTCATTGCCCCGGCGGTGAGGGGTTGAACGTGCGGCTAGGGGCGGTTGAGACCTTTTGGACCCCGAGCCACCTTAACGTCTAACACACCGCCGTCAAGGTCGCGGCGACGACCGAACGACGGCTGCGTCGCACCCTGCATGACATGCTCCGCATGGCCTGATGACACACCGGGTCGCGCCTCGTGGACGCGACCCGGTGTGCGTGCTGCATGACGCCGCCCGCCGTGCCACTCAGGGCACGATGACGTTCTGAATGGCGGAATTCACTCCGGTGACATCTGCACCCGGATCGCGTCCGTCGGTCGCCATGCGAAGGTACGGGCTGGACGAGCCAAGATGGAAGTCGAAGGCGTTGGCATTGAAGAACCCAACCGCGGCGGTGGTGGAGGGAAGGGAGTTTCCGCTCGGGTAGCCGCTGCCACTTGCTTGAATGATCACGTTGCCGAGGAAGATGCCGCTGGGCATCAGTACCGTGAGCGTCACGGTTCCCGAGGTGAGCCCTGGTCCCTTCACGCCATAGGCGCCGCCGCCGGTGATGTTGTCCCGCACGGACAACCGAACGGCCGGTTGGGTCAACGGTCCGCCAAACATGACCGCGGAGTTGGGTGGGCTGATCAGCGTATTGTGCGCAATGATCAAGTCCGTGACGTCCTGATTGATCAGGAAACCGCGGCCATCGCCATTGAATGTGGCGGAGGCATCGATGTTCTGCACCACGTTGTCCGTGATGGTGATACGCTGGAGATGAAAGTTGGTGATATTCGGATCCGGCGCCGCGGAGAGGTTGAA
>JANYIN010000032.1 GCA_025362035.1 Gemmatimonadaceae bacterium | reverse complement strand
ATGGCGGCTGGCGTGAGCGATCACGTCTGGAAGCTGGAGGAAGTCGTCGCGCTACTGGACGGATGACTTTCTTTCAAACTGTACCAGTGCCACCCGCTGTGTCGGCTATGACAATATCCTCGAAGACGCGAGGCACTCCGGCATCTGGTTCGGGGTATGAAGACGCGCGATGAAAATGAACTCCGCAATCCGGCTGAGGATCAGTTAGCTTACCTTTTCCCACTCTAGCGGCAAACCATGACCCGTAGGATCCGACGTGAAGACCCAGCGTACCTCCTTGCGATGAAGGAGGCGAAGGTGCTCTTCGAGGCCGAGATGGCCAAGAGCTCCATGAAGGGCCGAGGCCGTCCCAAGGCGTCGGCGGTGAAGGCCGTTGTGGAAGAGGGTGACGAAGGGGACGAGTCGATCGAAGCGTCCGACGCGTAGCGGTTCGCCCGGCTCCTGATCCGCGGTACGGCCATGGCGCTGCTGGGCATGCAGGATGTGAGCATTGCGTTCGGGGGAGCACCTGTCCTCGATCGCGCCCGCTTCGCCATCGAGCGTGGGGAGCGGGTGTGCCTTCTCGGCCGCAATGGCGCCGGCAAGAGCACGATCATGAAGCTGCTGGACGGTTCGATTTCGCCCACGGATGGCGAGGTGGTACGCCAGACGGGCATCACCGTGAGCCGCCTCGAACAGGAAGTACCCCATGACGTGGACGGCACGACGTTCGAGGTCGTTGCCGCTGGGCTGGGAGACGCGGGACTTCTGCTGTCCCGATATCATGAGGCGAGCCATCGCGTCGGCGTGAACGCCAGCGACGCAGCCCTCCGCGAACTCGACCGATTACATCATGCGCTGGACGCCGCCCACGCGTGGGAGATGCAGTCCCGCGTCGACACGGTCCTGGAGCATCTCGGTCTCGACGCCGACGTGTCGTTCCGGTCCGCATCGGGCGGACGCAAGCGCCAGACGCTGCTCGCCCGTGCACTGGTGCGCGAGCCCGACGTGCTCCTGCTCGACGAGCCGACGAACCATCTGGACGTGGAGGCGGTGGAGTGGATGGAGCAGTTCCTCGTCGATCGCGGCGCGACGCTGGTATTCGTGACGCACGACCGGGCGTTTCTCCGGAAGGTCGGCACGCGCATCGTGGAGCTCGACCGCGGCCGTCTCGTGGATTGGGGCACGGATTACGACACGTATCTCCAGCGGAAGGAAGCCGCGCTCGCGGTGGAAGCGCGTGAGTTCGCGCAGTTCGACAAGAAACTGGCAAAGGAAGAGGTGTGGATTCGCACGGGCATTCAGGCCCGCCGCACTCGCAACGAAGGGCGAGTCCGCTCGCTCGAGGCCCTGCGCGTGGAGCGCAGCCAGCGGCGCGACCGCGGCGGCGCCGTGAAGATGGAGGCACAGGCGGCCGAACGATCGGGGCGACTGGTGGTCGAGGCGCGCAACATGAGCTTCGCGCGTGGAGCGAAGCCGGTCATCAGTGCGCTCTCCACGACCATCACGCGCGGTGATCGGGTCGGGCTCATCGGCCCCAATGGATCAGGCAAGACGACGTTGCTGCGACTGTTGCTTGGCGAGCTTGCGCCCGATTCCGGCAGCATTCGTTTGGGCACGGGCCTCGAGATGGCGTACTTCGACCAGCTGCGTGAGGAGCTCGATCCAGACCGGAGCGTGTTCGACAGCGTCGCGGATGGCGCGGACTGGATCGAGATCGGCGGCGCGCGGAAGCATGTCACGGGCTATCTCCAGGACTTTCTCTTCTCGCCCGACCGCTCCCGAACGCCTGTCCGCGCGCTGTCGGGCGGAGAGCGGAACCGGTTGCTCCTCGCGCGCCTGTTCACGCGATCATTCAACTTGCTCGTGCTCGACGAGCCAACGAATGACCTGGACATCGAGACGCTCGACCTCCTCGAGGAACTGCTGCTCGATTTTGCGGGAACGTTGCTGGTGGTGAGCCACGATCGCGCCTTTCTCGACAACGTCGTCACCAGCACTCTGGTGTTCGAAGGGTCTGGTCAGGTCCGTGAATATGCGGGGGGCTATTCCGATTGGGTGCGGCAGCGCGCGCCCGTTGCGCTTGATGTTGTGCCCGCACCAGTCAAGCGCACTCCCGTGCCTGCGCTGCCGACACGGGTTGAAAAGCAGCGCAAGCTCACTTTCAAGGAGACCACCGAGCTCGCGGGGCTTCCCGACAGGATCGATGCCCGCGAGCGTGATCGCGAGGCGCTCTACGCGAGTCTGTCCGACCCCGCGCTGCTTCGCGATGGGGCGGCCATTGCTGACGTGCGAGCGCGCCTGGCGGCGATCGAAATGGAAATCAATCGACTGTCCGAACGGTGGGAGGCGCTGGAAACCATCGCCGCCCGATGAACCGCGTCGGCTGTCTACGCCAGTGACGCGAGGTCGATCACGAAGCGGTACCTGACATCGCCCTTGAGCATGCGGTCGTAGGCTTCGTCGATCTTCTGGATCGGGATGATCTCGATGTCCGACACGATGCCATGCTCGGCGCAGAAATCGAGCATCTCCTGCGTCTCTTCGATGCCGCCGATGAGCGACCCGGCGATGCTTCGACGCTTCATGATGAGGTTGGTGACCGCCGGAGAGGGGTGCGGCGTGGGGGGCGCACCGACCAGCACCATGGTGCCATCGCGCTTGAGCGCCTGAAGAAGGGGGTCGAGGTCATGCGGCGCCGCGACGGTGTTGATGATGAAATCCAGCGTGTTCGCGCGCGCCGCCATCGCGGCGGCGTCTCGGGAGATCACGACTTCGTCGGCGCCAAGCGCGCGCGCGCCTTCCGCCTTTGCTGGCGACGTGGTGAAGAGCACGACATGGGCGCCGAGCGCGTGCGCGAGCTTGATGGCCATGTGACCGAGGCCGCCCAACCCAACCACGCCAACCTTGTGTCCCTTGCCCACCTTCCAGTGTCGCAGCGGAGACCACGTGGTGATGCCGGCGCAGAGGAGCGGTGCGGCTCCCGCGGGATCGAGCTTGTCGGACACATGGAGCACGAATTTCTCGTCCACGACGATGGTTTTCGAATACCCACCGTAGGTGGTGCCGCCCGTGTGCTTGTCGGGCGAATTGTACGTGAGGGTCATGCCCTGTTCGCAGTACTGCTCGAGTCCGTCGGCACAGCTCGCACAGTGCTGGCAGGAGTCCACCATGCACCCGACACCAACCAGATCACCCACCTTGCGCGAGATCACGTCGGCGCCGACTTCGACGACGCGGCCGATGATCTCGTGACCGGGCACGCTCGGAAACACCGTCCCCCCCCACTCGCCACGCGCGGTATGGAGATCGGAATGGCAGACCCCGCAGAACAGGACGTCGATGCGAACGTCATGAGGGCCGGTGTCGCGCCGATCGATGGAGAACGGGACAAACGGTGCATCCGCGCTCGGCGCGGCGAAGGCTGCGGTCTTGGTCATCGGTCTCGCGTTGAAGGAAGGTCACGTAGCCATGAGTCAAGCCTGCGCGCGCCCGTCTGGTTCCATTGTTCGCTGTCGTGACCGCCACGGCCCGACGCGTGGGCTGGCGTACGCCCCTTCGTGTATGCAATTTAGTACACACATTCTTCCCACCCTCGCGTCCCATATGCCTGACGCCGTCGCCACGCACCATGCCCATCGAGCCGCCGCACGGGGCGAGCGCCTGCCTGCGGCCGAAGCCCCGTATTACCTCCCCATCCGTGACGAAGTCACGCTTTTCGCCACGTGCTTCGAGCAGAAGTTACCGATTCTGCTCAAGGGACCGACCGGCGCCGGCAAGAGCCGGTTTGTGGAGCACATGGCCTGGAAGCTCGGCCGTCCGCTCATCACGGTGGCATGCCACGACGATCTCTCCGCAAGTGATCTGACCGGGCGGTATCTCATTCAAGGTAGCGAAACCGTGTGGACCGACGGACCGCTTACCCGCGCAGCGCGAATAGGCGCCATCTGTTATCTCGACGAACTCGTGGAGGCGCGACAGGACACGACGGTGGTGGTGCATCCGCTGACCGACGACCGTCGCATCCTCCCGATCGAAAAGACCGGAGAGTTGATCGAGGCGGCACCCGGGTTCCTGCTCGTCGCGTCCTACAACCCGGGGTACCAGCGCGCCATCAAGGACCTCAAGCCGAGCACGCGACAACGGTTCGTGACCATCGAGTTCGACTTTCCGCCGCCGCGTATCGAGGCGCAGATCGTGATGCACGAGGGGGGCGTGGACAAGGCGACCGCGAGGTCGCTCGTCGAGATTGCGGAAAAGGTACGCCACCTCCGCGATCAAGGGCTTCCCGAAGGGCCTGGAACGCGCCTGCTGGTAACCGCGGCACGGCTGATTGCAAAGGGCGTGTCGCCACGCGACGCCTGTCACTCGGCCATCACCCACGCGCTGTCGGACGACCCGGATCTGCTGGCGGCCATCGACGACGTGATCAGCGCGCTGCTCTGAGCGCCATGCGACGTTCCGCCGAGCATTTCTGGCATTCAACGCGCCGCACACTTCGACGTGTGCGCGTGCTTGCCGCCGCATCCCTCCATCGCCTGCGTCGCCGGCCCCGTGCGCATTCGGCCCTGCTTGACGACGTGCGCGTGCGACTCGAGCACTACCTGCGCGCCATGTACGGACGCGCGATTCGCATCGAATCGATGAGCGACGCGCCACCAGCCGTGAACTGGGCGCATCGCGCGCGACGTCGCACGGGGCTGGTGCGGCAGTCGGCGGCATCTGAAAGCGACGAACTGTGCATTCGACTTCCAGCGCGGCTCGAGGACGATGGGATTGGCCTTCACGCGCTCGAGCGGTACCGGATTCTCGCGGTGCAGCACGCCGAGCGCATGCGCCGTCAGACCGCCGTGCATGGTGCGCGCACCCGAACGGCGCTGGAGCGCGACCTGTTCCTGCTCGCCGAAGCGGCGGCGGTGGATGAAGCGCTGTCGGCCACGCAGCCGGGTTTGAGATCCCAGCTCGGTCAGGCGCGGACATCCGCACTCGTCGCGCGCACCATGCCGCGCCGGCTCACTGCTCTGGAGCGGCACGTGGAGACGATGATTCGAGCCGTCCTGTCAAATCAGCCGTGCGGCGTCGGCCGCGGAGCCGTGCGCGACGCGTCCGCGTCGGCAGCGTGGGCCCATGCCACGGCGGCAGAGTTGGAGGCGGAGCATCATGCAGACGCGACGCGACGCTATCGCGGCCTTCCGCCCATCGCGCTTTGGGGAACGACGCTGAACGCGCGCTCCTCGCCAGCGGCATCTGCGTCCATCACACAGCAGGTGCGCGGTGTGGACGCCAGCGGTGCCCAATCAACGCCGAAGCGCGAAGCGACGCGCCACATGCTGCCATCCCCATCGTCGTCGCCGGACGCGCAGCTGCCGGACGCCGACGGTCACGATGCACAGGAGAGCACGGACTCGCCGCAGGAGGGTCACGCGAGCGAGTCGAACGCCGTTTCGCCGCATCGGATGGAGGGTACGCTTGCCGACATGCCGCTGCCGAGCGACGAAACACCGGGGGCAGGGTTGCCGGACGGTCGAGCCAACAGTGCGGAAGGCCGGCCTACGCCGCCCGGCGCGATGACGTATCGCTACCCGGAGTGGGACGTGAGCGTGGGCGGCTTTCAGCCTGACGGCACCGTGGTACGCGTGGTCCCAGCACCGACCGCGTCGCCGCAGTGGGCCGACGATGTGCTCCGCGATCACATGGTGCTTGTTCGGCAGGCCCGGCACCAGTTCGAGCAGTTGCAATCCCGACGGATCCGCCTCGTGCGACAGGAGCAGGGCGATGATCTGGATCTCGACGCCTGCGTGCGTGCCATCGTGGACCGGCACGTGGGCGTCACGCCCGAGGATCGCTTGTACACCGTTGTGCGGCCGGGGCGTCGCGAGCTGGCGATCACCCTGCTGATCGACATCAGCCTCTCCACGAGCGAAATCGTGTTCGAGCAGCAGCGCGTGATCGATCTCGCGCGGCTCGCGGCGCTGGTCGCGTCGTCCGCGCTCGATACGATGGGCGACGACTACTCCATACTCGCGTTCTCGAGCGACGGTGCCGCCGACGTCCGTGTGACCATGATCAAGGACTTTTCCGACACCAACTCGGAGATCGTGCGGCAGCGAGTGTCGGGGCTGGCTCCGCATGGAAAGACGCGTCTTGGCGCGGCGATTCGGCACGCATCGGCACAGCTCGCGCGCCACCATGCGACGCATCGGTTGCTGCTCATTCTTTCCGACGGCAAGCCGAACGATCGTGACCGGTACTTTCTGGACTACGGTGTGGAGGATTCGCGACGGGCCGTGCTTGACGCCAGAGCGGAGGGCATCCACCCGTATTGCATCACGGTGGATCGCGAGGAGGCGGCCGAGTACATGTCCGCCATTTTCTGCTCGTCCGGTTATCTCACCGTGCAGCGGCCGTCCCAGCTTCCGCGGGCGCTGCTCGGCGCGGTGCAGCGCCTGCTTGGGTAGTTCCGAGATCCGTCCAGGCGTATGGGAGCCGGTAGGCCCCTCTCCCGGAAAGCCGAGGTGGCATCCTATCCCATCACTTGCGCTCCGGACATATTCCCCTTCCATGTCACAGTCTCCCGGCGAATCCGATCCAGCGTCCGCAAGGTTACCCACCGCCGGCCTTCCCGCCGTGGCGCGTGATCTGGCCGTGGCGCAGCTGTCCGAGGCGTACGCGAACGACCTGATTTCGCTCGACGAGCTGGAACGTCGCATTGCCAAGGCGTTCGCTGCCGCCGACCCTGCCGAACTCGCGACGCTCACGAGTGACCTGCCGCGCAGCGCTGAGCCCGAGCGGCCAGCTGCCAGGACAGCGGTGTCCGTGCCGGCGCAGCGCCTATCCGCGGTGTTCAGCAGCATCGAGCGCAGCGGCTTCGTGGACATGCCAAGGCGATTCGAATTACGTGTATTCGCGGGGAACATCGAACTGGATCTCAGCCAGGCGCGCTTCGCGCCGGGTGTCACCGACATCGAGATTCGGTGCGTCATGGGCAACGTCGAGATCATCCTGCCGCCGAACGTACTCGTCGAGAACTACGGGGAGAGCTTCATGAGCTCCTTCGAGAACCAGGGCGCCGGCGGCGACTCGGTACGTGACGGCGCGAGCATCCTGCGCATTACCGGCCGTGTGATCCTGAGCTCCGTCGAGGTTGGCACGTAGGGGCTACGTGCCGACGCCACATTCACTTCTGTTGTTCGTCGTGGCCGGACTGCGGACTCACCCAAGGCTCATCGATGAAAATTGAGAACGTGTCCGACACTGCCCTCTGGGTTGCCGTGTATCGCGCGATGGAGACGGCGCGGCCCGACGCGCTCTTCCGCGATCCGTACGCCGAACGGCTTGCCGGGGAGCGGGGCCACGCGATCATGCACGGCATGAAGAGTGGCAAGCGCATGGCGTGGGCGATGATCGTGCGAACGCAGGTCTTCGACGAGATCATTCTGGAGCGGATTACGGGCGCCGGCATCGATACGGTGCTCAACCTGGCCGCCGGGCTGGATACCCGGGCGTGGCGGCTGCCGCTGCCGCCGTCGCTCAAGTGGATCGACGTGGACCTTCCGGCGATGACTGAGTACAAGGAGTCGCTGATGCGCGAGGAACGCCCGGTGTGCCACTACGAGGCGGTGAAGGCGGATCTCACCGTGGGTGCTGTGCGCGACGCCCTGTTCTCGCAGATCGCGAGTTCGTCGCAGCGGGTGCTCGTGATCACGGAGGGACTGCTCATCTATCTGACCGAAGCGGAGGTTGTGTCCCTGGCGCGCGCGATCCACACCATGCCGTCGGCGCGGTGGTGGCTCAGCGACATCGCCGGCCCGATGCTGCTCGAGTTCATGCGCAAGACCTGGGGCAAGGCAGTGGAGAAAGGCAATGCGCCCTTCAAGTTCGGGCCGCCGGACAGCGCGGCCTTCTTCGCTCCGCTGGGCTGGCGTGAGATTCAATACCACTCGATGATGCTGGAAGCACGCCGGCTCAATCGCGAGATGTCCGGCATGTGGTTCTGGCGGCTGATCTCGAACCTGATGCCGCCGAGGAGGCGCGCGGCGATGAAGACCATGTCGGGCTCCATTCTTCTGGAGCGTGTGGACTGATGCATCATGTCGTTGCGGACGCGCGATGACCCTGAAAACGATCTGCGTCTTCTGCGCCGCGAGTCCCGGCTTGAACCCGACGTATGGCGACCGGGCCGCCGACATGGGCCGTTTTCTCGCCGAGAGCGGCCGCCGCCTGGTGTATGGCGGCGGGTGCACGGGTCTGATGGGTGCCCTTGCCGAGGCGGCGCTGGCCGCGGGCGGCGAAGTCGTGGGCATCATGCCGCGTCACCTTGTGGATCGCGAAGTCGCTCACGCCAACCTGACGGAGCTGATCGTCGTCAACTCCATGCACGAGCGCAAAGCGTTCCTTGCCGAGATGTCGGACGGATTTCTCGCCATGCCAGGCGGCCTTGGCACGATGGAGGAGTTGTTCGAGATCTGGACGTGGGGACAGCTTGGCTTGCATCGCAAGCCGTATGGCCTGTTCGAAGTGAATGGCTTCTTCACTCCGCTCCTGTCGTTTCTCGATCATGCCGTGACCGAAGGATTCATCCGGCCGGAGTATCGGCGTCAGCTCGTGGTCGAATCAGATCCGGCGTCGTTGATCGCACGGATGGAAGCGATGGAGCCGCCGGCCCTGCCGAGGTGGTTGAACCGCGAGACGACGTAGGACATGGTCATTCGCACATCATCCGCGTCCTGCGTTCTTCCTGGTCTCACGATAGACTCCTGCGCATGTCCACCGAGACGTTTGCCGACCAGCCACTGAAGTCCGTCATGGACAATGTGCGCGGGATACCGATTCACGCACTCGTGTCCGTCCCCGCGATTGCGGACGCGAGCATGCCGCTGGTATTCGTGCACGGGCTGGGCGTGTCGGTGCGGTATCTCGAGCCCACGATGTCCAGGCTGGGCCGCGCGCACTATGTCGCGGGACTCGATCTGCCGGGCTTCGGACGCAGCGGTTCGCCCGCGTACGCGCTGAACCTGCAGGAGCTGAGCGACGCACTCGCCGCCTGGCTCGATGCACGCCATATCGGCCCGGCCATCTTCGTCAGCAACTCCTATGGGTGTCAGGTGGTGGTGGACCTGGTGTCGAGAGAGCCGGCGCGCGCGATTGGCCTGGTGCTCAACGCGCCGACGATGGATCCCGCGCACCGCACGATGCTGGGGCTCTGGTTCCGCCTGGTCGCCGACGCCGCGTTCGAGCCGTGGGGGTTGGCATTGATCGTCGCGCGCGACTACACGCGTGCGGGACTTCTTCGCGTGCTGGCGACGCTGCGTCATGCGCTGGCCGACGCGATCGAATCGAAGCTGCCGGGCATCGCGGTGCCAACCATGGTGGTGGCCGGCGCCCACGATACGGTGGTGAGCGTTGCGTGGGCGCGAGAAGTCACCCGCCTCGTCGGAATCTCCACACGGACCGCGTCGGGGGCGACGCTGCACGTGCTGCCCAACGCCGCGCATGCGTTGCCGTACGAAGACCCTGTCACGTTCGCGTCGCTGATCGATGCGTTCGTGGACCGGCTTCGCGCGTCGCGACTGCCCAGATGAATCGTCGGATCCAGTCCATCTTCGGTGGTTCGGTCGGCAACCTCGTCGAGTGGTACGACTGGTACGTCTACTCGGCGTTTTCGCTCTACTTCGCCAGGGTGTTTTTTCCCCCCGCGAGTCAGACCGCGCAGCTGCTCAACGCGGCGGCCGTGTTCGCGGTGGGGTTTCTCATGCGGCCGGTGGGCGGTTGGCTCATGGGTCGCTATGCCGACCGGCACGGCCGGTGTGCCGCGCTGAGCATCTCGGTGTCGCTGATGTGCTTGGGCTCGCTGATGATCGCCGTGGCACCGGGCTACGCGCGCATTGGCGTGGCGGCGCCAGTGCTGCTCGTCCTCGCTCGTCTTCTGCAGGGACTCAGCGTGGGCGGTGAATACGGCGCGAGCGCGACGTACCTCAGCGAGATGGCCGGGAGGAAGCTGCGAGGGTTCTATTCGAGCTTCCAGTACGTGACGCTGATCAGCGGCCAGCTCATCGCGCTGGTGGTGCTGCTCGCCCTACAGCGCCTGCTGGGCGACGCGGCGCTGGAGGCCTGGGGCTGGCGAGTTCCCTTCGCCATTGGCGGTGCCCTTGCCGTGGTGGCGCTGTGGATCCGCCGTGGACTGGAGGAGACGCCGTCGTTCAGGAGCGCAACCCAGAACGGCTCGCTCGTGCCGCGTGCATCGATGCGTGAACTCCGGCGCTATCCCCGCCAGATTCTCACCGTGGTGGGCCTCACGGCGGGTGGCACGGTGGCCTTCTACACGTTCACCACCTACGCACAGAAGTTTCTCGTCAACTCCGCCGGCTGGAGCAAGGCGGACGCGTCGCGCATTTCAGCGCTCACGCTGCTGGTGTTCATGCTCGTACAGCCGGTGGTGGGATACATCTCCGACCGCGTGGGTCGCCGGCCGGTTCTGATCACCTTCGGCGTGCTCGGCCTGTTTGGAACGGTACCGGTGCTCTCGGCGCTGGCCGCGGCGCGGACCGAATGGCTGGCGTTTTCGCTCCTGTTGTCGGCGCTGCTGGCCATCAGTGGCTACACCGCCATCAACGCGGTGGTGAAGGCGGAACTCTTTCCCACCGAGATTCGCGCGCTGGGCGTGGCGCTGCCGTACGCGGTGACCGTATCCGTATTTGGCGGCACCGCAGAGTACCTCGCGCTGTGGGCCAAGAGCATCGGACGCGAGTCATGGTATTTCTGGTACGTCACGGCGTGCGTCGCGCTGTCACTCGTGGTCTACGTGAGCATGCCGGACACGAAGATGCACTCCGCGATCACCGAAGATTGAACGACCGACGGTGGCACCGCCGCGTCATCCCCGGCATACCCTGAGCACTTCCTCGGGAGTGGTGACACCCTCCTTCACGAGCCGCAATCCATCGTCGCTCAGCGTCGGTGTCCCGTTGGCGTGCGCAAGCCGTCGAACAGCCGGCGCGCCTTGGCCCGACGTGATCGCGACACGCATCGCGTCGTCGATCACGAGCAGTTCGTACACACCGGTCCGCCCCGAGTAGCCGCTTCCGCGACAGGCGTCGCACCCGACGCCGCGCCGAACCTGCGCCAGATCAGGAGCGCCCAGCGCCGCGCGCTCGGACGGCGACGCCGGCGCGGTCGTTCCGCACACGGTGCAAACCATACGCACGAGCCGCTGCGCAAGCACTGCCTCCACCGTTGCGGAGACAAGGAATGATGCCACGCCCAGATCCACCAGACGCGTGAGCGCACCAGCTGCGTCATTGGTGTGCAGCGTGGAGAGAACGAGATGGCCGGTCAGTGCCGCCTGTGTCGCAATCTCCGCGGTCTCGCCGTCTCGAATTTCGCCGACGAGCATGACGTCGGGATCCTGCCGCAGCAGCGCGCGCAACGCGCTGGCGAACGTGACGCCCACCTTTTCGTTGACCGGCACCTGTGGGATGCCGCTCAGCTGGTACTCCACCGGGTCCTCCACGGTGAGGATCTTTTCGCGGCCCGTCCGCAAACGCTCGAGCGCGGCATACAGCGTGGTCGTCTTGCCGGATCCAGTGGGTCCGGTGGCGAGGACGATGCCGTGCGGACGCGTGAGGACTTCCTCGAAGCGTGCCAGATCGCCCGCCGACATGCCGAGCGCTGCGAGATCGAGGCGGGCGGATTCCTTGTCGAGTAGTCGCAGCACCACGCTTTCACCGTGGAGCGTCGGAACCGTGGAGACGCGCACGTCCACCTGGCGATTCTGCAACGTGAGGCGAATGCGCCCATCCTGTGGCGTGCGACGTTCCGCGATGTCGAGATCGGCCATGACCTTGAGACGGCTGATCACGGCGGGCGCCATGCTGCGCGGGGGCGAGGGGGCTTCCTGCAGCACGCCATCCACGCGGTAGCGCACGCGCAGGGCATCGGGGTAGGCCTCGAGATGTACGTCCGACGCGCGCGCCTCGAGCGCCTCGGTGAGCAGCATACTCACCAGACGGATCACCGGTGCCTCATTGGCCAGCGCGCGCAGGTCGTCGATGGCCGGTGCGTCGGCATCATCGAGATCTTCCTCGATACCGATCGCGTTGATCAGCGACTGCGCCGAGGACTCCCCATAGACGCGACGAATGGCGGCGTGGGCGCGGTCGGCGTCAACGACATGGGTCTCCACGCGCGCGCCAAAGAGCTCTTCCAACTGAAAGAGCGCGTCCACGGCCACATCGTCACGCCATACGCCGACGTGCAGCACGCCCGATTCCACACCGAGCGGAATGAGTCCCTGCTCCTCGAGATACTCAGGAGTGAGGCGGGGCGAGAGCGCCCGGACGTCGTCGAGCGTTGGCGTCATGGCTTGGCGCTCGGCGGCGGCGGCAGTTTTGGAACTGGCGCGCCCGATGTGGGTGTCACCGGCGGATTCGTCTCCGGCTTGCCTCCCACGCCGTCGAGCCGTTCTTCGATGCCGCGCCGCAACTTCGTGGCGTCCTCGTCGGTGGAGACGATGTGCGGGGTGAGAAACAGGTAGATCTCGCTCTGCGTATCGCTGCTGCTCGTCGTGCCGAACAGTACGCCGATGCCGGGGATGGAGCTCAGAATGGGAATTCCCGTCCGCGAATGTTCCGTCTGGCGGTCGGCCAACCCGCCGATGACCACGGTTTCCGCATCCTTCACGAACAGGTGCGTAGAGGCTTCACGCGTGCTGATCACCGGTGCGCCGAACTGCACTTCATTGGTGGCCGAGCTGACCTCCTGCTTCACCTGCAGGTTCACGTAGCCATCCGGATTGATCGTCGGGATCAGGCTGAGCGAGGTCCCGACATCGCGATACTGCACGACCTGGTCTCTCACCGCGCCTTCCGTAGGCAGCGAGCGGAAAACCTGCACGAAGGGCCGCTGACTGCCGACGAGAATGCGCGCCTCGAGATTGTTTTCCGCCAGAATCAGCGGGCGTGACAGGATGCGCACATCGCCGCGGGCCGCCAGCGCCGACAGCGCGACATCCACGGATACACTGCCGCCGCGCGTGAAGCGCACGAGAAAGTCGTTCGCCGTGGACGCGGAGTTGATGGCGCCCGACGATTCGTTCCCATCGCCGATCTTGCTCACGCTGGTGCTGACACCGGCGTCGAGTGACCGTGTGCGCCGCACCTCGGCGATGAGCACCTCGATGAACACCTGGAGTGGCCGCAGATCGAGCAACTCGATTGCCTGCCGGATGGTGTCGTAGCTCGATGGCTGGGCGCGAATCAGCAAGGAGTTCGTGCTTTCGTCGGGCACGATCTGAATCTCGCCCTGCACGGTGCCCTGTACCACGGCCAGCGATCCCGGCGGGGCTGAGCGTCCGATGGTGTCGATGTTGAGCGCGGGGATCTGCGTGGAGCGAAGCTGCTCGGACAGTGGCCGCGATGTCAGTCCGTAGCTGCCGCCGTCCGATGTTCTTCCTCCGTAAATCGACTGCAGCGTTGTAGCGAGCCGTGTGGCGTTCGCATGCCGGAGCCGATAGACGTACAGCGGCGCGTTCTCACGGGACGCGCCGCGACCGGCGCTGGCGAGGGGATCGCGCGCGTCCGCGGCTTCCACTCTCAACACGTTGCCATCCGCAATCACGCGCAGACCATTCGCAGCGGCGACGCTGCGGAGCAACCCAGGCATGTCCGATCGGGACAGCGCCTGCGGCAGATGCAACGTCACACGCCGGCTCGGGATGTCGCCGTATGTGACGTTCAATCCGCCGGCCTCGGCGATGGCGGTAATGACCGCGCGGAGTTCCGCGTCCTGAAAATCGATGCGCGCGCCCGGTGAACCGGCCCGCGTGGTATCCTGCGCGGTCGCCGGTCGGGTCGCGGCGCTCGCGATGGCAAAGGCAAGTGACAGCGTGCGCCATGCGCGAACTGCATGTGTGAAGGTCATGGACGGGATTCCGCTCCCGGCTGGGGGGTGCGTAGTGACACGCGATTGCCGTGCGGGTCGTCGAAGACGGCCGCACCCACAGTCACCGAACGAAGACGAAGGTCGGCGGCGCGCTCGCCGATTCGCACGACTTGCATTCGCGCATCGGGTAGTTCGAGAACCACGAAGCTGCCTTGCGGTTGAACCACGGTCCCGATCAGACGAGGTGCGGCCGACTGGGCCGGAGGTGTTTGGATCGGTGCGTTTGTCGCGACCATCGCAGGTGCTGGCGCCATGAGATCGAATGGCGTCCGGCTCGCGGCGACGTGAACCGCCTCCACGTCGGCTCTCGTCTGGATGAGGATGGGCTGCGCCATCTGGATGAGCGGGAGCGGTACCGGCTGGGATGACCGGAGGCGTTGGGCGTGCACCAGCGTGCCCAGATCCAGGACGAGCGCCGCCGCGAGCAGGGCTGCCGCCGCGCGCGTGCTCACGGGCCAGTCGCGTATCTCCAGAGGCCTCATGGCGCACTCCGGCTGTAGCCCGCGATCGTGACGAATAGCGTGACGGTATCGCCGCCCAGCGGACCGCCGCGGGGCCCCCGCTCGAGACGAAGTGTGGCGACGTCCACCAACGGCTCCGCTGACTCCAGCACGCGCACGAAGGACAGCACCTGACGCCAGCTTCCCTCCCCACGCATGTCCACAGTGAGGCGCGTCAGCCCGCGGCGCGTGACCGGCGCTCGTCCCTCCACCATGCTGAGCTTCACGCCGGCTGCGGAGGCGACATCGGCGGCGTAGGATGCCAGCGCCGCCGTGGCCGCCACCGAATCGCCGGCGAACAGCCGTGATTGCTCCGCCGCGAGCACGCGATCCGCGTCGCGCTGTGCGTGCGGCAGGTTCGGGGCAATCGCCAACAGTGCCCGCTCGCGCGCCAGCAGGTCCTTCTGTTCGGCCAGTGCCCGCTCGTCGCGCGTTAGCTGGTCGAACGCGGGCCGCGCGACTCGCGCGTATCCCAACATGGCCACGAGCGCGATGGCGCCGAGCGTCAGCGCGCGCCGATCCTGGCGCCGCAGCGTGCCGGGCACGGCGTCGCTCACGGCGTGGCTCCATGTGTTGAGCCGGACGGCATGATCAGCGCGCTGAACGCAAACCGTTCCACCGCGTCGGCGCCCGATTGGCGGTCCTGCCTGAGTGGTGCCGCCAGCCGGACTTGCTGCAACTGCGGCACGATGCGGAGCGCGTTATAGACGGCGGCACTCCGTGCGCTCTCCCCTTCCACCGTAACGCTGTCACCGGCAATGCCCAGGGTCGTGAGCGCGGTTCCGGCCGGGAGCGCATTTGCCACGGCTGCGATCACCGCCGTCGCGCGCGAGGCTGACGCCTCCCGCTGCCCCAGCACGGACACAAGCTCCGCTGCATTCTCGGCGTTGCTCCGGAGCGCCATGGCGCTACGCACCTGTCCTGACACGTCGGCGCGCTGTGTTCGCACCGACGACAGCTGCGTGTTCACGGCGATTCGTTCGATGCCGAACGCCACGACCAGTGCTGCCGCCGCCGTCGCGAGTAGCCATCGTGCGGCGGTCCTGAGCCGGCGTTCCTGCACCGCACGCGCGGCCGGAGACCGCAGCTCGACCATCGGCGTACCGAACGTTCCCACGGCGGCAATGGCAGCCATGGAGGTGGCCTCCGCCGCAAGCCCGACGTCAAGGACAGATGCGCGGTGGCCATTCTGCCGAATCGCCAGCGCCAACGCGCCGGTTCGAGTGGGTGGCCCAATCACGGCGATCGACAGGCCTTTCGCGTGCGTGCCCGCCGTGGCGCGGATGAACGCGAACACATCTTCATCCGTTGCCGCGCGCGGGAAGCGACGGCCGCTCGATGGCTCGCCGCCACGGAGGTACACGACGTCCGTGGCGGCACGGCCGTCGCAGATGATCACGAATTGCGGCGTGCCATCACTGGCGACGGTCACCAGCGCGGCCGACGCGAGCGCGTCATCGCTGACCTGGGTAGATACCTCGTTCCATCCGTGGTTGGCCGCCGCGGTCACGATGGCGTCGAGCGTTTCAGTGGGCGCAAAGACGGCGCGCCATTGACCCGCCTTGGTCTGACGAGCCGAAACGGTCTGCATCGACGGCGATAGTCCGATGACGTAGCGCGCCCAATCGCGTTCCAGTACGCGCTCGAGCGTCGCGCGTGACATGCGTGGAAACTCCACGGGCCGCGCGTTCGCCAGTGGCCGCACGAGCGTCACACGCAGGCGATCCACTGTGGGCACTTCACGCGCAAGCGCGGCGAAGGCCTGCTCGATACCGGCCGGCGCCGCGTCACACGCGACGGTGGCGTGTTGCCATGCGCCGTTCGGACCCTGACGCCATACCGCGGCGGCGGTGCGGCCATCGAGCGCGATGCCCACGGTAAACACTGACGCGCGGGCACTCACGGTCCGACTCGGCGCGTGGTCACGGTGAGGGCGTCGCCGCTGCGTTGAAAGAGCGCGATCGCCGGCACGCGGACGGGAGAGCCCTGCACCCACCCAGACGCGTCCACCGCGACCTCGTGCGTCTCGAAAGTCACACGCGGCATGAGCGCCGCCGTCGCGTCCAGCAGCGACTGCCTCGCGGCCGAAGACAGTCGAACGGACAGTTCGGTCAGCGATTGCAGGGGTCGGCCGGCTTGCCGTGCTCGGAGGAGAGCGCCCGCGGCTTCATCTCCAATGCCGGGCAGCGAGCGGAGCACTTGGCGCGGGGCCGAGTTCAGATTGATCTGCCCCGAGCCGGTCACGGACAGGTATTCTGCGATGCGGGCGTAGACGTCCGCCCTCATACCATCCACGTCACGCAAGTCGTCGATGGCGCGAAAGTCGGCGTTGGCCGGGAGCACGCGCGCGCCGCGACGGAGGTAATCGTCGCGCTCCGCGCCGTTCGGCCGCCGGAAATCGTCCGGATCGCGCCAGTCCAGAATGCTCTGGGCGAGATGGTCCGCCATGCGGGCATCCAGCGGGAGCGCGACCAGGAAGCGCCGCATGTCGTCCTCGGTGGCGCGATTCACCTGAAGGCGCGATCCCGCGTCGTACACGAGGGCTGCACTGCGCGCGTTGCCAAGCTCGGATGTGTCGGCCCGAACGAACGCAAGATCCGAGAGCGGATCGATCATCGCAACGCTGGCGGCGACGCGCGTTTCTCGCGGCTGACGCAGTTGCTGCTCGATGGCGGCCCGCGCCGTTTCCAACGCTGCTTCCGCAGCGGCACGCGCCTGCACCGTCTCCAGTGCATTCGCCACGGCAAGTCGGCGACTGCGCGCGCGCGCAGAAAGTTCGTACCCCGTGACGCCCACGAGCACCACGAGCCACAGCGCTGCCATGAGGGCGAAGCCTTCTCGCTTTCGTTGCCGCGTCGTCATCGGCGTGCTCCAAGCGGCACCGTCATCGTCATGGCGAGCAGCGACTGCGCGGCCCGGTCATTCGACGACGACGCGCCTACCTCGTCGAAGCGGACGTGCAATTGCACCGCGGCGGGTAGTACGGGGTTCGTCGGCCAGCGCAACTGCCACTTTCGGTCGCCGTCGATGCTTGCCAGATAGCGGATCCCAAGTCCGGTCGCTTCCGGCGCGAGCTGTACGCGTGTGACCGAGCCGAGCGTGCGCCATGGCCGCAACTCGGCCAGCAAGCCGTGCAGCGAATCGTTCATGTCGTGCCCGATGTACAGGTGCACGATCGTGCCGGTGGTGCCCACCTGGGTGGGCGCGCTGGTAACGAACGTGAGCTCGTCGTCGTTCTCCCGTTGCGCACCGCGTGGAGCGCCGCTGAACTCGGCGTCTCCCTGCGTACTGAGTTGCGCTCCGCCAATCCACTCTCGCACCGTCGAGCGGACTGCGTACGCCGACGCGACCACCTGGGCTCCCGATCGATCCTGCTGGTCGGTGAGAAATCCGAGCGTCGAGGCGCCGGCGGCCAGCGCGGCCCCCGCCACTGCGAGAGCCACGATGACCTCCAGCAGCGTCATGCCACTTCTGCGCACATTGCGCGGGCTCACCTGACCGCTCCCGGAACACGCATTGGCGCTCGATATCGACGCGTTCTCAAGGTAAAGACGTCGTCGCCATCGCTGACGCGTACGGTCACGTCGAACAGTCCTTCCCGTTGCCTCACGCGACCTGCGTTCACATCCCAGGTGGCCGATTCATATGGCGCGAGGAACGCGCCGCGCGCCAGTGAATCGGGAAGGTGCTCGAGCGATCCTGCCTCGAGGTCCACCGCCGCCAGCCGCTCCACCGCCAGCGAGGCGAGCGGCAGGCGTTCCGCGGCGGTTATGTCGGCACGCAGCGCGCTGCCGTATGCGCCAAGCGTACCCACACACACCAATCCCACGATCGCCAGCGCGACGATCGCTTCGAGCATCGTGAACCCCGAGCGCTGTCTACGGCGCATGCTCCTCGCCAATGCGCACTTCTCCGCTCCAGCCGTTCACGCGCACCGTGAGACGCTGCGTGCCTCGAACGGTGATCGCGCACGGCGTGCCTGGACCCGATGGCTCGAAGCGGCATTCCACTCGCTCGCCCACCGGTTTGACGATGTGCTCCTCACCCGTGAGCGGAAGCAGGCCGGCCGCAAGCGAATCCTGAGTTGCAATCCAGAACCGCCCGTCGGCGGGCACCAGCACGAAGGTCGCCGGAGATCCGGACTCGCGCGCCGCATCGCGAGCCTGCGTCAGCGCTTCGGCGATGGCCGTGGCCGTTCGGCGTTCAGGGGGAGTGAAACGATCGCCGAGGAAGGCGGGTACGGCCGCGGCGGACGTGACGGCGAGAAGCGTCAGTACCACCATCAACTCGAACAGCGTGAATCCGCAGCGGGGAAGGCGAGTCATCGCGCGCCTCGCATCGGCGTGACATTGATGCCGTAGATGGCCTGCACGAGCGCCAGCGCGATCAGGCCCACCACGGCGCCGAACACCACGATCAACCCCGGCTCCGCGAGGGCGACGAAGCGAGCTGCCGATCGCTTCGCGCGCTCCTCGAACAGGTCGGCGGCCTTGGCGAAGAACGACTCGAGTTGGCTCGATTCCTCTCCCGCCGCCACGAGCCGGGCGAGCACGGGCGGAAACAGTGTTCCCTCGGCAACGGCGGCGGCGGGGCTCACGCCTTCGCGCACGCGCGCCCGAATGCGGACCACCTCGCGTTTGGCAGAGGGGTCATCGATGGATCTGGCAGCGTCGTCGAGCGCGACCACGAACGGAGCGCCGCCGCCCAGCAGAATGGCAATCACCCGCGACGCGCGTGCGGCAAGTACCTCACGATAAAACGCCGACACGAGTGGTGTGGCCAACAGCACGCGTGATCGCGCGTCGGCAGCTTCCTTCGCGGTGAAGAGCCAGTAGAGCAGCGCGAGCCCCAGGCCCACGCCGCTCACCAACAGGACCGCATGCGCCTGCAACGCCGAGGAAATCGCAAGCACGAACGCGGTCGACGCCGGGACGGCGCTGCCGGAGGCGGCGAAGATCGCGCCGAACCGCGGTAACACGATCACGAGCAGCACCAGGATCGCCGCGCCGCCCACTACGGCGAGCAACAGCGGATAGATGGCGGCCGTGACCAGTTTCGAGCGGAATTGCTGTTCCGACTCGATCGCGTCCGCCAACCGGTTCACCGAGTCGGGCAGGCTTCCCGCGCGTTCGCCGGCTCTGACCAGCCCAACGTACGATGGCGGAAAGGCCGACGGATGCGCCGCGAGGGCGTCCGCGAACATGCTTCCGCGCTCCACGCGCGCCTGCACGTCGGCCAGTGCCGTTGCCAGGGCAGCCGGTGCGATGTCGCGGGCGACGCTCAGCGCGCGCGCGAGGGGAAGCCCCGCCGGCAGCAGGGCAGACAGCGCCCGAGTGAATTCCGCGAGGTCGCCGTTGCCGATGCGACTGGTGAAGAACCCGGACGGCGTGTCCGGCAGGGCGACGTCCAGCACAATCATCCCGCGCGCGCGCAGTTGGGCGGTGGCGGCTTGGGTTGTCGGCGCTTCGACCACGCCACTTTCGCGCGCTCCCGCCGGCGTGAGCGCTCTGTACCGGATACGCGTCACGCCTATCAGTGGGCCGGCCTTGCGGGCCACCCGTGTATCGAGCCGCGCTCGAGCGTGGAATTCCGGCGTTTCATCGTCACCTAGGCTGACGAACCAGACGTCCTTTGCGGCACGATCGTTAACGCCGCGCTACCGCGCTCCTTGCGGCTCAGGGAGAGGTCGCTCGCCCGGAGGAAGCTGGCTGGCTAGTATTGGCACGTCCCGTGACTCTACCGAGGAGCGTCAATGCGCCGGTATTTTGCCCCACTCGTGATGGTGTCCGTTGTCGCCGGTCAATTGGCGGCGCAGAGTGCCGTCGTCATCCGAACGGGCCCCCTGTTGGACGGCCGCGGCGGTTCGCGGCCCGCGGCGACGGTCACCGTGTTCGGCTCGAAGATCGCGAGTGTGACGGAAGCCAGCGAGGCTGCCGCCACCTATGATCTGTCGCGCTACACGGTTCTTCCCGGCCTCATCGACGGTCACGATCATATCGGCTGGTACTTCAACAAGAGCGGCCGCTTTCATTCCGGCAAGGATGGCGAGACCGTTGCCGACGAAACGCTGGCGGCAGCGGGCAACGCGTACACTACGTTGCTGGCCGGATGGACCACCGTCGCCAGCCCGGGCGCGAGCGCCGATGCTCCCCTTCGGGCGTCTATCGCGCGAGGCATCGTCCTCGGCCCGCGCCTGCTCACGTCGCTTCAACCACTGAGCGATGAGCGGCTCACTCCCGACTCCATTCGCGCCCTGGTGCGGCGGCGAAAGGACGAGGGCGCCGATTTCATCAAGATCTTCGCGTCGGCCAGCATTCGTGACGGCGGCAAGCAGACCTGGAGCGACGAACAACTACGGGCGGGTTGCGGAGAGGCCCGGTCCCTGGGCCTGCGCACGATGGTGCACGCGCACAGCGCTGATGCCGTTCGCGCCGCCACCAACGCCGGCTGCACACAGATCGAGCACGGCATCTTCGTCACGCAGACTGAACTCGACCTCATGGCACAGAAGGGCACGTACTTCGATCCTCAGTGCGGCCTGGTCTTTCACAACTATCTCGACAACCGCGCCCGCTATGACGGAATCGGTAACTACAATGCCGTGGGGTTCGCGTCGATGGAACAGGCGCTGCCCATGGCGGCGAACGTCATCCGGATGGCCTCGCGCACACCGCACCTGAAACTGGTGTTCGGGACGGACGCCGTGGCCGGCGCGCATGGTCGCAACGCCGAGGAGCTCGCGTGCCGCGTGCGCGAAGCCGGGCAGGACGCGATGGCGGCTATCGTATCGGCGACGTCGCTGAACGCGGAAGCGCTGGGCCTGGGAAACGAGATCGGTACGATCGCGGCCGGCATGCAGGCTGACATCATCGCTGTGGATGGCGACCCCGTGAGGGACATCACCGCGCTTGGCCGCGTGGTGTTCGTGATGCAGGGCGGAAAGGTGTACAAGCACCCATAGGCACCACGCTCAGGCCGAGCGCAGCGAGACGCCGCTCGCCGCGTCGAACAG
>JANYIN010000194.1 GCA_025362035.1 Gemmatimonadaceae bacterium | reverse complement strand
GGGATCGTGCACGCGGCGGGGGTGCTGGACGATGGGGTGGTGGAGCGGCAGACGGCGGCGCGAGTGGCGCGGGTGTTGGCGCCGAAGGTGCGGGGGGCGTGGCATCTGCACGCGCAAACGGCGGGGGTGCCGCTGGACTTTTTCGTCTGCTTTTCGTCGATGGCCTCGCTGGTGGGATCGCCGGGGCAGAGCAGCTACGCGGCGGCGAATGCGTTTCTGGACGGGCTGGCGCACCACCGGCGGGCGGCGGGGCTGCCGGGGCTGAGCATCAACTGGGGGCCGTGGGCCGATGCCGGCATGGCGGCCGGCCTTCGGTCGCGGCTGGAGTCGCAGGGCGAGGGCATGATCGACCCTGCCCTCGGCACGCGCATATTCTCTGCGCTCCTGGGTCGCACGGTGCCGCAGGTTGGCGTGATGCGAATCGACTGGGCGCGCTTTCGCGACATGCATCCGCAGCCCGCCGTCGGATCGCTGCTCCTCGGTCTTGGCCAGCCGGCCGGCCGCCCGAGGACGTCCAGGCCAAGCGCTCCCGAGCCGAACATCAGTGCGAGCCTGCGAGCCGCGCCGATCGAGCGGCGGAAATCGATGGTGGAAGATCTCGTGCAGTCGCATGTTGCCCAGGTGCTGGGGCACCGCGCCGGCGCCGTTCCGCGTACACGGGGGTTTCTCGACATGGGCTTCGACTCGCTCACCGCGACGGAGTTGGGACGGCGTCTGCAACGTGAACTGGATTGCAGCCTGCCCGCGACGCTGACGTTCGATTACCCCACGGTCGAATCGCTCGTGACGTATCTCGTGGAGCAGGCGATCACCGCCGATATACCGGATCAACCCTTGTGGCATAGCGGCGCGCCCGTGCCGGACGACCCGCTGGATCTTCTGTCTCGCGATGAAATCGCCGCGCTGCTCGCGCAGGAACTCGAAGCGTTGGGGGAGGGGAGGAGCTCATGACTGCCAGAATGCCGATGGACGAACAAGACCTGATGAAACGGGCGCTTCGCGAAATCAGGGAACTCCGGACCAAGGTGGACGATCTGGAGCGGGCCGGCAGCGAGCCGATCGCCATCGTCGGTATGGCGTGCCGGTTTCCCGGCGCGAAGAATCTCGGTGCGTTCTGGGACCTGCTGGCCCGCGGCGGCGACGCCGTTGGCGAAGTGCCCAAGGAGCGATGGGACATCGCGGACTACTACGATCCCGATCCCGACGCCGCGGGAAAGATGTACACCAAGTGGGGCGGCTTCCTGGAGGGCATCGACCAGTTCAGCCCGGAGTTCTTCGGCATTGCGCCCCGCGAGGCGATGTTCATGGACCCGCAGCAACGGCTGCTGCTCGAGGTGGGATGGGAAGCGCTGGAAAACGCCGCCATCGTGCCCGAGCGATTGCTGCACTCCCAAGTGGGGGTGTTCGTCGGCCTGGGGACGACCGACTACGGCGACCTGCAGGTCCAGCAGGACGGGGCGAACGACGCCTACAATGGCACCGGCGGATCGCACAGTGTGGCCGCGGGACGTCTGTCCTACGTGTTGGGAGTGCGCGGTCCGTCGCTGGCCGTGGACAGCGCCTGTTCGTCGTCGCTGGCCGCCATCCATCTGGGCGTCACCAGCCTCCGCAACCGCGAGAGCGATCTCGTTCTTGCCGGCGGCGTGAACATTTCACTGTCCCCTGAAGTCAACGTCAGTCTGTGCAAGGCTCGGATGCTCTCTCCTGACGGGCGTTGCAAGACCTTCGACAGCGGCGCGAACGGCTACGTGCGCGGCGAGGGGTGTGGGGTGATCGTCCTCAAGCGGCTGGCCGATGCGCTGAAGGACGGCGACAATGTGATGGCTGTCGTTCGCGGCAGCGCGGTGAATCACGACGGCCGGTCGAGCGGCCTGACGGTGCCCAGCGGTACGTCGCAGCAGGAGTTGATTCGCCGAGCGCTGCGCAGTGCCCATCTGGAACCGGCAGACGTGGTGTACGTCGAAGCGCACGGCACGGGCACGCCGGTCGGAGATCCTATCGAAGTCGGCGCGCTGGGCGGTGTGTTCGGCGACCGCACCGATCCGCTGCTCATTGGATCGGTCAAGACCAATACGGGCCATCTCGAGTGGGCAGCGGGTGTCTGCGGCGTGATCAAGGTCGTGCTCTCGATGCGGCACGGAAGCATTCCGGCAAGCCTGCACTTCGAACAGCCCAATCCGCACATCGCGTGGAAAGAGATTCCCATTCGCGTGGTGACGGAGTCGACGCCCTGGCCCGAGCGGCGCCGCATCGCGGGCGTGAGCTCGTTCGGCTTCGGCGGCACCAACGCACACGTCCTGCTCGAGGAACCTCCGGCGCCGAACACGGCCGAACCGGTGCCATCCGGGCCCGTCCATCTCTTCACGCTTTCGGCAAAGACGCATGCCGCGTTGCTCGAGCTGGCCGGACGGTACGCTTCCTGGCTGGAGGATCCCGCGTGCGGCACCATCGCGGACATCTGCCACACCGCGAACGCGGGGCGGTCGCAGTTCGACTACCGACTGGCAACGGTGGTGTCCTCAACCAGCGCACTGCAGGAGCGACTTCGCGCTGTGGCGGCGGGCGAGTCCGTCAGCGGCGTGCAACTCGACCGCGTGCCCGGCGTCCGGCCAACCATCGCCATGCTGTTCACCGGACAAGGTTCGCAGTTCGTTGGAATGGGCCGCGAACTGTTCGACACGGAGCCCGCGTTCCGGCGGACGGTCGAGCGTTGCGACGAGATCCTGCGGGGGCTACTCGACCGGCCGCTGTTGGACGTGCTCTATCCGTTGGACGATGCCCTCGAACGCGATCGCCACCTCATCAACGACACGGCGTTCACGCAGCCCGCACTCTTCGTGCTGGAATACGCGCTCGCACAGCTCTGGCTATCCTGGGGCATCAAGCCGTCGTTCCTGCTCGGCCACAGCGTCGGAGAGTATGTGGCGGCGTGCCTGGCGGGCGTGTTCAGCCTGGAAGACGGCCTTCGATTCATCGCGGCGCGCGGAGCGCTGATGCAGAAGTTGCCGCGCAATGGGGCCATGATCGCCATTCGCGCGGCCGAGCGGAGAGTGCTGGAATCCGTCGCCGCGTACGCCGACGAGGTGTCGATCGCCGCCATCAACGGTCCGCACGACGTCGTGATCTCCGGCGAGCGACGCGCGGTGGAGCGCATCGGTACCAGCCTGCAGACCGAGGGAATCGACACGCGTCCGTTGACGGTGTCGCATGCGTTCCATTCGCCGCTGATGGATCCGATGTTGGACGAGTTTGAGCGCGTGGCGAGAAGCGTGCGCTTCGCTCCGCCGAGAATGAGTGTCATCTCGAACCTGACGGGGCGCGAGGTTCAGTCGGAGATGACCGAGCCTTCGTACTGGGTGAATCACGTTCGCCACGCGGTGCGCTTCGCGGATGGGATGGTCACCCTGGCGTCTCGCGGCGCGGACACGTTCGTGGAAGTGGGACCCAGCCCCACGCTGCTCGGGCTTGGCCGCAACGCGCTCCCCGACTCGAACGCTGCATGGCTGCCGACGCTGAGGGCGCAGCGTGGAGACTGGCAGCAAATCCTCGAGAGCCTCGGGGCGCTGTTCGTTCAGGGCGCGGACATCGACTGGGCCGCGTTTTACCGCGATCGCGGGCTGCGTAAGCTGGAGCTGCCGACCTACCCGTTCGAGCGCAAGCGATACTGGTTCCCTGATTCGGCCCGGAAGGCGCGCTCGGGAACGCAATCGCTCCGAACCCTCGTGGACACCATGGTGCGGTCGCCGCTCGTGAGAGAGACGATCCTTACGACCGACGTCAGCATCGCCACACAGCCCTATCTGGAGGATCACCGCGTATTCGGCGATGTCGTCGTGCCGGGTGCGTGCTATCTCGGCATGATCTTGAGCGGCGCCGACCTACTCGGACACGCGAGCTGCCGGATCGAGGACATCGTGTTCCAGGCGCCGCTGGTGATCCCCGAGAAGGAGGCGCGCACCATGCAAGCGGTGCTGACTCCTGACGAAATCGGCGGCGGTGGGGTGCCCGCCATGTTCCAGATCATCAGCGTCGAACCGAACGGCGCTGCCGACCAGGCCACCACGCACGTGACCGGACGCGTGACCGGCGCGATGAGCGACGTGCCAGCGGACATTCCACTGGCGCGCATTCAGGCCCGCTCTACACGGACGATGGAACCGGGGGAGTTCACGGCCTGGGCGAGTTCGCGCGGGATCGAGTTCGGCCCCGCATTCAGATGGATGGACGAGGTCTGGCTGGGAAAGGGTGAGTCGCTCGCCCGATTGCGTCTGCCCGAATCCGTCGCGGGAACCGAGGGCGGGTTCTGGCTGCATCCCGGCTTGCTCGACGCGTGCTTCCAGGTGGCCGGAACGACGCTGAGCGACGACGATGCGTCGGAAGCGATGGTGCCGTTCGCAATCCGGAGTGTGAGTGCCGCACACGTTGGCGAAGGGCCGGTGTGGTGGTGTCACGCCACGTTGGTCGGCGACTTCAAGTGGAACATCCGCTTGAGCGACGCAAGCGGGCGCGTTGTCGTAGGGATCGACGGATTCGAATTGCGTAAAGCGCCGCGACAGACGTTCCTGCGCCGCCGTATGGCGGACTGGCTGTATCGTCTCGAGTGGCAACCGCAGGCGCTGCCCGGTGCGCGAACGGTCGAGCGGTCTCCGGGCACCTGGTTCGTGGTCGGTGTGGAGGCTGGCGCGTCGCAATCGTTGGCCGCGCGGCTGGCGCGGCAGGTGGAGCGGTGTGTCGTCGCCACACCGGGCGCGGCATTTGAGCAACTGCCGGCGTCGGAGTTCGAGCGCTTCACATTTAATCCCCGCGACCCAGACGGCTTTCGCACGCTGTTCGAGATCTGTTTGGCCGGAGGCGCGCCGCCGTGCAGGGGTGTTGTCCTTCTTTGGGATGCGCCGGCGAACGAGGCCGACGCACCGAACGTGGCCGACGAGTTGAACGTGTGTCTGCTGCACCTGGTGCAGGCGCTCCGCTCCGCCGGCGTCACCACCAGGCTCTGGTTGGTAACGCAAGGCAGTCAGGCCGTGCTGGACTCCGATCCGGTGGATGTGGGAGCGGCGTCGGTGTGGGGGTTCGGACGCACGCTGCTCCTGGAGCAGCCGGAACTCGACTGCGTTTGCGTGGACCTTGCACGAGATGCGGAGACCGACAACCTCGGGTTTCTGATGTCGGAGCTTCGCGCGCCAGCCGGCGAGTCACAGGTGGCGTACCGGTCTGGTGGACGTTTGGTTGCGCGTCTGGCGCGCTACCGCGATACCCGCAAGCCCGCCCCGCAGGGACCCGTGGGCATCGAGTTGGCCGACTACGGATCGCCCGATCAGCTCCGCCTGGTGCCGTTGACCCGTCGTGCTCCCGCACCGGGAGAGGTCGAAATCGAAGTGAAAGCGGCGGCGCTGAACTTTCGCGACGTGCTCATCTCCCTGGGCATGCTCAGGGAGTACTATGCCGCTTCGCTGGGGATCGAGCATGCGGCAGACGTACGCCTGGGATTCGATTGCGCAGGCGTCATTGTCGCCGTTGGCGAAGGCGTTTCGGCGTTCAAGGTCGGAGACGAGGTGGTGGCCGCCCACCCTGGAATCTTCGCCAGTCATGCGACGCTTTCGCACGAGGTCGTGGCCCACAAGCCGTCCGACATGGACTTCGAGGCTGCCGCGGGACTTCCAACCGCGTTCCTCACGGCGTATCTGGGGCTTCACGCCATGGCGCAGCTGAAACGGGGGGAGCGCGTGCTCATTCATTCCGGAGCGGGCGGAGTGGGGCAGGCGGCCATCCAGTGGGCGCAGCACGTGGGTGCGGAGATCTTTGTAACGGCCAGTCCGGGCAAGTGGACGTTCCTCCAGGCGCAGGGCGTGGCGCACGTGATGAACAGCCGCACGCTCGACTTTGCCGACGAAGTGATGCGGCTCACCGGCGGCGAGGGCGTGGACGTCGTGCTCAACAGCCTGTCCCGCGAAGTGAGCGAAAAGAGCCTGGCGCTCCTCAGGCCAGGCGGCCGGTTCGTCGAGATCGGCAAGCTTGGTGTGCTCGAGCCAGAACACGTCGCGCGGAATCGCCCGGACGTGGCCTACCACACGTTTGACCTGAATCTGCTACTCACCAGCGACCCCACCGTTGTGCCGAACACGCTGAGCGTGTTGCGACCCCTGTTCGAGCAGGGCAAGTTGCGGCCGTTGCCGCAGACGGTGTTTCCGGTGCAGGAGGTGGTGGCGGCCTACCGGTACGTCCAGCAGGCGCGGCAGATCGGCAAGGTGGTGCTGCAATTTGGCGGGCCCCCGGCGCCTGCCGTGCGGGCGGATGGCAGTTATCTGATCACCGGCGGGCTGGGGGCGTTGGGGCTGGCGGTGGCGGGGCAGCTGGTGCGCGCGGGGGCGCGGCATCTGGTGCTGGCGGGGCGGCGCGCCGAGAGTGGAGCGGGGGCGGCGGCGGTGGCCGCGTTGCGCGCGGCGGGGGCGGCGGTGCACGTGGTGCCGGCGGACGTGGCGGAGGGTGAGGCGGTGGCGCAGCTGCTGGCGGTGTGCCAGGGGGCGGCGCCACTGCGAGGGATCGTGCACGCGGCGGGGGTGCTGGACGATGGGGTGGTGGAGCGGCAGACGGCGGCGCGAGTGGCGCGGGTGTTGGCGCCGAAGGTGCGGGGGGCGTGGCATCTGCACGCGCAAACGGCGGGGCTGCCGCTGGACTTTTTCGTCTGCTTTTCGTCGATGGCCTCGCTGGTGGGATCGCCGGGGCAGAGCAGCTACGCGGCGGCGAATGCATTTCTGGACGGGCTGGCGCACCACCGGCGGGCGGCGGGGCTGCCGGGGCTCAGCATCAACTGGGGGCCGTGGGCCGATGCCGGCATGGCGGCGCA
This sequence comes from Gemmatimonadaceae bacterium, assembly GCA_025362035.1. Taxonomy (GTDB): domain Bacteria; phylum Gemmatimonadota; class Gemmatimonadetes; order Gemmatimonadales; family Gemmatimonadaceae; genus AG11. The sequence continues at coordinate 21,002 of JANYIN010000194.1, read as the reverse complement.
CTTGTCGCTGTCGAGCCAGGGGCTGGAGAAGATCGACACCGAGGGCGGTCTGGAGGTATTCACCGAGCTACTCGACTCGGCGCGTGGCTCAGCGCCGGCGCAGGTAGGTGTCTTCCGCGTCAATTGGCCGACCTACCGCCAGCGTCTGAACTCGGCGCCCGCGGAAGCGTTCATCAGCGCGCTCGTCCGACAATCGTCGCCGCAGAAGCCGGGCGCCACCGACGATTTCCATCGCCGCTATCACGCGGCACCGGAAGGCGAGCGTGGGACGCTGCTCGAAGGTCACATCCACGCTCAACTGCTGCAAACGCTCGGTCAGGATGCGTCGAAAGTGATCGCGCCAGTCCAGCCATGGCAGGACCTCGGCCTCGACTCCCTGATGATGGTCGAGGTGAAGAACCGGTTGGAGCGGTCGCTGCACGTGACCATTCCGGCGGAGAAGCTGGCGCAGGACGTGAACACGCGCTCGCTGGCGACCTTCCTGACGGTGAAGCTGGACCAGGGTGCGCCAACGGCCGCCACGAGCGGAGACGCGCCGGCCGCGCCCATTGCGCCTACCGAAGACGAACTGATGAAGATGTTGGAGCGCGTCGCGCAGATTCCACAGGCGTTCGCCGTCGCCGAGAAACAGGACGGCCGCCGCATCCTCGTGGATGGACGCTGGCGCCTGGACTTCGCGTCCTGCAACTATCTCGGTCTCGATCTCGACCAGGAAGTCATGGACGCCATTCCTCCCGCGCTTGCCGAGTGGGGCGTGCATCCAAGCTGGACGCGCGCCGTTGCATCGCCGCGCATCTACGAGGAGCTCGAGCAGGAACTAGCCGCGTTCGTGGGTGCGCCGACCACGTTGGTGTTCCCTTCGATTTCACTGCTGCACTTGGGCGTGCTGCCCATTCTGGCGGGCTACGACGGCATCATTCTCAAGGATACCGACGCGCACCACTCCATTCACGAGGGGTGCATGCGGGCGCTCGCCAACGGGGCGGAGTCTCTGGACTTTCGCCACAACGACATCGCGGATCTCACGGAGAAGCTGTCCCGCTATCCCAAAGAGCGAACGAAGATCATCGCCACCGACGGCGTCTACTCGATGGGCGCGGTGAACCCGCCCCTGCTGGAGTACGTCCGCCTGGCCAAGGAGTACAACGCGCTGGTGTACGTCGACGACGCACACGGTTTCGGCGTGGTTGGAGAGTCGCCGGACGAGCGTCTTCCATATGGCCATCGCGGAAACGGCACTATCCGGAAGCTCGGACTGGACTACGACGCGGACCGCATCGTATACGTGGCCGGCCTGTCGAAAGCATTTTCCTCGTACGCGGCGTTCGTGACGTGCTTCGACGAGCCGATGAAGTGGAAGCTGCGGTCGTCGGGGCCTTTCGTCTTCTCGGGGCCCACGTCGGTGGCCAGCCTGGCCAGCGCGTTGGCGGGGCTTCGCGTGAATCGACGGGACGGCGACGCCAGACGGCAAACGATCTTCGGCCTCACGAAGCGATTCGTGGACGCGGTGGAAGCGATCGGCTTCGAGGTGGACAACAGTGGATACTTCCCGATTGTCGGCGTCGTGATCGGCCGCTTCGATCAACTCGTGCATGCGTGTCAATTGCTCTGGGAGCAGGACATCCTCATCACGCCCGCGATGTACCCGGCGGTCCCGGTCAATCGCAGCCTCGTGCGGTTCTCGATCACCTCGGCCAACACGGACGAGGAGGTCGATCGCGCGATTCGCGCGCTGGAGGCCGTATGGGAGCAACTCCACGCCACCCCGAGTGGCGCGTCGGGTGAAGCGCAGCTGTCGGTAGTGTAGCCGACATGCAACGCGGGAACGTCCTGATCACCGGTACATCCTCGGGAATTGGCCGGGCATGCGCACTCCGATTCGCTCAGTTGGGCTATCGTGTCTTCGCGGGAGTCCGGAGCGCGGCCGACGGCGACGCGCTGAAGGCCGAGTCGCCCGCGCAGATCGAGCCCGTCCTTCTGGACGTGACGAGCGCGGCGTCGATCACGGCGGCCGTCGCCGCGATCGGTGGGGAGCCGTTGGCCGGCCTCGTGAACAATGCGGGAATCGCCGTGGCCGGTCCGCTGGAACTGGTCTCTCTCGAACGCTGCCGCGCCGAGTTCGAGGTGAACGTGATCGGCCTGCTCGCGGTGACGCAGGCGTTTCTTCCCCATCTCCGGCGCGGTCGGGGCAGGATCGTCAACGTCGGTTCGATCGCGGGACGCAGCGCGCTGCCCGGTTCCGGCGTGTACGACGCGTCGAAGTTCGCCGTCGAGGCGCTGACGGACGTGCTGCGCATGGAACTGCACCGCTTCGGAATCTCGGTGTCCGTCATCGAGGCGGGGGCAGTGGCCACTGCGGCGTGGGATCTGAGTCTGAGAGACCTGGACGACTTGAGCCAGCACAACTCGGCGGAGATTTACACGCTCTATCGCGGTCTGGTCGAAAGGATTCGGGCCGAGGTCGTCGATTCGGCACGAAGCGCCATCAGTCCGAGTCGCGTAGCGAAGGCTGTGGAACATGCGATGACGGCGCCGAGGCCGAAGACGCGCTATCCCGTCGGACCCGACAGTCGCTTTTGGTTGCTCCTCAACCTGCTGCCGGACCGATGGCGAGACCGGCTGATCCTGAGCAAGCTCGAGGCATGAGATGCCCCACCGGCGAGCTCACGGCAACGACGCGTGCAGTTGCGGGCTGAAGATGAAGTCGATTCCCAGCAGGTCGCGTGTGGCCGAGGACTCGCCATCAGCCGAACATACCGCAGTCACCCCGTGCATGATACGCGGATCCTCGAGAATGACCGAATCCATGACGTCGGTCAGCGTGTAGCGAAACAACGGCTGGCGATCGAGATCGTAGACCGTGCTCTCGGCGCCAGCAACATTCTCCCGGCGCACCAGATGCAGCGTGAGGAAGTCCGTCCCGTCCTGATGAATGCCTTCGGGTGCCGGCTCGGCCGCCTGTCCTGGCTCGGCCACGATCCGAATCTGGTGGATGCGGACTTCCCAGGGACCGTCGCGCTTCTGCTCGTCGAGGGGCAACTGGTCGAACGAACAGCGTACAAGCGACATGAGGAACGGGTTGCCTACGGACTCGGGGAGTAGCGGCGCGAACCGACGGGCGACTCCGCCGGCGTACGCGTTCTGTTCCTCCGGCTGGAAATACTCCTCGTTGGGAAGGGGAATTAGCTCGTCGGTGAGCGGAGACCAGAAATACCGCCCGTACCGTCGCCGGCGAAACGATGAGCCGTTCTTCAGGAATCGATCGGCCTCCAGGTTGTTCCAGTCTGCGCGGAGGCGCTCCCAGTGTGTCGCAAGGCTGGGCGGAATGGACCACTCGCTCGCTCGAATCCGGGAGAAGCCCGTGTCCGCGATGTCGCGTCGCGCGTCCTTGTTGACGGCGAGCTTTGCGCAGACGCGGCCGATCAGCGCGGCGGCCTGCGCGAAGACCTCGGCGTCGCGCGTGAGTGCCACGCGGATAAACCGGTCGCCGCGTGACGGGTCCGACCAGAAGAATTGATTGCCGGGAAGCACGTACACGTCGTGCTCGTCCAACGTCTGCTTCAGCGCGGCGCTGCTGACTGGGGCGTCGATGCGGAGCCACGCCACGCTGGCGAAGGGCTGTTCACACGGCGTGAGAAACGTGCCTTCCAGGCTCCGGTACAACGCCTCGCGATTCACTCGCACGACGTCCCGGATCTGTGCCAGGTCGTCCTTCTGAGATAGCCGGATGAACTCGTGCATCAACTCGATGCCGACCGGCGAAACGTGCAACAGGAAATCGGTGTAGATGTCGTACACCCGGTCAAACAATCCTCGCGCGCGCGAGACCGCGAAGAAGGGCGCCTTGATCTCCGCGGTTGGCCAGGTCTTGCCCGTGTCCTCCACCATCACGAAGTCGACGCCGCTGTCGAGCAGAATGCGATATTGGTCGTAAACGGAAGCACGCGGGAGATACGCGCGAAAGCAGTTGTCCAGGATCAATAGCGTACCACGCGATGCGCAGTGCGCGGCGAGCAGGCGCAGGTTGTGCTCCGGAATGGCCAGTCCCGTGGGATTGTTCGGGGTAACGAGGCAGATGGCGGCCGTGGAAATCGCCCGCAGCCGTTCGGCGAACGATTCGGCCGACTCCTCCAGGAACTCGTCGGAGAAGGGCTGCAGCGCGATGTCATGACGGCGGAAAATGTCCGCGAGATTGTCGAAGGCCGGTTCGATGAGCGTCGCTGACAATCGTTCGAGCCGCAGGTAGTTGGCGACCACCTCGAAGGCCATCGAGGCGGTGAAGCACATCAGATAGCCGACGCGCGACTCATCGTGTGACTGCTTCGCGAGATGCAGGAAATCGTGAATGTATTCGCGCTCGAGCGTCGGTTGCGCCTCGCGGGTATAGCGCATGAAGAGCTCGGGGGCGCGTCGGATGATCGCCTCCTCCGCCGGCGACCATTTCCGGAACGCATGACCGTCGGTGAGATTGAACGGCCGCGGCAACGTGTCGATCTCGTAGCCCGTGAGATTCCGGAACGGATTCAGCGTCAAGGCGTCCTCGGGTCGTGCGTCGCGGGCGTCGCCGTACGGCATCGGTGCGTCGGCGAACCGGGCGCTCGTCGTCGAGCCGCGCTCGGGCTGGTGTGTCGAACCTACATTATCCGTGGCGAATGACCCGCGCAATATGGGGAAACGTGATTGATACGCGCGGGGTACTGTCGCGCGTTGGACCAGCCGTCCGAGAGTTCCCACCGGCGGTCTTGCGGACGCACGCCTATGTCGCGTGCCGAGCAACGCCGTGTGCTGGCCGCACGTCAGCACACACGCGACTCGTTCAACCGTGCGATCTTCGCGCATACGTTTCGCATCGCGGCGAAGACGAAGCCCGGAAACGACGGGAAGATCACCATCAAGGGAAGGCTCGCCTCGATTCCTGCTGACAAGTGGTCGGGCGGCGGCTATTCCCTGCCGGATGGGTGCTGAGGTCTCACGTCTGTTGGGTAGACGAGGAGCGCCAGCAGAGCGTCTGTGAAGGAGGGATATATTGTGTAGAGATCGGTGACGGGATCCTGAAAGAATAGGTTGGCCCCGAGTCATTCGAGTCCCCCTTCGAACGGCCGTGTCGTGAAACCCCAACGTGGCACCCGTCGACGGTAAGTCCGATAGGATTCTCCGAAACGCAGTGCGAGCGTCGTTCTTCGTAGAGCACCACGAACGCATGGAAGCCCACAAAGACCGAGAGCGCGTACCTCATGAGCGCCGCGCTACTGCAAAGCCAGGCCTCGCCGGCGACCATGACGAGCACGCCGTTGTACATGGGGTTCCGCGTCACGCGATAGAGGCCTCGCACCACGAGACGCGTCGGCGGGTCGACGGGCGCGAGTGTGCCGTGACCTGCCGCCAGGAAATCCCAGACGCAGCGAAGCAGAATGGCGAGACCGAACAGGACGACGATCGCCGCGACGAGTGCGGATGCGGACAGCCTTGGCGTGTGCAGTCCATCCGACCCGCTGAGGATTCGCATTGGCACGTAGACAGCGACAGTGCCTGGTAGTACTACGACCCAGGCCATTGCTCTCACGGCAAGAAGTGTTCGCACGTCGCCGCCTCGTGGTTACCGAGAAACCGCGCCGCTCAATAATAATGGTGGAATCCGCGAACGCACGCGAAACGCTTGAGGCCACGCGCTTCGTACGAACGAATACAACGACGGCCCGGGCGATTGCCCGGGCCGTCGTTGTACAAGCAACTGGCCTTGACGCAGGCCAAACGAGATGCCGGAATTCGCTACGGCTTCGGCGTCACGTCGTTGCCCCGCGCTTGTGCCTCGTTGGCGGGGACCGGAAGCACGGTCTGCAACGGATCGTTGGCATGCGACGGATCCGACGCGAGGCTCGGCATGCCGGGTTGCGTGACATACGCCTTGTTGATGATCCCGTACTGGCGGGCAGTGATCAAATGATGCGGACCATCGTAAATGAACGAATACCGATACTCGTACAAGATTGCCGCGCGGGCGTCGGCGACCCCGGCGAACGTGGCGTACGGCGGAAGCCCCCCCTCGCCGACGTGGACGGCATTCACGTCGGCCGTTGCGGCCACGAGGTTGCCGGTCTCGGCTTCCGCCTGCGCACGCAGCAGGAAGAACTGGGCGTTTCTCGCGATGGGAATGGGGCGCACGAGATTCGCCAGGTTACCAGGATCCGTGATCGGATCGCGGTATGACAACTGCAGCCCGGCGATGTTCGCCGAAAGATTCGCAGCCTTCACGATCTTTGAAGACCGCAAATCGCCCGGCATGATCGACTGGACAAAGTTGTCCGTCAGGTAGATGTGGTTGTCGACGAACGGGTTCGAGAAGCTCTCCGGCGCGCTCGGGTTGAACTGATAGTAGGGACCGATCGCGAGATCGCTTGCACTGGGGGTGGCCGAGATGCCGGTCAAAGCCGTGTTGAGTGCAGTGATGGCTGTGGCAAAGCACGCCGTGCACGGACTCTGATGATCGAGGCCGCGGTAGACTTCCACTTCACCCTTCAAACCACGGTTCAAGGCCGCGACGTTCGCAGTCTGAGAGTAGTCGCCATTCAGCGCGTACCCACTCGGAACCGTGAACGGCATCGATGCGCTCGTGCTCGCCGCCGTAAGGTTCGCGTACCCGGAATCGAGCACCGCCGAGATGTACGCCAACACCGCGGTCTTGGTGCGGAACGGGTCGGTAACGTTCGGATCCGCACCCTGGATGACGGCTCCAAGCGAATCGCGAAGCTCCACGACGCGGATGTAGTCCAACGCCTTAAGCGTCTGCACGAACCCGACGGCCGCCGCCTTGTCCCCTGGTGACAATGCGGCTGCGCTCGGGCCCGTGATGAACTGATTGGCGGCGCGGATTTCCGCGTACCACCCGGTCCAGCCGGACCCACCGATGAAGTCGCTCGGATCGATGGGAACGCCAATCAGCTCGCTGGTAAACCGCGGTTCGTTCGGATCGAGTCGGATCGAATTCCGCGCGAGGCCCTCTGGATAGAGCAGGTACGCGAATGAGATGGTCGACGCGCGATCCTGTGCGATGATGCCGGTGATGAGATTCTGCACGGGCTGCGCCGTGCCAGCGACCAACTGGTCCTCGCTCGGCGCGCTCAGCGACTCCCTGCACGCGCCTGCGAGCGCGAGCACTCCGACAAATACTGCAATATTGCGTTTCATGATGGCTTCGTCGGGTTAGAAGGAGGCATCGATGGAGAAGAAGAACTGCCGGCTGGGCGGATACGGTGCGAGGTCCCACATACGGCTGAGCGGGGCGTTGCCAAAGTTCGAAACCTCAGGATCGAGGCCGCGATACTTCGTCCAGGTCTTGAGATTGCGCCCGGTCACCTCGATGCGCGCTTCGTGCGTGGTACCCCGGAACAGAGCGCCCGCCAGGTTCTTGTTGAGCGTGTAGCTCAACGTGACTTCCCTCAGCTTCGCAAAGCTTGCATGCTCGAGGAACGCCGGATAGCCGCTTGCGTAGAGCGCCTGGTCGTTGTGATTGACCATCGTGTCCGCGAGGCTGCCTCCGCTGATGCTGCTCTGTCCGTTGACACCATTCTCGACATAGGTCTGACTCAGGTCGGCGAGCCATCCGCCCTTGCGCCAGTCCACCAGCGTGGACAGTCGGAACGCACCAACGGTGAAGTCATTGGAAAAGCCCATGGTGAAATCCGGGCTCGCCGATCCGTAAAACGCTTCGTGCCGGCCGCCCCGCTTCATCACGCCGTTGACGAGGACTGAGTCAAAGCCCGCGTAGGCGACCACTTCGTCGGGCGCGTACCCGGGGCCCACCTTGGTGCGCGCGGTCCGTTCGCCGAACCCATTGCCCGTGTAAAACGCCGGAACGGGGAGTGAGACCACCATTCCACGGTTCCGTGCGTACGTCGTGTGCGACTGCCACGTCAGCGACTTGTTTTGAATCGGAATCAACGTGAGTCCCACTTCCGCGCCTTTGTTATCGAGCTCGCCGCCGTTGATGATGGCGGCGGTGAATCCCGTCGACGCAGCGCGCGCCGACGCCAGCACGAGGCCGGTTGTCTTCTTGCTGTACAGCGTAAAGTCCGTGTTGGCTCGGCCCCCGAGGAACGCCATGTCGAACCCACCCTCCGTTTCGGTGGTGACCTCGGGTTGCACCGTGCTGAGACCGACGGTGCCGGAAGGACGCAGGCCAATGATGCCGTTCTCCGCGAGCTGACTCAGGAACGTGTACTTGAAGTTCGTGGGAACGCGGTTTCCCGCCCTTCCGTACGCAATGCGCAGCTTCAGATTGTCGATGCCGTAGGAGGCGTACGGGAGATTGTAGGACGCCGAGAACTTCGGGAACGCATAGAACTTCGAGCTGTCGCCATTGGTGGTGGCGCGTTCCGCATTGACCGCCGCCGTGAGCAACAGCTTTTCGCCGGCCGTCAGGAGTTCTTCCTGCACGTACGTCGAGAACGTTTTCGTCAGGGTCTGCCCCTGAGACACGGCGGTTTGCACCGCGGTGGCGTAGTTGGTGATACCGGGGAACAGCCCCTGCCCGAGGTTCGAGGCGTAGTTGCTCTGCGAGTGCTCCTGACGGACACCGATGGACGAGGTGGCCGTTCCGAATCCGGCGATTAGCCTGTGGATGGCCGACACGTTCAGGTTCGCGTTCACGACCGTCGCATTTCCGTCCACCACGCTGCCGGGATACGGACTGATGTTGCCACTCTGCTCGATGTACGTGCTGGGCGGCGAGTACACGCGCTGGTGGTCGTCGTACGCATCAACGCCGGCGAGCGCAGACAGGTTGAACGTCTGCTTGGCGCTGGTGAAGAGCGACCAGTCGGACTGGATGTTGCCGACGTAGCGGTACACGTCCTCGGGCGTGCGAATCTGCTGCGCATCCTGCAGCACGTTCGCCCCGCCACCGATAAAGGGGTTGGGCACCAACTGCCCGGTGCCCGGATCGATTCTGCGGGGATCGAAGTAGGTGGGCGTCGCCCCGATCAGGGTATACGGCGCGATGTTGTTGTTGTCATTCCCCGAAATGCCGCGCTCGGTGAGGGTGTGGATGATCTCGCTGCTGCCTCGGAGATTCATCGCGCCCATTTGCTGATTCACATTGAACCGGAGGGACTGCTTCGTGTACCCCGAGTTCGCCGCGAGCCCACCGTCGTGCTTCACCGTTCCCGACGCGAAGTACGTCGTATTCTGACCGCCGCCGCGAAGCGACACGCCGGTTTCGTATGAGAGGTATTTGTTGCCGTAGACAATGTCCTGTTCGTCCACGCAGCCCGCATAGTCCGATTGCTTCAGGTCGATCTGGTAGTCCGCCAGGGCCTCTGCCTTGGCGTCCGCATAGCTGAAGCAGCGAAAGTTGTACTTGTTGGACATCACTTGCGTGCCCAGCCGTTGAAGGACGTTGGCCGACGGCGCGCCACTCTGCCCGTGCTTCGTCGTGATGACGATGACGCCGTTGGCACCACGCGATCCATAGATGGCGCCCGCGGACGGTCCCTTGAGCACCTCGATGTTCTCGATGTCCTCGGGATTGAGGTCCGCCACCCGGTTCACCTGCTGATCCTGGGTCGACACGAATTGCGCGCCCTGCAGGCCCGCGCCGCCGCCGCCCGCGCCAGTGATCGCGTTCACACCGTTGGAAAACGCGTCGTTGTTGATGACGACGCCGTCCACCACGTACAGCGGCTGATATGCTCCGTTCACAGTGTTACTGCCGCGAATCTGGACCTGCACGCCGCCGCCTGGGGCGCCGCCATTCTGCGTGATCACCGCGCCTGGCACCTTGCCTTGCAGTGCATTTTCTACGGTCGGCTGCGGCACGCGATTGACCTCGGCGCCCGAGACGACCGTCACCGCGTTCGCCGCGTTCTGGCTCGCCACGGTGGTGGCTTGGCCGGTGACGACTTGCGTTTCGAGCTGGAGGACGTCCCGTACCATCCGGACGTCGATCTGATCCGACGCCGCGGACAAAGCCATGCTGGCGCGCTTGTACCCGATGCGACGCACGACCAGCACCTGGGGTCCGGCGGGGACGTTGTTGAGCATGAAGCGGCCGTCTTCAGCGGAATACCCGCCGATGGTGGTGCCCTGAACGCTGACGCTGGCGTTCGCAACCGCCTCGCCGTCCGCGCCGACCACACGACCCGTGACGCGGCGCTGCGCCGAAGCCTCTGCACTGACGAACAGCGTCAGCAGAAGCGCGCATACGCACATACCGAGCTTTCTCACATTACCTCCGGTAATGATAAGGGAAAAGCAGCACCAAACCCGCACCTTGTGCACAACAGACCCCCGAAATCGGCGAGTCGCCACTGGGCTCACCCGTCTTTATGAAATCCTTGTGCACAGGAACGACCATTGATCGTCGTACAGTGTAAGCGACATCCGAGGGATTTTGGAAGTGGATTGAACGATCTTGACGCGAGGGCTCGGCTCGGTTCTTTGGGTGGCGAGCCCTCGTAGGCAAGGCCCGGAGGGCCGCGATGAGCCACGGTCCCTTCGCCCAGCGATCCAGTTGCGCTGAGCAAATGCGCTCGTAACACGGAGTGGCGCGTCGGGTTGGGGCCCGTTAGACGAATCCAGTCCATTGACTAGCATTCTTCCACGTGCCTGCGTGTTCGGCCGCGACCAGCCTCGACGCCCAGTGAACAGACGCCATCCTCTCCCGCCAGACAGCGCGGCCGCAAGCATGCCCACGTGACGGAACGCCGGCCGCCGGTGTTGCTCGGCTGGTTCAGCACACGCGCTGCCCCCCCAAGGGCGAGCGATGCCGTGCCCGCCCCTCGCTGGGTGGACGCGCTGATGCTCGTGGCGCTCGCCGCCGTGGGATACGGTGTGATGCGTGCGGCGGCGGAGTGGCGCGCCCCGTTGACGCCGGGCATGCGCATCGATCTGTCTCCAACCAATCTTCCGTATTATGCGGGGTTGTCCACGCTTCGCATGGCGATCGCGTACATCATTTCCCTGGTGTTCAGTCTCGTCTATGCGCGCGTGGCGGCATCGAGCCGGATTGCGGAGCGCGTCATGCTACCGCTGCTCGACATTCTGCAATCCATACCGATTCTCTCGTTCATGCCCGGCGTAGTGCTGGGGCTCGCGGCGATGTTTCCGGGTCGCACGGTGGGTCTGGAGTTGGCCGCGGTCATCCTGATCTTCACGAGTCAAGCCTGGAATCTCGCGTTCAGCTTTCATCAGTCGCTGATCACCATTCCTCGCGAGCTCGGCGAAGCAGCGTCGGTGTACCGCCTCGGGCTGTGGCGCCGCTTCACGAAGCTCGAACTGCCCTATGGCGCGATCGCCCTCATTGCCAACAGCATGATGAGTTGGGCCGGTGGCTGGTTCTTTCTGATGGCGTCGGAGCAGTTCACGCTGGGCGACAAGAATCTCCGCTTGCCCGGTCTTGGCTCGTACCTGGCCGCGGCCGCCGATGCGGGCGACACCCGGGCACTGGGGCTCGGGCTTGGCACGCTCGTGGCCGTGATCGTGCTGCTGGACCAGCTGCTCTGGCGTCCGCTCGTCGCGTGGTCGGATCGTTTCAAGTTCGAGCAAACCGGGTCAGCCGACGCGCCCCAGTCGGTCACGCTGGACATGCTCCAGCGTTCCGCGGCGGTGCATTGGGTGCAGGTTCGACTGCTCCGGCCAGTGTTCTCCTTCATCGATCGACGGATGTCGCCGATGGGGGGAACGGCAGCCGGTGCGCCTCCCACGCAGCCGCGCGAACGAGCGCGCGGCGCCCTGGTCGTCTTCGCGTTGGCGGGCGTGGCGCTCGCGGCCGTGCTGGCGTGGGGTGCCTGGTCTGCGCTGAGCACCGTCGCGTCGCTTACGGCGGGCGACTGGGGCTACGTGTTGCGGTGTGCCGGCGCAACCTTCCTTCGCACGAGCGTGGCACTTCTGTTGGCGGCCGCCTGGACCGTGCCGGTGGGTGTGGCGATCGGCATGAACGCGCGGCTGGCGAGAAAGCTGCAGCCCGTCGTGCAAATCGCCGCGTCCGTGCCGGCCACGGCAGTGTTCCCCGTGCTGCTCTTCGCGCTGCTGGCGTTGCCGGGCGGGCTCAACATGGCGGCGGTAGCGCTCATGCTCCTCGGCACGCAGTGGTACGTCCTGTTCAACGTGATCGCGGGGGCGATGGCCATTCCGTCCGATCTGCGCGAGGCAGCGATGGTGTACCATGTATCCGGGTGGCGTCGATGGAAGACGCTGATACTTCCGGCGATCTTCCCGTATCTGGTCACCGGCATGATCACGGCCACGGGGGGCGCGTGGAACGCCAGCATCGTATCCGAGTACGTAACGTTCGCCGGCCGGAAGGTGAGCACGCTTGGACTTGGCGCGCTCATCGCGCAGGCGGCGGATTCCGGCCGCTTTCCGTTGTTGCTGGCGGGCACCCTCGTGATGTCCGCCATTGTCATTGCAGGAAACCGCCTGGTGTGGCGGCGGTTGTACGTGCTCGCCGAATCGCGCTTTCGTCTGGAGTAGCCCCGTAAACGGGTCGCGCCTTCGATCTCCCATGTCCTGAACGTCTCATGGCTACGCTGGCTCCCGCGTCACCGATCGTACCCGGCAGCGTCCTCCTGGCCGCCCACAACGTACGCAAGGTGTACGGCCACGACCGCACGCCCGTGCTGGAGAACGTGACAGTCGAATTGCGCGATGGTGAATTCATCGCCTTGCTCGGGCCGTCCGGATCGGGCAAATCCACGCTGCTGCGAATCCTTGCCGGCCTGATGGACGCCTCTGCGGGCGACGTCCTGGTCCACGGCGAGCCGCGCCGCGGGCTCAATCCAGACATCGCCATCGTGTTTCAGAGCTTCGCGCTCTTCCCTTGGCTGACCGTCCTTCAGAACGTGGAACTCGGGTTGCTCGCAACGGGCGCATCGGACGACGAACGGCGCCGGCGCGCGCTCAAGGCGATCGACCTCATCGGACTGGATGGCTATGAAGAAGCGTTTCCCAAGGAGTTGTCTGGCGGGATGAAGCAGCGTGTGGGCTTCGCGCGAGCGTTAGTGGTGGAACCCGAGGTGCTGTTCATGGACGAGCCGTTCTCCGCGCTGGACGTGTTGACTGGAGAGAACCTGCGGGGGGAGCTGCAGGATCTCTGGAGCGAGCATACCATCCCAACTCGCGCCGTGCTCATGGTCACGCACAACATCGACGAAGCGGTGTCGCTGGCGGACAGGATCCTCGTGTTTGGCGCCAATCCGGGGCACGTGCGCGTAGAGCTGAGCGGGCTGCCGCTGGCCGAACGGCGAAAGAAGGGGCCTGCCCGCGCGCAGCTCGTCGACACGATTTATCACATCATGACGAACCCCACCGAAGACGCCATCGCGTTCGCGGAACAGCGGGTCGCGCGCGTGCCCAGTCGTGCTACCGGCGCAGCCGCGCCGGTGGAGCGCGCGCCGCGGCGCTATCAGACACTGCCAGATGTCGGCATCGACGACCTGACGGGGTTCGTGCAGTACCTGTCCGGCACTGGAGGGAGGGGCAACCTGCACGAGCTGTCGCGAGACCTGCAAATGCGCGCAGACGATTTGCTCGCGTTGGTGGAAGCGACGGACTTGCTGGGCCTGGCCGACATGCAGGAGCGCCAAGTATTCCTGACACCCATCGGCCAGCGGTTCGCGGAAGTGGAGCTCGACGAGGAGAAGGCGATTTTTCGGACAGTCGCGATCGAACACATTTCGCTGCTGCGGCACATCGTACGGGAATTGGAAGACGCGCCGACGCACACCATCGAGGCCGAGGGCGTGCTGGATGACCTCGAACACTCGTTCAGCGGAGCGGAGGCGCGCCGACAGTTCGAGACCGTGGTGGACTGGGGACGGTACGCCGAGCTGTTCACGTATGATGATGCCGCGGGCGAGCTGCGCCTCGATGAAGAGCATCGCATGGACCTGCGGACCAAGGCGCAAGACGCGTAGCCTTCGCCCGAGCCCATAGTGGCGTCGCTCGGTTGCCGCGCCAGGGGCGCGCAGGTAGAATCGATATCCGCGTTCCTTCCTCGTTCCGGACGCCCGCCGTGATCGATACCGCCGATGTGCCGCTGAGACTCGTCGCCGCACTCGTCTGCGGAGTGGTGCTCGGCCTCAACCGCCAGTTGCACGGCAAGCTGGCCGGCGTGCGCACGCAGGGAGTCGTCGCGCTTGGCGCCGCCTTGGCGACCATTGCGGGGACGATGGCGGACGGGTCGGGCGCCGGCGTGACGCGCGTGATGCAGGGCATCGTGGCCGGCGTTGGATTCCTGGGCGCCGGTGTCATCGTAAAGAGCGCGCGCTCGCAGGCGGTGCACGGGCTCACCACGGCGGCGATCACGTGGCTGAGCGCCGCGCTTGGCATTGCGTGCGGGGCCGGTCTCTACCTTGCAGCGCTGAGTACACTCGTATTGACGCTGACACTCCTCTGGTTCGGTCCGCGTGTGGAGGCGTGGATGCACCGGCGGTGGCCGGTCACCGCAGACGCGCATTCCGAAGGGGCGTCCCAATGACCCCGCTGCGAACCCGCTCGCGTCGCGGCAGAAGCGCGCTTCTCGGGCGCGACGTCGTTTCGCGTATCACGACGTACAACGCCGACCGGGAGGCGGAGCGTCGCGCCATGAAGTGGCGCGCCATGCAATCGTCCCCGTTCGCGTTTTTCCGCGGCACTGCCAGCGTGTTCTGGGACGATCTGGCGGCGAACACGTCCGCGCTCCCGGAGTCGCCGCTCGTGTGGGCGTGCGGTGATCTCCACCTGGAGAACTTCGGCAGCTATCGGGGCGACAACGGACTCGCCTATTTCGACCTCAATGACTTCGACGAGGCCGCGCGCGCACCTCTCGTGTGGGAACTGGCGCGCTTCGTCACCAGTCTCTTCGTCGCCGCGCCTGTGCTGTCCATCACTCGGCAGGCCGCAGCGCGGCTCGCGAGCACCTTCCTGGCCGCCTATCGCGTTGGACTCATCGACGGCAAGGCGCGGTGGGTCGAGCGGGCGACGGCCCAGGGGATGGTTCGCGATCTGCTGCATGGTGTCAAGCGCCGCACGCGCGCCGCCCTTCTCGAAAAGCGCACGATCGTGACACGGGGAAAGCGCTTTCTGCGCATCGACCATCAGCGGGCGCTGCCGGTCACTGAGGAGCAGCGCGCACTCGTCACGCAGTGGTGTGAGCGCTTCGCATCCTCGCAGCTGGACCCGAAGTTCTTTCGCGTTTTGGACGTTGCTCGCCGCGTGGCCGGAACGGGCAGTCTCGGTGTGGAGCGCTTCGTCATTCTCGTGCGTGGCGACGGGTCGCCGCACGGCAACGCACTGCTCGATGCCAAGCAGGCGCTCCCGTCCACGATGGCCGCGGCGCTGACGCTCCCCCAACCGTCATGGCGCAGTGAGGCCGAACGCGTGGTGACGACCCAACACCGGGTGCAGGCTATTTCGCCAGCGCTGCTGCGCGCCCTTCGCTTCGACAAAACGAGTGCAGTGCTTCGCGAGCTTCAGCCGGTGGAAGATCGGCTGATGCTGTCCCTCGTGCCCGGGCGTGAGCGGCACCTGCAATCCGTTGCCCGCACCATGGGGAACCTCGTGGCGTGGGCCCATCTGCGCGCGAGTGGTCGGGCCGGCACCGCGATCGCCGAAGAACTGGAAACATTTGCGCGCACCACCGGCTGGCGTGATGCGCTGCTGGAGTACGCACGGTGGTACCAGCCGCAGGTAGAAGCGGATGCGCACCACTTCGCCGTCGCATACGAGGACGGCGCGCTGAGCTGACCACACGCCAAGTTGTCGAACACCGCCATCCGATGAAGATTCCCCACTCCCTACCGGTTGCCATGCGCATGCACGCTCTGTGGGCTCTAAGCATCGCCGTCTCCATGCACGCTACGCCGCTCCATGCAACGACCCTGGCTGCACCGCCAGCCGCCAACGACATCCTCGGCCGATGGGATATGACGGTGAAAGGGCCGTCCGGCGACGGCCCGGCGTGGCTGGAGGTGACCTTGTCGGGACGCGCAACGCTGGTGGGACGCTTCATGGCATTCGTTGGCAGCGCTCGGCCGGTCTCCAAGGTGGAGTACGCCGACGGTACCTGGCGTTTCGCGATACCGCCGCAGTGGGAATCCAGCACCGATGACGCGCGGGTGGAAATGCGGATGGACAACGACAAGCTCGTCGGGTGGCTCACCACGCCCGAGGGGGCACGCTTGCCTTTTGTCGGTGTGCGCGCGCCGGCACTGCGCCATGCCGAGCCGAAGTGGGGCGCACCGGTTGCGCTCTTTGACGGCAAGAGCCTGAGCGGCTGGCAATCCGCCGGCACTACGAACCAGTGGCAGGTGATCCGCGGGATCCTGACGAGCGCCACGCCCGGTTCCAATCTGCGCACCGCGCGCGTGTTCACCGACTTCAAGCTGCACGTCGAGTTCCGTCTGCCGCCGAAGGGAAACAGCGGAGTGTACCTTCGCGGCCGCGCCGAGACACAGGTGGAAGACAGCAAGGGCATGGAACTCGATAGCCATCACATGGGGGGCATCTATGGCTTCCTCACGCCGAATGAAGATGCAGCGAAGGGCCCCGGCGAGTGGCAGTCCATGGATATCACACTCGTGGGACGACTCGTCACGGTGGTGCTCAATGGCCGCGCCATCATCGTCCGGCAGGAGATTCCCGGTATTACTGGCGGCGCGCTCGATAGCAATGAAGGGGAGCCGGGCCCTATTCTGCTGCAGGGCGATCACACCTCCATCGAATACCGCAAGGTGGTGCTCACGCCACCGCGCTGATCCGCTAGCGGCACGTGCTTTGCCAACGGAATAGTTCGTCAGCTCGGTATCCTTCTCCCTCGCGCACCCACGACCATGATCATCACCATCATCGTTGGCATCATCGCTGGCTTCCTGGCTGGGAAAGTCATGAAGGGCTCCGGCTACGGCATCCTCATGGATCTCGTGCTCGGACTCGTTGGCGGACTGCTCGGCGGGTTTGTGTTCAATATGCTGGGAATTGGGGCCAGCGGCGGTCTGATCTGGTCGATTCTCGTCGCGACCATTGGCGCTGTGATTCTCGTGTGGCTGGTTCGTCTCATCACGCGCAATCGCTCGAGCGTTTGAGCAACGCGTGACTGGTGCCCGCCAGGCGGCGGGCGCCTTGGCTGCCGCCGCCCTGTTCGCCGGGCTGGCGGCTGCCGTGGCGTTGGGTCGCACTCAGCGCGCGGACGACGCGTTGCGCAGGCGGCAGCGCCATCCGAGGCGTGGAGCGGCGCGTAACGCAGCGCTGGTTGTAAAGGTCGTTGGTGCGCCGAACGTGCAATGGCCGGTGGCCGCAGCAATTGCCTTGTCCCTGGGCGACGCTGGAGTGCCCAACGCCGCTTCAGTGTTGGCCGCCGCCGGGAGCGTGTTTGTGCTCGACAAGGCGTGCAAGGTGCTGATCCACCGCCATCGTCCGCCGGGCTATGTTGGGAACGAGACGCTGGAGAGCTTTCCCAGCGGGCACACGGCAGCCGTGTCGGCCCTGGGAATCACACTCGCGCAAATCATGGAGCGAGCCGGAATGGTGCGGCCGCCGCTCGCCACGCTCGCAGCAGTGATCCTGGCGTTGGGCGTTGCCGAATCCCGGCTGCTACTTGACGAGCACTGGCCCGCCGATGTTCTCGGCGGTGCGCTGCTGGGCACCGCCACCGCGTTAGCCGTGCTGTCGGTCGCGGATTGACCGAACCGTCGCAGGCGCGTTGAGCTGCTCAGCGGTTGGGCGACGCCGGCTTCGCATGAGTCAGCGCCTTTTTCGTAGAGGACTTGGTCTTCGCGGCGGTGCTGGAGGCAGAGGGCGGGGCAAGCGAACCGCCGGGTGCTGAACCGCTCACCGGCGCGGCGGGCTTGGCGTCCTTTTCCGCCAGTCCCTCCTTTGCGTCCTCCTTCTCCGGCGCCGCCCGTGAGGCTGTCGGCGAAGTGTGCGCGACCACACGCTGACGCGCCGCCGCAAGCTTGTTTTGGGCCAGGCTGAAGGACTTGTCGAGCGACGCGGCTTCCTGGAATGCCGCCACAGCTTCCTCGTCGTTCCCGAATGACTCCGCTCTGGCGCCCCGGCTGAATGCCAGGAATGCCCCCAGCTTCGGCGGCACGCGCTCGTCGAGGGAGCGCAACTCGTCGGGCGTCAGCTTCACACCGAAACCGTCGAACGTTGCCATGACCAGATTTCGCTCGGCGCGAAAGATCGCGTCCAGTGAGCCGTTGGATTGCGGACGCATCTCCACCTGACCGCTCGTCACCGCGACCACGCGTTCATCGATGGACAGCTTGCCGCTGGCCGCGTCGATGGTGCCGAACACCAAGTGCTGCGCCGCGATCAACTTGCTCCCGTCCACCGCAGTGGATTGATCGACGGCGGCGGTTTGCTCCAGGCGCTGCTCGCTCTGTATGTCGGACATGCGAAGCCGCTCCACCATGGTCAGCCGGTGCGACCGCGCGAGATCGTCCGAGATGAGCGCGGCGAGGCCGTGGCCCAGCGGAGCGAGCGAGGTATCCACGGAGTGCACGTCGAAGGGCAGCACAGCCACGGTCTTACGTGCGACCATGCGGCCATTCAGGCCTCGTTCGTCTGCCGCGACCGCGCGAGCCGACGAGTCCACGGACGCCTGCGCGTAGGCGACAGTCGGTATCGCGGCGGCAAGCGCGGCAATGAGGATGCGCAGCGTGGCTGGGGAATTCATAAAGTAGGAGGGGGATGTGACGACACTTACATGGGAACGTCATTCGGCTGGGGAAGCCGGCCGACGACCGCCATACGTCCCTTGACGGTCGCAACCATCATTCTGTCACGCGTGCCATGTCTCGACGCATCCTGTCCATCGCCTTGATCTTCGGTTTGTCCGCTGGTTGCCGGCTCTCCGCGCAGCAAGTGCCCCCCAAGCCCACTCCTCCGGTGGTCAAGGCGGACACCGGCAACAAGGCATCCGCCGACGCCGACAGCACCAAGGGGGGCGATGACGCCGAGGAGTCCGGGAGGCCGATCACCTCCGGGGTGTCGTTCGGCGGCTTGAACTATTCCGGGGGGCGGTCGGAGCGCGCGACGAGCGCCTCACTGCACTGGCGGGCGCTCCCCTGGCTGAGCATCGGCGCCACGCCGACCTTTGCTCGTGCCGTGGAACCAACAGGGGCGGCTCTGACGCCGGTAAGTACGAAAACGGGCCTCACGGACCTTCCGATTGATCTCGGCGCCGATCATGCGTTCGACCTGCCGCTGGCCCCCAGCCTCGGCATCGGGCTGGGCATCACGCTGCCGATCGGCGACACGGCCAGTGGCTTCGGCGCGGGCAAACTCGGATCGTCGATCAGCCTGAGCGCGGGATTCTCGCCCACGGACTTCCTGGGACTCAACTTCGGCGTGGGTCGGGCCCTAACCGACTTCAGCGTCGAATCCTCGTTCAGCGGGTCATCGTCGGAGTTCGGCGATGCCGGGATTTCGCTCCACCCCGGCGATCGCGTTTCGTTCAGCATGGGTCTCGATGGCGAGATCGGCGCTGTGGATACCACCTATGGCCGTTCCGGCTCGTTGAGCGGCGGCGTCAGCTTTAGCTTGCCCTACGTCAACTCGATCTCGCTGAACGCCAGTCACGGGCTCGGGGGCTCGGCGCCGTCCTGGAGTTTCGCGCTTGGCATGGGTTCGGACTTCGCCGCGCTGGGCAGCGTGACGCTGCATTCGGTTTCATCGCGTCTGCGCCGCGCCTTCGGCGGCGGGCGTCACGGCCTACCGACCAAGGGATCCAAGACGCCGTCCCCCGGCCGCAAGAAGAAACCCTGATCCTTCGAAGTCCGAGTCACCCGCGGCGCTCAGGGTCACTAAGCGCCGCGGTCAACGCAACAGTCGCGACAGAAAGAGTGCGATGCCCGCCGCGCCCAGCACCAGCGACAGGATCCAGACCGGACGTACGCGCGTGAGCGCGGCTACCGCGCCAAGCGCGATGGAGATTTGGAACAGCGCCACGGCGTAGGAATATCCGTGGTGCTTTTCGAGTTGCGCGTCGGCCTCGTGGTTTTTCTCGTCGCGCGCGTGCTCCTTGAGCTGGGCCAGGTGCCTGATGGAGTCCTGCTCGGTGGCATAGCGCGCGGCGGTGCCGGTGACCTTGTCCGGCACGGGCTTGCCCGCCGCGCGCCAGGCATTGGCGCTCGCCTCGGTCACGGCAGCCTTCACTCCCTTCGCCTGGTAGAAGGCCCACAGGTCCGACGCCTCCGCCTGGAGCTGCGTGGCCTCCGTCTTCATGACCAGCGCCTCGTTCGACGTGGCGCCGGCTTCGAGCGACGCGACCGCGGCGAAGGCGGCCAGCAGCGCCGTGGTGAGCGAGATCCATCGCAGCATCCCGCCGCCCGAGCGCTCCATCTCCTCGTCGATGGTCTCGCGGAGTTTGTCCAGCTCGATCTCGGCTTCTTCCGGCATTGTCGGCGTGTGTGTAGAGGGGTCACTCGTCCTGACTGGCCATCCAAAGGAGCAAGATCCTCACCGCGCGCGGCGCCGCGTGCAGACTCGCTCTCAGGTTCCGGCCAGCCGCGCACCAACGGCGGCTTCCAGCATCCGCACACTGATTGCATAATCGTGCAGCGCGGCCTGGTAGTCGAGCGTGATTTCCTGTTGATCCTTGACCGCGTCGAGCACCTCGAGCAGGGACGTCGCCCCGCGCTCGTACGCGTATCGAGTGGCGCTCACGTTGGCCGAGACCTTCTGGAGCAGTCCGCCTTCGTACCGCTCGACGAGCGAACGCTGCGCGCGCAGCTCGCCCACCGCTTGCAAGACGTCGCGTCTGACCTGCGCCTCGAGGCGCAGACGCGTGAAGGACGCCGCCTCCAGACCCGCCGTCGCGCGGTCGCGCTGTCCGCCGAACTGGTTGAACAGCGGCACATCGAAACTGACCCCGAACGAGTAGTAGCTCCCCCCGTCGAACGGAGCGGTGATCTGTCGGCTCATCGTGAGCTGGGGAATGGGCACCAGTTGCGCGCGGGCCGCGCCGATGAGCGCCCGGCTCTGCAATTCGCGTGTGCGGATCGCGGCAATGTCGGGACGCACGC
>JANYIN010000062.1 GCA_025362035.1 Gemmatimonadaceae bacterium | reverse complement strand
CCCTCCAGACCATGCCGGGCGAACAGTCGCTCCAGCAGCGCCACCTCGGCGTCGTAATCCTTGTCCTGATACAGGATGTCGTATTGCTCGGCGTACGCCAAGCCAAAGGCACCGCTCATGACAACGCCTCCTTGACCGCATCCGAAACGCGCTCGAGCTGGATGTCCGTGAGGCCGAGGCCCGACGGTAGATACAGACCGCGACGGGCGAGCCGTTCCGCGACTGGGTATCGCTCGCCGGCAAAGAGTCCTCGACGCTGCAGCGCGGGCTGTTCGTGCATACCGAGAAAGAAGGGACGCGTCTCAATGCCGCGAATCGCCAACCGCGCGGCCAGCGCCCTCGCATCGAACCCGACGTCGTCGCGAAGCACGATGCCGTACATCCAATAGACGCTGCGAGCCCACGGCATTTCCACTGGCAGGTCGATCATGGTGATGCCTTTCAACCGCTCCGTATACGCTTCGCCGATCCATCGCTTTCTGGACAGAAGTTCATCCATGCGAGCGACCTGCGGGATGCCGATGGCCGCCTGGAGGTTCGTCAAGCGATACTGGTGGCCCAACTCCGTGTGATAGAAGCGCCGTTCCGGCCGAAATGCGAGGTTTCGCGATGAGCGCAGGGTGTCGGCAAGCGCGCTGTCGTCTGTGACGACCATCCCGCCTTCACCGGTGGTCACCACCTTGTTCGCGTAGAAACTGAACACGCTGGCCCGTCCGAATGCGCCGCAACGCTTCCACCTCGGAGTCCCACCGCGTTCGGTGAAATACTCGGCCCCATGCGCTTCCGCCGCGTCCTCGACGATGACGAGGTCGTGTCGCTCGGCCAAGGCGAGGAGAGGATCCATGTCGCACGGGTGACCGTAGACGTGCACCGGCATGATGGCACGCGTTCGCGTCGTGACGCGTGCCGAGACGGCCTCGGCGTCCATACACCACGTGTGCGTATCGGCGTCCGCCAGCACCGGCGTGCCGCCGGCACGGATCACGGCCAGCGCACAGGAAATGATCGTGAACGACGGGATGATCACTTCGTCGCCCGGCGCGAGTTGCAGTGCCTCGACCGCCAGCTCGAGCGCTGTGGTCCCGCTCGACACGGCGACGCCGTGTGCTCGGCCGCAATACGTGGCCCATACATGCTCGAACTTCTCGAGGAGCCCGCCAGCGGCGGAAATCCATCCGGCGCGGAGTGCTTCGACCGCCGCGCCGATCTCGGCTTCGCCGATGCGCGGCTCGTTGACCGGGATGTGTGCCGCGTCTCCGCTCAAAAGAGGCGCTTCTCCGTGATGCCGGTGTACGGACCCTGCTTCACTTCCAGCAGCACAGTGTCTTCCAGCATGCGAAATCCATGACCGCCGCCCACCATCAGCATGACGTCGCCCGTTTTCAGCTCGCGCGTGGCGACCAGCACCTGCTCATCGTCGTACACGTCGAGCTCACAGCGTCCGCTGCGAACGACGATTACCTCCGACGTGCCGACCAGCCGACGCTCGATCGGCTCATGCACGTGACGCGCGATGATTCCGCCGGCCGGGTACACGACGAATCCGACCTGCTGCTTGAACTCTGGGGGAGTGAGAAAGGTCGTCTCCGCCGGCGAGAGCGCGGCGTGAATGATGTACGCAAGAGGCACCCCAGCCGCCGTGATGTACTCGACAGGATCCATTCGTTGGTTGGCGCCGTGTTGCTCGGTAGGTCGGGGCGGCGTGTGCTCCATCGGACTGAAGTGTACCGCGCCGACGGCCGGTGCGCACGGCTCGGCAGAGGGTCAATACTCCGCTCGACTGGCATGCCTGCACGCGTAGCGTCTCGATTACCAATCCTCGCGTTCCGGCCGCCGGATGGAGGTCAGGCTGCCGCCCGCTCCTGCTCTGGCGCCGTGACCGTTTCACGGGCGACGGTGATGATCGCCACGCCGCCAAGGATCACAGCCGCCGCGATCAACGTGCGAGCTGACACGGGCTCGTTGGCCAGCGACCAGCCCAGCACAACCGCAATCACCGGATTGACGTACGCGTAGGTCGCCGCTTTCGCCGCTGTGGTATGCGCCAGCAGGTACACGTAGGCCGTGAAGCCAACGAGCGACCCGAACGTTACCAGATAGAGGAACGCGAGCACCGACCGCGACGAGGCGTGTGCGAGATCGAGATGCGCGGGTTCACCGGCCGCGACAGCCGCCGCCACCAGACACAAACCGCCGCACAACATCTGCGTCGCGGCGCCATTGACACCTGTGCTCGCTCGCGGAGAACGCTGCGTGAACAGCGAACCCACCGCCCAGGAGAGGGAGGCAAGCATCAATACGACGGCACCTAACCCGCTGACGTCTCCGTGTCCGTGAAATCCATCGGGACCCACCAGCATGGCGAGGCCAACCAACCCTAGGCCGAGTCCGGCAAACACAGGCACAGGCGGTCGTCGACCGCCGGGTCTCAGCCAGTCCAGAAGAACCATCCAGAGGGGAACGACGGCCACCAAGAGCGCGGCAATTCCCGAGGGAACGCGCTGTTCCGCCCAGACGACGCCCCCGTTGCCGCCGAGCAGCAGCAGGCCGCCGCTCACGAACCCGGTGCGCCAGTCGAGGCGCGTCGGTCCGCCGTCCCGATTACGAAGGCGGGACCACAACAGGAGGATGACGCCCGCGACGGCGAATCGCGCGCCGGCCATGAGGAGCGGCGGAAGCGTCTCGACGGCGAAGCGGATCGCGAGATACGTGGACCCCCACACGACGTATACAGCGGCGAAAGCGGCAATCAGGCGTGCGCGCATCGCCAAAACATAGTGAGCGTCGTCACCAAGGGCGGGCGCCGACGCGATTTCCAGTGCCCGCGCATCGCGCGACCGACACGCTGGCCGGGCCTTGATCTGACGGTTCGTATGGTGTACGATTCATATGTAAACTAACTGGAATGAAAATGGCTTCCGCTACTCTCGCGTCTTCTTCTCCGTTCGTCCCACATGCCGGCAACCCCCGCTTGGCACTCGTGGAGCATGTGTCTCGAACGGACGGTGGTGCCGATCGCGATACCGCATTCGAGCGTGATGCCCTGCCGTGGCTTGACGATGTCTATCGCTTTTCGCTGTCGTTGACTCGCGATGAAAATGACGCGGATGACATCGTGCAGGAGACCTATTTGCGCGCGTACCGGTCGTGGCACACCTTTATCCCAGGCACCGATTGTCGCCGCTGGCTGTTCACGATCTGCCGCAACGTGTTTCTGCGCTCCCGTGAACGGCAACGCCCCACGGTGGATCTCGAAGATGGAGAACAGGATGCGGTTGCGGCGGGCTCAGTGTACGCCGCGGCGCGCGAACGAGGATATGATGATCTGTACGCGACGCTCGATCTCGCGCCCGCATTGCGCCAGGCACTCGATGAGTTGGTTGAACCGTTTCGCTCGGCTGTGATTCTGGTGGATGTCGAGGATCTGACTTACGACGCGGCGGCTCAGGTCATGGGGGTTCCGATCGGGACGGTACGATCGCGTCTGTTCCGTGGTCGGCGATTGCTGCAGGAGAAACTGCTCACGGTCGCTCAGGATCTGGGGTTCGTATCGATGGCCCCCGGTACCGGGCAATGAGCGCTCCCGCGCGCACCCAGCTCGAAGGACTCGGACTTTCGTCCACCTGTGTGGATGTGCTGCGGCATCTGTGGGACTATCTGGACGATGAAATCACGCCAGAGGGAGCAGCACGGCTCCGGGCGCACATCGAGAGCTGCGCGCAGTGCCACGAATACGAGGCATACCAGTCGTGTTTCCTCGAGAGCCTCGCCAAGCTTCGACGCGAACTGGGCGCGCCGAAATCGCTGCGAGACCGTCTCGCAGAAAAACTGCGAGGCGAGGGATGCCGGTGTTGGGAACAGGCGCGCAGTCGTCACTGACCGCTTTCGGCCGGGAGTTGTCTCGTCAGGCGCCGTCGGTCACATACGTTTTCTGCCGAGCACGTTCCCCGGGTGATCCATTCAGGACAACGATCGTATCCGTCACGATGTCTGGAGCGAGTGACGCCGCCACGGAGCAGTACTTTTCGAACGCTAATCGTACGGCGCGCTCCGCGTGCACGCGCTCGATGCCGTCGCCTTCGATGTGGAACGTCAACAGCAGCCGCTGAAAGCGACGTGGCGCCTCTGTGCGACGTTCCCCCTCCACCTCGATGGACAACGTCGTTACGGGCGTGCGCCGCTTGGCGAGGATGTCCACGACATCTACGCCGGAGCAACTGGCCAACGCGCTGAGGAGCGCGTCCGGTGGAGTCTGTCCGGTCTCGCCGGAGCCGTCGATGCGCGTCTGGACTCCGACCGCACGTCCCGTGTCGAAACGATGATCTCCTATCCACGTCGCGCGGATGAGGTCCGGAGGGCGTTCCGAAGACGGCACGGTCACGAGGCGCTCGCCTCTTTCTCGATCGGAGCGCGGACCGCGTTGCCCCATTCGGTCCAGCTTCCGTCGTAGTTGCGGACGTGGTCGTAGCCAAGCAGGTACGTGAGCACGAACCAGGTGTGCGACGACCGCTCGCCGATGCGGCAGTACGCCACGACGTCGTCGCCCTTGGTAAGTCCCGCTTCGCCTTCGTAGATCGCCCGGAGATCCTCAGCGCTCTTGAAGGTTCCGTCCGGGTTGGCGGCGCGCGCCCACGGGACGCTCTTTGCGCCGGGGATGTGACCGCCCCGCATCGCACCTTCCTGCGGGTAGTCGGGCATGTGCAGCTTCTTGCCGGTGTATTCGTCCGGCGATCGTACGTCGATCAGCTTTCCGTGGCCGTCCACGTGCGCTCGAACCTCGACCATGAAAGCACGAATGGGCGCATCGTCGCGCTCCGGCGCGACATACTGCGTGGGGCTCACGGACGGTGCGGTCGTGACCAATGCGCGGCCCTCGGATTCCCATTTCGACCGTCCACCGTCGAGAACGCGCACGGAGCTGAAGCCGAACAGCCGGAACACCCATAGCGCGTACGTGGCCCACCAGTTGTTCTTGTCGCCGTAGAAGACGACGGTCGTGGACGAGTCGATGCCCAGGCGTCGCACGAGCGCCTGGAACTGCTCGCGCGAGACGTAGTCACGTTGCACGGGATCGTTCAAGTCGTTGTGCCAATCGATCTTGACCGCGCCGGGAATGTGGCCCGTTTCGTAGAGCAGCACGTCCTCGTCGCTCTCCAGTACGCGAACGAACGGATCGTCGAGATGTTCGGACAGCCACGCCGTGCTTACGAGAGCTTCCGGATGTGCGTATTGCTTGGCGGAGATGTCCTGTTCGGTCATGGGCTCGGTCTGACGCGGGGAGAGCGCTAGAGAATAGTAACGCGTCACACGATCGTTGAGGTCGTGCGCAGCTGTCGCACGCCGACCTCAGCCGACGTGTCGCGCACGCGAACAGCGCCACGACCCCCAGATGCCCCGCGGTGGGGCCGGAAACACGAGTATCGCCGCGAGTTTTCGACGGCGGTCACGTCCATTTGAGACGCGGTGTCTGGGTGGGGCGGAATCGGCAGGGGGAACTATCAGGTGATCCGAGCCGTCAGGCAATGGCTACCAGTGCAGTCAATCGGGCTCGGTGCCCACAAGCCGATTAGACTAAGCAAGCCCATGCTCCCATCGATCGTTCAGTGACTCCTCTGCCCCCCGCCCGCGCTCCACTCATGGAGCCTTACGCGCACCATGTGCTGGTGTGCGTGGGCAGCTATTGCTCGCCGAACCGGCAGGGGCGGATGCTGTATGCGGAGCTTGCGCGGTTGTTGGAGCGCGAAGGGCTTCTGTTTGGTCCGCGACGCATCAAGCGCGGTGAAACACCCTGTCTGGGGGTGTGCGACAGTGGACCGATCCTGGTGGTCTATCCCGAGGGCGTGTGGTACTCGCGTGTCACGCCGGTGCTGCTGGAGCGGATCGTCGTGGAACACCTCCGCGACGGACAGGTTGTGGAGGAAGCAGTGTTTCATCGGTACGAAACGCCGCCGCGGCTGTAAGACGAATGTTGCCGCGCCAGACTCCGCCGAGCCGGGGCGGCGGCCCGAAAGGTCAAGAAACTCTCGGGGGGGCGTCTGCGGCCTTGCCCACCCGGCCGCGTCTGTGCAAACTCATCGCGTGACCGACGAGACCATCCTCTATACGCGGCGACTCGCACACGGACCAGCGGTGCGTGTGCGGCGGACCAGCGAGCACGGCACTACGCCGGTGACGGCGGTGCTGGAGGTGGATCGTCGCGCCGGCACGCCGCGGGAATTCGCCGGGGGATTCCCGCCGCCGTTGATGATGGTCGAGGGGCAGAGCGACATCGAGGTGCTGGCGATCCTCGAACCGCACGCGCGGGACGACCGCGTCGTGGCCGGGCTCATGCGCGAGAAACGCCTTCGTTAGCGCCGGCTCAGTTCTTCTTCGACTGCCCGCCATATACGCGGCCATATGTGAGGCACGGCCCGGACGAGGAATACTTTGTGCGCCTCTGGGTTGGCTCTCAGGAAATCCGCCAGCCGCAATGCCCCCTTGCGAGCGTTGCACCCCCCACATGCGGTCACTAAGTTGCCCTCGGAGCGGTCACCTCCGCGAACTCGCGGCTGCACATGGTCCAAGGTGAGCGCCTCCGGTTCGAATCGCTCGCCGCAGTACACGCATTGGAAGTTGTCGCGCGCGAATATCTGCTCCCGTCGCAAATGAAAAGTCTCCCGTCCCGGCGCAATCTCCTGGAGTCCGCGCAGCGATATCTGCTCGACCCATCCGACGAGCAGCTCGACAAGCTCACCGGCGAGCCTCCGCGTCTCACCACTCAAGCCATCCAAAAGGTTCGCATGTCCCGCTCCCGCGACCGCATCCTCGCCAACATCGACGACATGTACAAGGAGGCCTTCGAGCGCGCCAAGGCCACCGGCGACGAGTCGCAGATGACCGCCCTCGATTTCGCCTACCGACGCGAGCAGCTCTACTTCGAAATCCTGCTGGACGTCCGCGACGCCCTGGAACACCGTTGACAAGGCCCCCGGGGCCGAAGCGCGTTCCGCACGCGAGGCCATCGTGCGGTCAACTCGCCTTCTCGGTCTCGGATGCCGACGGCCAGATGAGGGATGCCGCGATCGCTGCCGTCAGCACCACAACCACGACGGCTAGCGAGAAGAGAATGGGAATGTGGATCCACGGATCGAGGAGCATCTTCGCGCCCACGAACGTGAGAATGGCCGCGAGCCCGTACTTCAGCAGGTAGAACTTCGTTACCACAGTGGCAAGTAGAAAGAACAGGGAGCGTAGGCCCAGCACGGCGAAGATGTTCGACGTGAACACCAGAAAGGAGTCTCTGGTGATTCCGAAGATGGCGGGAATGGAGTCGATCGCGAAGATGAGATCGGTCGTCTCGACGAGCGCCAGCACGAGCAGTAACGGCGTCGCGGACCACCGTCCTGCCTCTCGCACCAGGAAATGCTTGCCACGGAACGACCCGGTCAGCGGGAGAAACCGGCGAACGAATCGCACGACGGCATTCTGTTCGCCGTCGAATTCCTCGTCGTCCTTGATCGCCATGCGCACGCCGGTGATCACGAGCAGGGCGCCGAAGATGTAGATGATCCATTCGAACCGGGCCAGTAGCGCCGCGCCGAGTCCAATGAACAGGCCGCGCATGATCAGCGCGCCAAGGATACCCCAGAACAGCACGCGATGCTGGAACTGCGCGGGCACCGCGAAATACTGGAAGATCAGCACGATCACGAAGATGTTGTCCACGCTGAGCGATTCCTCGATCACGTACCCGGTCAGGAACGTCAGCGCCGCCTGGTGGCCGGCAAATAGCGCAAGACCGGCGGCAAACAGCAGGGCGAGCCCCACCCACACTGCTGTCCAGGTGAGCGCCTCGCGGGTGCCCACCACGTGCGGTGTCCGATTGAACACGCCAAGGTCCAGCGAGAGCATCGCCAGCACGAAGGCGACGAACGCGACCCAGAACCAGATGTTGGTGGCGATCATTGCGAAGGCTCGCCTGCGGGGGGGCTCAGCGTCAAGCGCTCTTCCGCTCCCGCCTGATCGGAGCCAAACTCACTCGATGAAACACCGCACGACACCCGCAGCCGTCGCCCTCGCCGCTCTCGTGACACTCGATCACTCCATTGCACGCGCGCAAATGGCCGCGCGCCTCGACCCGGCACCGGCGCCCCTCACTGCGCTCGCCATCGTCAACGCCCGGGTCTGGACGGGCAATCCCTCCCGCCCGTGGACCGATGCGGTGCTCGTTCGCGGCGAACGCATCGAGGCGGTAGGCTCGAGCGCAGAAGTCAAGAAACGCGCCGGCCCATCCGTCAAGACCATCGACGCGCACGGCATGATGGTGACGCCGGGCTTCACCGATGCGCACGTACACTTCCTGGACGGCGGGTTTGCGCTCGCGTCGGTGCAACTGCGCGACGCGCGAACGAAGGCGGAGTTCATCCAGCGCATCAAGACATTCGCTGCCACGGTCCCCGCCGGCACCTGGATTCTGAACGGAGACTGGGATCACACGAACTGGGGTGGCGACCTGCCTGAGCGGAATTGGATCGATTCGGTGACGCCAAACAATCCGGTATGGATCAACCGCCTCGACGGCCACATGAATCTCGCCAACTCGCTCGCCCTTCATGCCGCGACGATCACGCGCGACACCAGGGATGTGGCGGGCGGCACCATTGTGCGAGACGCCGCCGGCGAACCAACAGGCATCCTCAAGGACAACGCGCAGGACCTGATGTGGCCGGTCGTTCCTGCGCCGAGCATCGAGATGAGCCTCCACGCGCTCGATGCAGCGATGACATACGTGGCCGAACGCGGCGTGACGAGCGTGGATCACATGGGCTCCTGGCCCGACCTCGCCGTCTTCGAGCGGGCGCACCACGACGGCTCGTTGCGCACACGCATCTCTGCCGCAGTGCCGTTGTCCAGCTGGGCGCGCTTGCGCGACACGGTGTCCGCGCGCGGCCACGGAGACGACTGGCTTCGTATCGGCGGCCTCAAGGGCTTCGTCGACGGATCCCTCGGCTCGCACACAGCAGCCATGTTCGAACCGTTCAGCGACGCGCCGAGTGACAAGGGGCTACTGGTCAACACCGAAAAGGACCTGTACGATTGGACCAGCAACGCCGACAAGGCAAAGTTGCAGGTGATCGTGCACGCCATCGGCGATCGTGCGATTCACACGCAGCTGGACATCTTCCAACGCGTAGAGCGCGAGAACGGCCCCCGCGACCGCCGCTTCCGCATCGAACACGCGCAGCACATCGCCCCGGCGGATATTTCCCGATTCGCGCCGCTCGGCGTGATCGCGAGCATGCAGCCGTATCACGCCATCGATGACGGCCGCTGGGCCGAGCGGGTAATCGGCCCCGAACGCGCGAAGGGAACGTATGCGTTCAAGTCGCTGCTGGATCACGGAGCCAGGCTCGCGTTCGGCAGCGACTGGTTCGTGGCACCACCCACGCCGCTGGTGGGGATCTACGCCGCGGTCACACGGCGCACGCTGGATGACAAGAATCCGAACGGGTGGCATCCCGAGCAGAAGATTTCGGTGGAGCAGGCGCTGCGCGCGTACACGGCGGGCAGTGCGTACAGCGGGTTTCACGAGCATGAGGTCGGGATACTGAAGCCCGGCATGCTCGCGGATCTGGTGATGATCGATCACGACCTCACCCGCATTCCTCCCGACGCCATTCGCGACGCGCGGGTAATGCTCACGGTCGTGGGCGGTCGGGTGGTCTACGATCGGGATGGCGTGACGCACTGACATGCGAGTCGCGCGCACGCTCGTCATCACGGCGGCGGCCGTTACCGCGCTGTGCGGCGCTTCGTGCATGGGGTCGCGTCAACCTTCCGGCGGAGCGGAAACCAGGGACACCGCCGCCGCGCGAGCGGCGTTGTCGCGGCTCGAGGCGGATGCCCGCGCGCTCGTGAGCACGAACGGGTGCAACATGTCCTCCCAGTGCCGCGCCGCGCCGATCGGCGCCCGGGTGTGCGGAGGTCCGCGCACCTACGTGGCGTACTGCGCGGCGACCACGGACTCCATGGCGCTCTTCAAGAGGCTCGACCAGCTGAAAACGGCAGAGACGCAGATCAACCAGCAAGCGGGCATGTTCGGGACCTGCGAGTTCCTCATGCCCCCGACCGTGACGTCGCAGGGCGGGAGCTGTACGATTCCGGTGCCCTGATCCTGCCGAGTTGAAAGCGGGCCAGCGTGGCGTGCCGGCCCGTTCTCAATCCTGCGCGCCGGCCGCTTACTGCGGCGAGCGGCGGCCCGACTTCGGGTGCCGACGCGACATCTCGGCGATCAGGTCCGCATCGCTGTGCTGCAGGGTGGTCGTCTGCACCAGAGCGGCTCTGGAGGCCGAAATCCCCGGTACGTTCCGCGCCACCGACATCAGTACGTTCCCGTACGTGTTGAGCGGGGTGATCGTCGTACCCGTCATCGAGAACACGTTCCACGTGTTGCCGCTGCCGGCTGGAACGAAGAAGGACTGCGCCAGCGAGTTGTTGAGGTACACGTCGACCCGAGCGCCGGACTGCTCCAGAGGTCCGATTCCGGAATACTTGTCCACTGAGTAGTAATAGGTCCCGGGTGTGATCTGAGAAATGGTGATTGTTTCCGGGCCGAATCCCGAGACCACATCCTGGTCCAGCTGGGCGAACGGTGCCGCGGTCAGACTTCCGCGACTGCCGTACCAGACCAGAAACCGTGATGTGCTGTTGGGAAGCGGTCCGCTCAGATAGCCGTCGAGATCTCGCGGGTTCGCGCGCCACGTGAGCACGATGCGCACGAGTGCGGACACGCCCACGGGTGAAATGTAGATGTTCTGGTTGCTCGTCGTCGTCGCGCCGACGGCAATGCCGGTCTTGGTGGCATTCGCGTAGCCAGACGCGACGGCGACGATGGTATAGGTGCCCGCCGCAACGTTCGAGAACAGGTACGGCGATCCGCCGCTGGCCGTAACCGTCTGCAGTGGCGTGCCGGTGGTTGCGTTGATTCCGCCGCGGAGCTCGAGCGTGACGGTTCCCTGCACGACCTGATTCAGGGTGGCGTCATACACGAAGCCCGAGATCCCGCCTGGCGTGGGACTCGACGGCACGAGCGGCACGCTCTGCGCCACTGTGTTGCCGTTGATCGTCAGCGCCGTGATCGTGGTGCTGACGTACCCGGCCACCGAGAATTGGATGTCGTACGTCCCGGCCGGCAATTGCGTCGTGAGGAACGTGCCGCTGGCGGACGTCTGGACGGTTTGCACGGGCGCTCCGCCCTGCACGACGGCGATGCTCACGCCGCTCAACGGTGAGCCGGTCACGGCGTCGTACGTGTATCCGCTCAGCGTACCCGGAATGGATGAACTCGGGTCACCCGTTTCGGCGAAGGTGGCGGTGAGACCGCCTACCAACGCCATGACGGTGAATGATCCCGGCGTTCCCGCCACGTTCACGACTGTGGTGGCTGATCCGCTGGCGTCCGTGGTGGAAATGGCCGGTGCAAAGGTGGCGGTTGGGCCAGTACTGGCGGAGACTCGCCACACGACGCTCACGCCCGGCACCGGATTCCGATACGCATCGAGGACAAGCACCGTGAGTGGCGCGGGAAGCGAACTGCCGGCGGGCGCGTGCTGTCCCGTGCCGGCGCTCGACAATGAGTTGGGAGTAGACGCGGTCGCTGTCTCCGAGAAGTCGAAGACGCTGCCGGAAGCGACGGGCAGCGATGCGCGGATGCCCTCGGCGGTCGCTGTCGTACCCAGCGTGTAGGTGATGCTGGTGGACCCGTCCGCGGCAGTCGTCGATGTCGCTGCACTCAACGCGCCGGTGCCCGAGAGCACGCTCCACTGAACGGTCGCGCCGCCAACCGGCGCGCCAAAATCGTTCGACACGCGAACCATCAGTGGCTGCGCCAGCGACGTGCCGACGGTGCCGCTCTGACCGTTTCCGGAGACGTACGCGAGTGATGTCGGTGGCGCTGGACTTGCCGATTCGCTCGCGGATGCAGGTGTCAGTGTGCCTGACGCCGCTTCGAATTGATAGGTGCCCGCCGCGGGACCGACGGTAAGTGTGGTGCTCGCGCGTCCGTTGGAATCAGCGACCGCAGCGGCAACGCCCACGCTGGCCCCCGTCGTCACGGCGCGGAACGTGACAGCCGCTCCGGGCACCGGCAGGTTGTCCGCTGCCTGCACTTGCACCACGAGCGGCTGCGCGAGTGGGTGGCCCGCCGGCCCCGTCTGCCCACTTCCGCTGATGACCACCACGCGCGCCGGCGGGGGAACATCGGCAATCGTCGCGGTACCGACGACCGCGGTTGCGCTGATTGCTGAAATGATGGCGGCGCCGCGCTTGCCCGTGGTCGTGACCGTGGCCGTCGACGGGCCAGTCGAGGCCACCGTGGCCACGCTCGCGTCGCTCGTGGTCCAGCGAACGAGCACGCTCGATACCGCGGCACCGCTCGCATCACGTCCCGTCGCCGTCACCGGTACGGAGCCGGTGCCGGTCACCAACGAGGTTCCGGGGGCGACGGAGAGCGTCTTGACGTCCTTTCCCGGCCCCGAATAGCTGATGGCGATGATGGTCGCGGATGCGAAGCCGGGGACACTCGCGGCGTGCGCCATGACTTGCTGGTGTCCGCTGAACAGCACGGTCCCATCGGCACTGGCCAGCTCGAGATCGGCGGTGAAGATCTCGCCGTCCGTGCGCAGCGGCACGGCCATCTCGATATGCAGCGTGTCGGAGGTCGTGGGGAACGCGAGTGTCGTATCGCGGACGGATCCATCAGGCGCCGTGAGCCGCACGTGCACTGAGGTCACGTCCAGTCCGAACGCCGCCAACGCCGTGAGCGCCTGCGCCGCCGCCGTGGAAAAAC